>NZ_LIQR01000580.1 GCF_001418575.1 Peterkaempfera griseoplana
GTCGCCGCCTGGGACTGCGGGCTGGAGTACGAGCTGGAGCCGCCGGAGCGGTCCGTGGTCGCCAGCCTCGCCGGCTGGCCGCTGGAGCTGGCCGTCCAGACCCCCGGCATCCCCGACCCGCACGACCACCGCCGACGCCGAGGGCCCGCTGCTGACCCCGCCCGACCCCGCGGCCTGGGGCCCGGCGCAGCGTCGCCTGGGCGCCGACGAGGTCGGCCGCAACTGGCACCAGTGGCGGCAGCAGACCGCCGAGGTGCGGTTCACCGACTCCGGCAGCGGACCCGGGCACCCCGGCATCGCACATGCGCTGGCCGAGGCCGCCGACTATCTGACGACGCCGCCGCCGGCCGGCCGGGTCCGCTCCGGCCCCGCCGGGGAGGACGCCCGGACCGTACGCGCCGACGGCCCGGGGTGGAGCCTGGTCGCCCGTACCGACGACATCGCCTTCCTGCTCCTCGACGACGAGCCCGGCGAGGTACTGCCCGTCGGCCGCGGCAAAGAGCTGCCCGGCCTGCTCGAAGGGCTCGACCGGCTCGCCCGCGACCAGGGCTGACCCGCGCAAAGCGGGCCGAATACCGGTTGCCGCCCAGCGGCGGGTCGGCCAGGGTACGTGCCATGACCGAGCCGCTCGCCGCCGCGCACCCGCCCGTCCCGGAAGAGATCCTCGCCTACTACGCCCGGGGCCAGGAGGACGCCCGGCTGCGCAGCGGGGCCGGGCGGCTGGAGTTCTGGCGCACCCAGGACGTCCTGCGCCGCCTGCTGCCGCCCGCGCCCGCCCGGGTGCTGGACGTCGGCGGGGGCAGCGGGGTGCACGCGGCCTGGCTCGCGGCGGACGGCTACCGGGTGGAGCTGCTGGACCCGGTACCGCTCCATGTCGCCCAGGCCGCGGAACTCCCCGGGGTCACCGCCCGGCACGGGGACGCCCGTTCGCTGCCCGCGGCCGACGGCTCGGCCGACGCGGTGCTGCTGCTGGGCCCGCTCTACCACCTCACCGAGCGCGCCGACCGGGTGGCCGCACTGGCCGAGGCAGCCCGGGTGGCACGGCCGGGCGGGCTGGTGGTGGCCGCCACGATCAACCGCTGGGCCGGACTCCATGACCTGCTCAACCAGGGCCGGTACTTCGACGCCGCGACCCAGGCCCGGGTGCACGCCACCGTGGATGACGGTCGTACTCGGTCCATCGGACCGGAGGCGACGTTCACCACCGCCTACTTCCACCGTCCCGACGAGGTGCCGGCCGAGTTCGCCGAGGCGGGCCTGGTCACGACCGGGCAGTACGGTGTCGAGGGCGCCGCCTGGCTGATGGGCGACGTGGTGGAGTGGCTGGACGACCCGGCCCGGCGCGCCATGGCCCTGGACGCGGTCCGGCGCACCGAGTCCGAGCCGTCGCTGCTGGGCGTCAGCAGCCATCTGCTCACCGCCGCCACCGCCCCGTCGCGGCCGTAGGCTGCGGGGGCGGGGCGAGAACGGGCACGGAGGGAGGACCGGTGGCGGTCCTGGTGGTCGAGCACAACGCGGGCGAGGGCCCCTATGCGGTGGCCGACGCGCTGCTGCGGGCGGGCCTGGAGGTGCGGCACTGCCGCACCCAGGCGGGCGACGAGGTCCCGCAGGCGGTCCCGGACGGCACGGACGCCCTGGTGCTGCTGGGCGGACCCCAGGACGCCTGGAGCGACCAGGGGTTCCCCTCCCGCCGCGCCGAGCTCGGCCTGCTGCGCGCCGCTCTGGCCGCCGACCTGCCGGTCCTCGGCATCTGCCTGGGTGCCCAGCTGCTGGCCGAGGCCGCCGGCGGAGCCGCCCTGCAGGGCGCGGCGGGGACGGAGCTGGGCTGGGAGCCGGTACGGCCGACCCCGGCCGCCGCCGGCGACCCGCTCTTCGCCGGGTCGCCGCAGAGCGCGGAACACCGGGTGCTCCAGTGGCACAGCGACACCATGGCGTTGCCGCCCGAAGCCGTGCTGCTGGCCACCGGGGAGCGCTACCGGGTGCAGGCGTTCCGCGTGGGCGGGGCCGCCTGGGGGGTGCAGTTCCATCTGGAGGCGCAGCCGGAGACCGTACGGGTCTTCGCCGCCCAGCTGGCCGGGGACGGCCGCGGCGGCGAGGGGGCCGACCTGCTGAGGGAGGCGCCCGAGCGGCTGGCCCGGCTGGCCCCGTGGCGCGACGAGGTGCTGGACCGGTTCGCCGCGCTGGTGGCGGCCCGGGCCGGGCACACCCGTACGCGGACGTTCTTCACCCCCCGGGCGGCGGACTGGGAGGTGCGCTTCCCCGACGACGGTCCGCGCTACCGGGAGGCCGTCGCCGCGCTGGAACTGACGCCGGGTCAGGCCGTGCTGGACGCCGGCTGCGGGACCGGCCGCGCCCTGCCGGACCTGCGTGCGGCGGTCGGCGCCTCCGGCACCGTGCTCGGCGCCGACCTGACCCCGGCCATGCTGCGCACCGCCGCGGCCAAGGGCCGCACCGCGGCGGCCGCGCTGCTGGTCGCCGACTGCGCACGGCTGCCGCTCCCCGGCGCGGCTCTGGATGCGGTCTTCGCCGCCGGGCTGGTCTCCCATCTGCCGGACCCGGCCCGGGCGCTGGCCGAACTGGCCCGCGTCACCCGGCCGGGCGGACGGCTCGCCCTGTTCCACCCGATCGGACGGGCAGCCCTGGCCGCCCGGCACGGCCGCCGCGTCACCCCGGACGACCTGCGCGCCGAGCCCCGGCTGCGTCCCCTGCTCGCCGCCGCCGGCTGGGCCCTGACCCACTACACCGACCGGGACGACCGCTATCTCGCCCTCGCCACCCGCAGCCGGGGCCCCGCCCCGGACGGAGCCGGTCAGGGGGCCGGGGGCTGCCAGCGGTAGCTGAGCTCGGGGCGGCCGACCTGGCCGTACTGCGGCTCCCGAGCGGCGAGACCGACGGCGACCAGGTGTTCCAGATAGCGGCGGGCGGTGATCCGGGAGACCCCGACCTCGATGGCGAGCGCGCCCGCGGAGAGGCCTCCGCCGGCCTGGCGGAGGGCGGCGGTGACGGCGTCCAGCGTGGGGGCGCTGAGCCCCTTGGGCAGGTCGCTGCGGTCGGGGGTGCGCAGGACGGCGAAGGCCCGGTCCACCTCGGCCTGCCCGGTGGCCTCTCCGGAGCGGGCCAGGGTGTCGCGGAACCGGGCGTACCGTTCCAGCCGGTCGTGGAGGGCGGCGCTGCTGAACGGCTTCAGCAGGTACTGGACCACCCCCGCCGAGACCGCCTGCCGCACCATCCCCAGGTCACGGGCGGAGGTCACCGCGATGACGTCGGTGGTGTGGCCGGCGGCGCGCAGGCTCCGGCAGAGCTGCAGACCGTGCCCGTCGGGCAGGTAGAGGTCCAGCAGCAGCAGGTCGACGGGGGTGCCCTCGGCCCGGTGGCGTTCCAGGAAGTGCAGGGCGGCGGCCGCGGTGTGGACGGTGCCGGCCGGCCGGAAGCCTCGGGCGCGCCGGACGTACAGGGTGTGGGCGGCGGCGGCCACCGGGTCGTCCTCGACGATCAGCACGGAGATGGCGGGTTCTGCGGTCATTACTGCTCCGGTGGTCGTCGCTGGTCCGGTGGTCCTCGCCGCTCCGGCGGCCGGGCCTGATCCTGTGGTCCTCGCCGCTCCGGCGGCCGCTGCGGTTGCGGTTGCGGCGGTCATGGTGCCGCGGCCGCGCGCGGCGCCCGGTCGAGGGGGAGCCGGACGGTGAAGACGGCCCCGGTGTCCCGGCCGACCTCGACGGTGCCGCCGAAGCGCCGGACGGTCTGGGCGACCAGGGCCAGACCGAGGCCGCGGCCGTGGGCGCGGCCGGGGTCCGGCTGGTGCTTGGTGGACCAGCCGCGTTCGAAGACCTGCGGGGCGTCGCCGGGGTCCAGGCCGGGTCCGGTGTCGGCGACCCGCAGCAGCAGTACGCCCTCCTCGGTGCGGGCGGTGACCGTGACGGCGGGTGGGCCGACGTGGTGGGCGGCGTTCCCGATGGCGGCGTCCACCGCGTTGTCCACCAGGTTGCCGAGGACGGTGACCAGGTCTCGGGCGTCGAGCCCGGGAGGCAGGACCCGGTCGTCGATCCAGCTGTCCTCGGTGAGGGTGAGCTCGACGCCGCGCTCGGCGGCCTGGGCGGCCTTGCCGAGCAGCAGGGCGGCCAGGACCGGTTCGGAGAGGGCGCCGACGACGCGGTCGGTGAGCTCCTGGGCGAGGGCCAGCTCGGCGGTGGCGAACTCCACGGCTTCGGCGGTGCGGCCGAGCTCGATCAGCGAGACCACCGTGTGCAGCCGGTTGGCGGCCTCGTGGGCCTGGGAGCGCAGCGCCTCGGCGAAGCCCCGTACGGAGTCCAGCTCGCCCGCCAGCGACTGCAGTTCGGTGTGGTCGCGCAGGGTGACCACGGTGCCGAGACTGCCGCTGCGTCCGTCGCCGATGGCGGAGGTGTTGACCACCACCACCCGCTCCTCGGTGAGGTGCACCTCGTCCCGGCGGGGCGGGACCTCCATGAGGGCGGCGGTGAGGGAGCCCGGCAGCCCCAGCCGGTCCACCCGGCGGCCGGCGGCGCCCTCAGGGAGGCCGAGCAGGGCGCGGGCGGCGTCGTTGCAGAGCGCCACCCGGTGGCCGCCGTCGAGCAGCAGCAGCCCCTCGCGCACCGAGTGCAGGGTGGCCTGGTGGTACTCGTACATCCGGCTGAGCTGGGTGGCGTTCATTCCGTGGGTGTGGCGCCGCAGCCGGGCGTTGGCGACATAGGTGCCGAGGCCGCCGAGGGCGAGGGCGGCCGCGGCGACGCAGACCATGGTGAGCAGCAGCGGGCGCAGTCCGGCGTTGATGTTCTGCACGGTGATGCCGGCGCTCACCAGGGCGGCGATCCGGCCCTGCGGATCACGGACCGGGGTGACCACGCGGACGGAGAGGCCGAGGGTGCCGGTGTAGGTCTCGCGGTAGGTCTGCCCGGCGAGGGCCTGCCGGATGTTGCCCAGGTAGGGCCTGCCTATCTGGGCGGGGTCGGGGTGCGTCCAGCGGATGCCCCGGGTGTCCATGATGGTGACGAAGTCCACACCGGAGTCCCGGTCGACCCGGGCGGCGTACGGCTGGAGCGCGGCCGAGGGGTCGGGGCTGCGGACCGCGGCGAGGACGGCGGGTGAGTCGGCGACGGCGACGGCCACGGCGCGGGCCTGGTGGAAGGCCGCATCCTGGGCGCGCCCGGCGGCGCTGAGGTAGGCCAGGGTGGCGCCGACCGCGACCACCACCGCGACGATCACCGTCTGCACCGCGAAGAGCTGCCCGGCCAGGCTGCGGCGGCGGCCGCGCAGCAGGGCACGGCAGCGGCGCCAGAGGCGGACGGGGAGCGGGCTCATGCCCCACAGTCTGCCTCGGCCCCCGTGCGCCCCCGCGCCCCGGGGGACGGGCGGGCGTGAACGTTATGAACGCAAACGTGACGTGGCTCACGCCGGCGCCCATAGTCGGAGCGATCCGCCCCCCAGGATCGTCCGTCGACCCGCCCCGGCAGTGCCGCCGGGGCCGAGGAGCCGCTCATGTCGTCCGCCGCCCCCGAGGCGGGCCCCGTGCCGGGCCGCCGCCGGGACACCACCCACTATCTCTACCTCGCGGTGATCGGCGCAGTGGTCGCCGGCGTTCTGCTGGGTCTGGCCGCACCGGGCGTGGCCGTGGACCTCAAGCCGCTGGGCACCGCCTTCGTCAATCTGATCAAGATGATGATCAGCCCGGTGATCTTCTGCACCATCGTGCTGGGCATCGGCTCGGTACGCAGCGCCGCCAAGGTCGGCGCCGTCGGCGGCCTCACCATTGGCTACTTCATGGTGATGTCCACGGTGGCCCTGGCCATCGGCCTGGTCGTGGGCAACCTGGTCCACCCCGGGGCCGGGCTGCACCTCACCGAGGCGCTGAGCAAGGCCGGGCAGGCGCAGGCCGGGACCTCCGCGGAGAGCACCACGGACTTCCTGGTGGGCATCGTCCCCACCTCGCTGCTCTCCGCCCTGACCGAGGGCCAGGTGCTGCAGACCCTGCTGGTGGCCCTGCTGGTGGGCTTCGCCCTGCAGGCGATGGGGCCGCTGGGCGAGCCCGTGCTGCGCGGGGTGAAGCACCTGGAGCGGCTGGTCTTCCGGGTGATGCAGATGATCATGTGGGCGGCTCCGGTGGGTGCCTTCGGCGCCATGGCGGCACTGGTCGGCGCGACGGGCCTGGACGCGCTGAAGAGCCTGGCCATGGTCATGCTGGCCTTCTACGCCACCTGCCTGATCTTCGTGGGGATCATCCTCGGCGGGCTGCTGCGCCTGGTCACCGGCATCAACATCGTGCAGCTGCTGCGCTATCTGGGCCGGGAGTTCCTGCTGATCCTCTCCACCTCCTCCTCGGAGAGCGCGCTGCCGCGCCTGATCGCCAAGATGGAGCACCTGGGAGTGAGCCGCCCGGTCGCCGGCATCACCGTGCCGACCGGCTACTCCTTCAACCTGGACGGCACCGCCATCTACCTCACCATGGCCTCGCTCTTCATCGCCGAGGCGATGGACCGGCCGCTCTCCGCCGGCCAGCAGATCGGGCTGCTGCTCTTCATGGTGATCGCCTCCAAGGGCGCGGCCGGGGTCTCCGGCGCCGGTATGGCCACCCTGGCCGGCGGCCTCCAGTCGCACCGGCCCGAACTGGTCGACGGTGTCGGCCTCATCGTCGGCATCGACCGCTTCATGTCGGAGGCGCGCGCGCTCACCAACTTCGCGGGCAACGCGGTCGCCACCGTGCTGATCGGCCACTGGACCAGGGAGCTGGACCGTGAGCGGGCGGACGCCGTGCTGGCCGGCCGGCTGCCGTTCGACGAGACCTCGCTCAACGAGGCCGCGCAGCCGGCGGCGGAGGAGCAGGGCTCCGTACCCGCCCAGGCGCCGGCCCCCGCGGAGGTCTGACACCCCCTCGGCACCGCGCCCGTCCTCCCTCCCCCGGTGGACGGGCGCGGCTTCGCGTCCGCGGCCCCTGCCGCCTCGGCGGATCAGCCGGTGGAGGCGTCCAGCAGCCGGGCGGCGTGCACCCGGCCGGCGTGCTCCACCAGCCGGATCAGCACCTCCTTGCCGGACGCACGGCGGCGGGCGTCACAGACCATCACCGGAGTCCCGGGGTCGAGGTCCAGGGCCCGGGACACCTCCTCCGCCGCATGCTCGGGCGCCCCCGAGAAGCGGTTGACGGCGACCACGAACGGGATGCCCCGGTGCTCGAAGAAGTCGACCGCCGGGAAGCAGTCGTCCAGCCGCCGGGTGTCGGCCAGCACCACCGCCCCCAGCGAACCCTGGGCGAGCTCGTCCCACAGGAACCAGAAGCGGTCCTGCCCCGGGGTGCCGAAGAGGTAGACCGACAGTCCCTCCCTGATGGTGATCCGGCCGAAGTCCATCGCCACCGTGGTGGTGGTCTTCTGCTCCACCCCGCCCAGGTCGTCCACGGCCGCACCGGCCTGCGTCAGCTGCTCCTCGGTCCGCAGCGGCCGGATCTCGCTCACCGACCCGACCAGGGTGGTCTTGCCGACGCCGAAGCCGCCGGCGACCAGGATCTTCAGCGCGAGCACCTGGGCGTTCGCGCTGTCAGAGCGCACGGAGTCCATTGATCACTTCCCTGAGGATCTGCTCGTCGGGGAGCAGGGCGGGTGGCACGGGTCGGCCGACCCG
>NZ_LIQR01000581.1 GCF_001418575.1 Peterkaempfera griseoplana
GGTGCGGGAGTTCGCTGCGGAGCGGTTGCCGGCGTACATGGTGCCGTCGGCGGTGGTGGTGCTGGACGCGCTGCCGTTGACGGTGAACGGGAAGCTGGACCGCAGGGCCCTGCCCGCCCCCGAATACACCACCGGTGCAGGCCGCGGACCGTCGAACGTGCGCGAGGAGATCCTCTGTGCGGCGTTCGCCGAGGTCCTGGGCCTGGAGAACGTCGGCGTCGAGGACAGCTTCTTCGCCCTCGGGGGCAACTCCCTGCTGGCCGTACGCCTGGTGGAGATTCTGCGGGAGCAGAACGTCCAGGTGTCGGTGCGGGCGCTTTTCGACGCACCGACCCCCGCCCGGCTGGCGGCGACGGCGGTCGCGGACCGGGCCGAGGTGCCGGCCAACGCCATTCCGGCGGACGCCCAGGAGATCACCCCGGAGATGCTGCCGCTGGTGGAGCTCTCGCCCGCGGAGATCGAGCGCGTCGTCGCCACCGTCGACGGCGGCGCCGCCAATGTCGCGGACATCTATCCGCTGGCACCCCTGCAGTCGGGCCTGCTTTTCCACCACCTGCTGGCGGACGGCGGCGAGGACGCCTATGTGACGACGGCGGTGCTGGCGTTCGACACCCGGGAACGACTCGACGCCTTCGTCGCCGCCCTCCAGGCAGTGGTGGACCGGCATGACATCTTCCGCTCGTCGGTGGTCTGGGAGGGCCTGCCGGAGCCCGTCCAGGTGGTGTGGCGGCACGCGCTGCTGCACGCCGAAGAGGTGACCCTGGACCCGCAGAGCGCGGACCCGGTCGCCGACCTGCTGGCGGCCGGCGGACTGTCGATGGACCTGCGCCGGGCCCCGCTGATGCGTCTGCACCTGGCGCCCGAGCCCAACGGCAACGGCTGGCTGGCACTGCTGCGTCCGCACCACATCATCGAGGACCACACGGCGCTGGAACTGCTGCTGGGCGAGGTGCAGGCGTTCCTCGAACAGCGCGGCGGCGACCTTCCCGAGCCCCTGCCCTTCCGCAACTTCGTGGCGCAGGCACGCGCGGGGGTGGACAGCGGCGAGCACGAGCGGTACTTCGGCGGTCTGCTGGGCGACGTGGACGAGCCGACCGCACCGTACGGCGTGCTGAACGTGCGCGGCGACGGCATGGACTCGGCCGAGGCCAAGGTCGGGCTGGAGCCGGAGCTTGCGCGCCGCCTGCGGAGCGTCGCGCGTCGCCTGGGCGCCAGCCCGGCGACCGTGATGCATGTGGCCTGGGCGCGGCTGATCTCCGTGCTCAGCGGCCGGGACGACGTGGTGTTCGGCACGGTGCTGCTGGGGCGGATGAATGCCGGCGCCGGTGCCGAGCGGGTCCCCGGCCCGTTCATCAACACGCTGCCGGTGCGGCTGCGGGTGGACCGGCTGGGCGCGGTGGAGGCCGTCTCCGCGATGCGTGGTCAGCTGGCGGAGCTCCTGGAGCACGAGCACGCCCCGCTCGCCCTGGCCCAGCAGGCCAGCGCGGTGACGGGCGACACCCCGCTGTTCACCTCACTGCTCAACTACCGGCCCAACAACGGACTGAACCGCGAGACCAGGACCGTCTTCGACGGCGTCGAGCTGGTGTTCTTCCGGGAGCGCACCAACTATCC
>NZ_LIQR01000582.1 GCF_001418575.1 Peterkaempfera griseoplana
GCTGTGTCCGGGGGCACCTCCCAGCGGTCAGGGCCGGGCGCGAATCGTCGGACAGGCCCTCGGCGCGGACGGGGCAGCCCGCCGCAGGAGGGGTGCGGTCGTCTCGGGGGTGGGGCGGGTCTCCGATCCGTCGCGGCGGCGACCGGAGGCCGGGGACGTCACGGTGGCGGAGGGCGGCGGCCGGCGTCCTCTCCGGAGGGGGCGTCGGCATCCACGCTACGCGGCCGGCCACCGGCCGCAACCCGGCCGCGTCCTGACGTGGCAGGCGCGGGGGAGAGGAGCCGGCCGGATGAAGCTAGCAAGGCCTGTGCCTTCCGGGGTCGCGAGCCGGAGAGCGGAGGCTGCGAGGCGTACCCTCCTCCCAACTGCAGGGCCGGGTCACCGACTAGGCGGCCGCGCACCGACTGACATGACGTCAGATATGTTGCAGGCGGCGGCCGGAAGCCTCGCAACGACAGACCGCCGCCACCGGATCAGATGCCGGTGGCGGCGGCCCGGGTGGCTCGGTGCGGAGCCGGCCGGGTCAGCTGAGCTTGAACGACCCGAAGTCGAGGCCGACGAGTGTCCCGCCCGGTGCGATGGGCGTGTGCGCCTCGGAGCCGCAGGAGCTGTCGCCGTAGAGGTGGAACGACTTGTCGGTGTTGTTGGCCAGGGCCCGGAACTTGCCGGTGGAGCCCGGCGACAACTCGTGGACGGTGTAACAGTGGCCGTCCGTCGGGTCGTTCACGGTGATGTGCTTGCCCTCCGGCATGAGCGTGACCTGCACCGGCCCGGTCGCAGCCCAGGCCGTGGCGGGAGCGCTCACGGCGAGCAGGACGGCGGCACCGGCGGCCAGGGGAATCCTGGCCCAGCGGGAGGTGGACGTGCGGTTCATCGGTCCTCCGTGATGTGGTCTCGTGGAGTCCGCCTGATCCGGCGAAAGGACCTCTTCCGGGTCACCGGACGGCGGTCGGACCTGCGCCACTCAGTCTGCACGGAGGCCGGTGCCTGTGCCACCGGAGGGACTGGAGGGGCCGGTGGCGCAGGAGTTACGTCCAGCAGTGCCGGTCCTCCCCCCTGTGTGCGAGGGGTGTACCGGCAGCGGCGGGCACCGCGCCGGACCGGCCCCGACGGGGATTCGCCCAGGCAGCTCGGCAGCTGATGCGGCAGTGCCCTGTGCTGACTGTCGGTCATGGATGGTGTCCACACCGCGGAGAAGGGCGGTCGTCCACGGCGGTGTGACGGCTCGGCGGCCGCACCATCGCGGGTGCGGCCGGGAGCGGGCACGGCGTCGGTCACCGTTCCGGTGCCGCGCGCACCGAGGGCGGTCCTCCCCGTCTGCACCCACCGGCAGTCTGCGCGGCGCGGCGCGGACTGCTCGGCACCGGTGGCGTACGGACCCAGCGGCCCCTGAAGCCGGACGTTTTCGCGGCCTGGCCGCCCGCACCGGACTGCGGAGATGCCCGGTCGATCAGGGCCGGTGGCGGCGACAGGCCCCAGGCGCGGCTGGTCACTCCGTCGTGGGAACGCACTCGGCGAGCAGTCCGACGATGTCACGCCAGGCCCGCTCCGCGTGCCGCGGGTGGTAGCCGACGCCGGGCCGTACTGCCTGCGGGACCGGCGGATGGTGGAAGGCGTGCAGGGCGCCGCCGTAGATTACGAGGCGCCAGTCGACGCCCGCGGCCTGCATCTCGGCGGTGAACGCGTCCCGTTGGGCGGCCGGCATGATCGGGTCCTCCGACCCGACCCCGGCCCACACGGGGCAGCGGATGCGCGCCGCCTCGCCCGGTCGGCCCGTGGTGAGGGCGTTGACCGTCCCGATCACGCGCAGGTCGACGCCGTCGCGCCCGAGTTCCAGCGCAATGGCGCCGCCGGTGCCGTAGCCGATGGCGGCGATCCGGTCGGGGTCGGTCCGCGGTTCGGCGCGCAGTACGTCGAGCGCCGCGTGGCCGATGCCCCGCATCCGGCCCGGGTCGGCGAGCAGGGGCATCACATGCGCCAGCATCTCCTGGGGGTCGGAGAACCAGCGGCCGCCGTTGATGTCGAAGGCCAGCGCCACATAGCCGAGTTCGGCGAGGGCGTCGGCCCGGCGGCGCTGGAAGTCGTTCAGCCCCGGCCCCTCGGGCCCGACCAGGACCGCGGGCCGGCGGTCGGCACCGGCCGGGAGCGCGAGGTGCCCGACCATCGTCAGGCCGTCGGCGGGGTACTCGACCGTGCGTGTGGTAACCGTCGTCATGGGAACGGACTGTAGGAACCGCACGGCACGGCCGGACCGGTGTTCACCGGCGGCGGAACGGTAGTACGGCAGAGCCGCGGCGCGGCAGGGCGTCGAGCGGGTCGACGGGCCGGACCGGGGCGACGCCCGGGTCCGGCCCGTCAGTGCGCGGTCAGAGGTCGAGCTGGTGCTGGTGCGTGGTGTGTGTGGGTGTGTAGCCGAAACCGTCGTTGATGCGTCTCATGTGCGTGTTGCCGTCGGCGGTGTCGGTCAGCAGGCCGCCCAGGTCAGGACAGCGTCCACGGGCGTGTCTGATCGACTCGGCCTTCATCCACCGTCCGAGCCCGTGTCCGCGGTGCTCGGGCAGCACACCCGTGCCGTAGTGCTGACCGTCGCCGGTGCCGTCGCCGGGGATGACGAGTTCGGTGAACCCGGCGATCGAGCCGGTGGAGGTGTCGACGGCGACGACGGTGTGCAACTGGTCGCCGCGCTGCTCGACGGCCTTCGCGGCGGCCCGTACGCGGTCCACGTCCCAGGTCACGGTGCCGTGGTCGGCGTCGTCCATGGGCATGTCGTCCATGGCGCGACGCGAGTCGGCGAACGTCTCGGCGAGGTCGTCGGGGACGGTCCCGTGCCACGATGCCAGCCGGTAGCCGGGATGTGGGCGCTCGACGATCTCGGTCAGGGCGGCGGTGTCCACCGACGCCAGGGAGAGGCGCGAGAACCGCAGGGTGAGGACCTTGCGGAAACCGCGGGCCGCCAGGAAGCGGTCCCCGGGCGATCCGGCCTCCGCCTGCGCCACGACGGAACGCCGGGCGTCGTCCCGGGCGGCGGCCACGGCGGCGTCGAGGAGCCGGGAGCCGACATACCTGCGCCGCTCCGCGGGATGCACCTGGACGGTCAGTTCGGCGAGGTGCTCCCGCCCGGGGTCGGTGAACAGCCGCAGGAAGGCGGTTCCGGCCGGGACGGCGTCGGCGTCGGACGCGAGCCAGGCAAGACGCCGGCTGTGCGGTCCGTCGGCGGGGTCGGTCAGTGGGGTGAGGTGAAGCGACAAGGTGTCTCCGTCATGAGGAGGGGGCTGGGGCCGGTACGCGGGCTCAACTGCCGGGCACTCGTGCGCATGTGCTCCACACCTCCTCGTCGACGGAGCCGGTCCGCAACGGCGCGGACGGCTGGGAGTATCCAACCAGTCCGTCGGTGTCCGGGCAAAGGAATTCCCGGCTGGGGAAAAGGGGCACGAGCACCCCGGTCGACCGGTGGAGCCGTCTCCGGCACCGTCGCGGAAACCGGCCGTCCGGGCGCGCTGCCGTATGTCCACGTCCACGTCCCGGGCACGGCCGCCGCCGTGCCGCGCGACCTCCGTCCGCGCCTCGCACGGAACGGGAACGGCCTCCGCGTGCTGTGCGGCCGGTGTCCGACGGGTGGGGACCAGGTGCGCGGGTGCCGGCGGGTGGTGGCAGCGCGGATGCCGGCGGGTGGTGGTAGACAGGACCTGTGGTGCGCAAAAGGAGGCGCTGGGGGGCGGCGATCTGTGCCCTGTTGGGGCCGCTGCTCGCTGGGATCCTCCTTGTGCCGTTCCGGACGTACTTCTCCTCGGTCGGTGAGGCGCTGGTGATGGTGGCGGTGGTCGTCGCCGTGGCCGCCAGCGGCTACCGCGCCATCGGCATCCTGGCGGCCCTGTCCGCCGCGGTGTGGTTCGACTTCTTCTTCACCCCTCCGTGGGGCCAGCTGGAGACCAACAAGCTCTACGACTCCCAGACCAGCGCCCTGCTCCTGATCATCGGGGCGGCCGTCTCGCAGATGGCCGCCCGCGGCCGCTTCCAGTGGCGGAAGGCGGAGAAGGCCAGATCCAAGCTCGAACTGCTGTACGACACGAGTGTGGCGGTCGGCTCCACCCTCGATGTGACCCGCACCGCTCGGGAACTGGCCCGGGTGGCGGTACCCCGCTTCGCGGACTTCGTCGCGGTGGACCTGGCGACACCCCTGCTGGAGGACGGCGGAGCGCTGACCACCGACGGTGCCACCCGACTGCGACGGGTGGCCATCGGAGGCATCCGCGGCGACCCCCCGCTGTACCCCGAGGGCACCACCATCCCGGTCCGCAGGCCCCTGGACCAGGCGGTGCGCGGAGCCATCGCACCGGGATCGGGCCTGCCGCCCACCGTCACGGAGCAGGGCCACTGCTCCGAGCCGCCGGACCGGCTCCTCGCCCACGGCCTGCGCTCATGCATCTCCGCGCCGCTCCGGGCCCGCGGCACCCCGCTGGGGGCGGTCACCTTCTGGCGTACCAGTGAACGTGAGCCCTTCGACGACGAGGACCGCTGCTTCGCCGAGGAACTCTGCACCAAGGCGTCCCTGGCCATCGACAACGCCCACCGCTACACCCGGGAACGGGCCGTCTCCCTCACTCTGCAGCGCAGCGTGCTGCCGCAGCACATCCCCGACCAGCCGGCCGTGGAGGGCGCCTTCTGCTACCTGCCCGCGGACACGCAGGCGGGCGTGGGCGGCGACTGGTTCGACGTCATCCGGCGTCCGTCCGGCCGGGTCGGGCTGATCGTCGGCGACGCCATGGGCCACGGCCCGGAGGCCGCCGTGGCGATGATCCAGCTGCGTACCGCGGTGCGGACGCTGGCGGCCCTGGACACCGAGCCGCAGGAGTTGCTGCGCCACCTGGACGCGCTGGCCGCCGACACCCCGGGGGCGTCCTTCGCCACCTGCCTGTACGCCGAGTGGGACCCCGCCGCCGCCACCTGCACCCTGATCGCCGCCGGTCATCCGCCGCCGCTGCTCCGGGTGCGCGGCGGCCGTACCTCGGTGGTCCCGCTGGGGGCGGGCCTGCCGCTGGGCCTGGGCTCCTGGGCGGCCGAGCCCACCGTACTGCGGGTGACCGCCCCCACCCTGCTGCTGCTCTACACCGACGGACTGGTGGAGAGCCGGCACGAGGACATCGACATCGGCATTTTGCGACTGGCTCAGCTGTTCACCACCGCCCAGGGCAGTCCCCAGGCGGTCTGCGACTCCCTGCTGCGGGGCACCGCCGGCCGCAGCCCCGCCGACGACCGCACCCTGCTGCTGGCCGAGTTCACCCCGCCCGCCGGGGACCAGCCCGGCTGACGGCCACTCAGGAGCCGGGGCTCCAGGCGATCCCGTGGTGGGTCGCCACCAGGACGGCCATCACCAGCAGGTCCGCCGCGCCCAGTGCGAGACCCAGCAGCGCCCTGCCGCGCCGGGCGGTGCCGCGCAGCAGCGCGGTGGCGGCCAGGCCGATGGCGAACGGGCCGAGGACGACATTGAAGAAGAAGAGGCCCAGCAGGCCCAGGACGAACGCGGCCACGGCGGTGCCGTCGGCCTCCGTGCGCGCAGCAGCGGTACGCGGAGCGGTGGTGCGGGGCGAGTGTGCGAGGTCTTCCACGGTTCAGCCTTCCTGGACGCGGGAGGGGCCGGACCGGCGGCGCCGGGTCCGGGCGGCGCGCTCGCGGACCGCGAAGACCGCAAGCCAGGCGCCGATCAGGCCCGCCGCCACCAGCACCACCGGCGTGGAGGCGTACGAGGCGGCGCCGGCCAGCAGGCCCGCGAGGACGATGACGACGGCGAGCAGAGCCATGGACTGCCTTTCCCTGGGGCGGCCTGACGGTGCCGCGGCAGTTTCGGAGAACAGTTGTTCACTGACGGATCCAGCGTACACTCGCAGCCATGAGCAAACAGTTGTTCACCGAATGAGATGAGCCACACTCCCGGGGTCAGACAGGCCCAGAAGCAGCAGACCCGGCGCGCACTGCTGGACGCGGCGCTGCGGCTGCTGGAGCACCAGAGCCTCAGCAGCCTCGGCCTGCGCGAGGTCACCCGTGAGGTCGGCATCTCACCGGCCGCCTTCTACCGGCACTTCCGCGACACCGGGGAGCTGGGGACCGCCCTCGTCGAGGAGTCCTTCGGCTCACTGCACGGCATGCTGCGGGCCATCCGCGCGGAGCAGGCCGGGCCGGACGAGGTGATCCGCCGGTCCGTGGAGGTGACGGCGCACTACGTCCGGCTGCACCGGGCCCACTTCCGCTTCCTGGCCCGGGAGCGGCACGGCGGCGTACGGTCCGTCCGCAACGCCGTGGACGCCGGATTCCGGCTCTTCGGCGAGGAACTGGCCGCCGACCTGGCGGCGCAGCCCGGCTACCGCGGCTGGAGCCGCGACGACATCCGGATGCTGGCCGACCTCTTCGTCGATCTGATGGTGGCCACCGCGGCGGCACTGCTGGAAGCCCCGCCGGACGACCCGCAGGCCGAGGAGCGGATCGTCGACACCGCGCGGCGCCGGATGCGCCTGATCAGCCTCGGCCGGCAGCACTGGCTGGACCCCTGACCCGGCCGCACGGGGCGCCGCCCGGAGCTACCCCAGGGCGAGCACCGAACGCAGCGCCTCCTCCAACTCCCGGCGCGGGTCGGCCCCGGCCGAGCGGGCCCGCCAGGCGACGAAGCCGTCCGGCCGCACCAGGACGGCCCCGTCCCGCTCCGTGCCGTGCAGCTCGCACCAGTCCGCACCGGGCTCGGGCGCCAGGTTGTGCTCCGGGCCGTCCCCCACCAGGTAGCGGTCCAGCGGCACCTCGGTCTCCTCGGCCGCCGCCGCGCCCGCGGCATGCCAGATGTGCCCGGACGGACCACTGAGCAGCACCATGGACCGCTCGTAGAGGTCGAGCGTCGACAGCCGGGTGCCGTAGCGGTAGCACCACAGGTGCGGTGCCCGGGTGCCGGGCTCCCCGCCGGGCCGGAAGCGCTCGGGCAGCACGGGCTGCTCCGGATCGGCACCCACCAGGGCGCCCTCGGTGTAGCGGTAGCCCAGCACCACCCCCAGCACATTGCCGCGCCGGCCCGTCCCCGGGGTCACGTCGTACCCCGGGTGCTGGTGCTCCGCGGACCGCGCCGACGCCCGGGCGCTGGTGGCGACCGCGACCGGCCGCCGCTCCGCCTGGTAGCTGTCCAGCAGCGCCGGTCCGGCCCAGCCGCCCAGCACCGCGGCCAGCTTCCACGCCAGGTTGTGCGCGTCCTGGATGCCGGTGTTGGAGCCGAACGCACCCGTCGGCGACATCTCGTGGGCGGAGTCGCCGGCGAGGAAGACCCGCCCCGCGCCGTAGCGCTCGGCGACCCGCTCGGCCGCGTGCCACGGCGCCCGGCCGGTGATCTCCACCTCCATGTCCGGGATGCCGGCCGCCGCCCTGATGTGGCGGATGCACCGCTCGTCGGTGAAGTCCTCCAGGGTCTCCCCGCGCTCCGGGTGCCAGGGGGCGTGGAAGACCCAGTCGGCCTCGTTGTCCACCGGCAGCAGCGCGCCCTCGCCCTCAGGGTCCGTCAGATAGCAGACGATGAACCGCCGGTCGCCCACCGCGTCCGCCATCCGCTTGGCGCGGAAGGTGATGGAGACGTTGTGGAAGAGGTCGCCGGGGCCCTGTTGGCCGATGCCCAGCCGCTCCCGTACCGGGCTGCGCGGCCCGTCGGCGGCCACCAGGTAGTCGGCGCGGACCGTGCGCAGACCGCCGTCGGAGCGGTCCCGGACGACGGCCGTCACGCCCGCCGCGTCCTGCTCGAAGTCGACCAGCTCGGTACCGAACCGGACCTCTCCGCCCAGGTCCCGGGCGTACCGCAGCAGCACCGGCTCCAGGTCGTTCTGGCTGCACAGGCACCAGCCGCTGGGGGAGAAGCGGGCCAGTCCGCCGCCCGGGTCGATCTCCCGGAACAGCCACTCCTGCGGGCCGCCGGTGAGCGTGCCCACCTGGAGGATGCCGTGGTTGCCGGAGAGCACCGACGCCGCCTCACGGATCAGCGGTTCGGCCCCGGCCGTACGGAACAGCTCCATGGTGCGGACGTTGTTGCCGCGGCCCCGGGGGTGGACCGAGGTGCCCGCATGCCGCTCCACCACCAGGTGCCGGACACCCAGGCGCCCCAGGAAGAGCGAGGTGGACAGGCCCACCAGGGATCCGCCCGCGATCAGCACCGGAACCCGCTCGTCGATCTTCGCTCTCATTCATCGCTCCAGCACGCGTGCGGACGGTCCGGGACGCGGTCGGACGCGGCCCGGCATGCGCCGCCGTCGGCGACGCCTGGGTTGTCCATGCCCGTTTCCCGACGGTTGGTCACGGTGTTCGCCCATATGGACCGCCGGGCGTCGCCGCATTCAGGACACGGGGTGACCATCGAAGCCGGGCCGGATCACGACCCGGTCCCCATACCGGCTCCCCGAAGGGAACGTGCCTCATGACCGCCCTGTCCGAATCGCCCACCCTTGCCGACCAGGCCACCTCACGGCTGCGGGTCGTCCTCCTCTGCGATGTCAACGAGGGCCAGCAGCAGCGCTTCCTCGACGCCTACGAGCAGATCCGCCACCAGGTGGCCGCCGTCCCCGGCCACATCAGCGACCAGCTCTGCCAGTCCATCGAGGAACCCACCAGGTGGCTGATCACCAGCGAGTGGGACAACGCCGCCCACTTCCTCAGCTGGGTGGACAGCGCAGAGCACCGAGAGCTCGTCAAGCCGCTGCACGGCTGCGTCCGTGACACCCGTTCGCTGCGGTTCACCATCGCCCGGGAGACCCCCGAGCCCGGGGACGCCGAGTCCGCCCGCCGCCACGGCGGCGGGCAGCGCCCGGCCGGCCAGGGCCGGCCCGGCGGCACGGTCCGGCACGCCATCACCTTCACCGTGAAGCCCGGGAGCGAGGAGGCCGTCGCCGAGATCCTGGCCGGCTACACCTCGCCGCGTGCCCGCGTCGACGAGCACACCCGGCTGCTGCGCACCTCCCTCTACATGCACGGCAACCGGGTGGTGCGCGCGGTGGAGGTGGAGGGCGACCTCGGAGCGGCGCTGCGGCACGTCGCCCAGCAGCCCGAGGTACGCGCCGTCGAGGAGGCGATCAACCCCCACCTGGAGGAGGCCCGCGACTTCGCCGACCCGGGATCGGTCCAGTCCTTCTTCGCCCGCGCGGCACTGCCCGCCGTCCACCACTGCGAGGCCGCCGGCGCCGTCGGCAGCGGCGACCTGCGCCGCCGCGCCCTGATCTACCCGGTGCGCCGCGGCTGCGCCCAGGTCGCCGCCAAGCTGCTGGCCGGCCATGACGAGCAGGCCGTGCAGGACCCCGCCAACCCGCTGGTCAGGGCGACCGTCTTCCAGCGCGAGGACATCCTGGTCCGCGTGGTCGACCTGCGCACCGGTGCGCAGG
>NZ_LIQR01000583.1 GCF_001418575.1 Peterkaempfera griseoplana
AGATGTGGATAAGGGACAGGGGCGGGGTGCGGGCCTGGGGAGGGGACCGGCTGCGACGCGGCGGGGCCCCGCGGAGCGCCGGTGCGGAGGGAGCGGACACCTCCGCCGAGGGCGGTCCGGGGCCGTCCGAGGGCGGGCGGTCCGGGATGGAGCCCGCCGGCCCTGGACGACCACCCCCGCCCCGCCGTCGGCGGGGCGGGGACAGGCGGTCAGGCGTGCTTGAACAGGGCCTTGCTGACCTCTGCGGGGCTCTGGAACGTCGACTGGTCGAGCCGGGAGATGCGATCGATCAGGCCGCTGTCCGCGCGGTTGGCGCGGGCCTGCTGGGCCAGCTGCTCGCGGTCGGCGGGGTAGTCGACGCCGGCCAGGGCCTTCTGCAGGTCGATCGGGCTGAGCTGGGACATGGGTCCTCCAGGGGTGGAGTCGGGTGTCCGCCGCTGGTCTGACGGCGGTAGCCCGGGGCGGTACCCGGGGCCCCGGCCTTCATGCGACGGCGTCCGGCAGGGCACCCGTACGGCCGACGCCGGGGCGCCGCGCCGCCGGGTCCCCCGCCCCTGGACGGCACCCGGCCGCCGGTGGCACGGCCTGGGACGGCACCCGGCCCCGGGCCCTGCCGACCAGGGCCCGGGACCGGGTGGTGCGGGGACCGATCAGGACAGGCCGCGGAGCGCGTCCGGGTCCATTCCTCCCGCGTGGGTGCGGGCGCGGGCGCCGAGACGGGTGCGGCCGGCGGTGACCTGGCGCTGCGGGTGGCGGCGCAGGTACTCCTCCTCCAGCTCCGCCATGCGGGTGGTGTGCCGGTCCAGCGCCTCGGCGGAACCGTGCAGCAGGGCGTCGTGGCGGGTGCGGTGGATCTGCTCCAGTTCGTGCATCAGCACGCTCTCGTCGAGCTGTCCGGCGTCGACACCGACGGTTGCGGCTTCGTCCATCTGCTCTCTCCTCCAACGGGTTCTGCTCACAGCTCCCGCAGCGCGGGGAGCAGCGACTTCTCGGCCCAGTCCAGGAACGGGTACTGGGCGTCGCCGCCCACCTGCACCAGGGCCACCTCGGTGAATCCGGCTTCGGCATAGGGCCGTACCGCGTCCACGAAGAGCTGCGGGTCGGAGCCGCAGGGGATGGCCGCGGCCACGTCCTCCGGGCGGACGTACTGCGAGGCGGAGGCGAACCCCGCGGTGCCGGGCAGCTCCGAGTTGACCTTCCAGCCGCCGGCGAACCAGCGGAACTGCTCGTGGGCGCGCGCCACGGCGGTGTCCGGGTCGGGGTCGTAGCTGATCGGCAGCTGCCCGACGCGGGGTTTGCCCTTCCCGCCGTGCCGGGCGAAGGCGTCCAGCAGTGCGCCGTCCGGCTCGGTGGCGATCACCAGGTCGGCCAGCCGTCCCGCGAGGGAGCAGGACTGCTCGCCGGAGACCGCGACGCCGATCGGCGGCGGGGGGTCGGGCAGGTCCCAGAGCCGGGCGGACTCCACGTCGAAGTGCGTCCCGTGGTGGTTGACATAGCCTCCGGCGAAGAGCGCCCGGATGACCTCCAGGGCCTCCTCCAGCATCTCGTGGCGTACGTCCACCGGTGGCCAGCCGCCGCCGACCACATGCTCGTTGAGGTTCTCCCCCGAGCCCAGCCCCAGCCGGAAGCGGCCCCCTGAGAGCAGCTGCACGGTGGCGGCCTTCTGCGCGACCACCGCCGGGTGGTAGCGCATGGTCGGGCAGGTCACATAGGTCATCAGCGGGATCCGGCTGGTGGCCCACGCGGCCGCCCCGAGCACGCTCCACGCGTAGGGTGCGTGGCCCTGGACGTCCAGCCACGGGAAGTAGTGGTCGGAGATCACGGAGAAGTCGAAGCCGGCCTGCTCGGCGCGGACCACATGGTCCACCAGGTCGCGGGGGCCGGCCTGCTCGGTCAACATTGTGTATCCGAACTGCACCATAAGGCCCGGATTCCCCCGCTGGCGGACGGAAAACTGTCCCGCCCGCTGATCGTCGTGGGAGAGAATCGCCCACATGTTCTTCGGGATCCTGGGCCCCACGGAGGTACGCGGTCCGGACGGCACCGCGTTGGCGGTCGGCGGGCCCCGGGTGCGGGCGCTGCTCGCCCAGCTGCTGCTGGCCCCGGGCCGGCTGGTCACCGCGGAGGCGCTGATCGACGGCCTGTACGGGGAGGAACCCCCGGGCGGCGCGGCCAACGCCCTGCAGTCGCAGGTCTCCCGGCTGCGCCGGGGGCTGCGCGCCGCGGACGGCGCCGGGAGCCTGGTGGAGTCGCACCCGGCCGGCTACCGGCTGGCGGTCGACCCCGAGGACGTCGATGCGCACCGCTTCGAGCGGCTGGTCCGCGAGGGGCAGGAGGCCCTCACCGCGGGACACCACGCCGGGGCCGCCGCGCTGCTGCGTTCGGCCCTGGAACTGTGGCGGGGCCCGGCACTGGCCGACCTGCGCGACTCCCCCTTCGCCGGGGCTCCGGCCGCCGGCCTGGAGGAGCTGCGGGTGGCCGCCGTCGCCGACCGGATCGAGGCCGAACTCGCGCTGGGCGAGCACCACTCCCTGATCCCCGAGCTGCAGCAGCTGGTGACCGCCCACCCGCTGCGGGAGCGGCTGCGGGGCCAGCTGATGCGGGCGCTGTACGGCTGCGGCCGGCAGGCCGAGGCGCTGGGGGTGTACGACGAGGCCCGGCGGATCCTGGCCGAGGAACTGGGCGCGGACCCGTCGGCCGAGCTGACCGCGGTCCAGCTGGCCGTGCTGCGGGCGGAGCCCTCCCTCACCCCCGCGCCCCGTTCCGGCACCCGCCCCGGGCTGCCGGCCCCGCTCACCAGTTTTGTGGGCCGCGAGGAGGAACTCACCCGGATCGCCGACCTGCTGGGCGCCGCCCGGCTGGTCACCCTGACCGGCCCCGGCGGTGCGGGCAAGACCCGGCTCGCCCTGGAGGCGTGCGGCCGGGAGCAGGGCGACGTCTGCTTCGTCGAGCTGGCCCCGTTGTCCGGGGGCTCGGCCGTTCCGCAGGCCGTCGCGGCGGCCCTGGGCGTCCGGGAGACCGTACTGCCGTCCGCTCCCGAGGCCGGCGGCCGGACGGTCGATCTGACCACCCGGCTCGTCGCGGCCCTCAGCGGCCGCCGGACGCTGCTGGTGCTCGACAACTGCGAGCACCTGGTGAGCGATGTCGCCCGGCTCGCCCACCGGCTGCTCGCGGCCTGCCCCGGGCTGCGCGTGCTGGCCACGAGCCGGGAGGCGCTGGGCATCACCGGGGAGACCCTCTGCCCGGTGCCGCGGCTGGGGCTGCCCCCCGCGGGCGCTCCCGCCGCGGCGGTGCTGGACAGTCCGGCGGTGCGGCTCCTCGCCGACCGGGCGGCCGCGGTCAGGCCGGGTTTCCGGCTCGACGCGGCCCACGCGGCGGAGGTCCTGCGGATCTGCACCGCGCTGGACGGGCTGCCGCTGGCCATCGAGCTGGCCGCGGCCCGGCTGCGGGCGCTCACCGTCGCGGAGGTCGCCGCCCGGCTCGACGACCGGTTCCGGTTGCTGTCGCGGGGCGACCGCACCGCCGCACCGCGACACCAGACGCTGCGGGCCGTGGTGGAGTGGAGCTGGGAGCTGCTCTCGGCGGCCGAGCAGATGCTGGCCCGGCGGCTGACGGTGTTCGCGGGCGGCCTGACGCTGGAGACGGCCGCCGCGGTGTGCGGGCTGCCCGGCGGCGAGGTGGAGGAGCTGCTCGCGGACCTGGTGGACAAGTCCCTGGTGGAGCAGGCCGGGGGGCGGTTCAGGATGCTCGACACCATCCGGGCGTTCTGTGCGGAGCGGCTCGCGGACGCGGGCGAGGAGGAGGAGCTGCGCCGCGCCCACGCCGACTGCTTCCTCGGCCTGGCGGTCGCCGCGGAGCCCCGGCTGCGCTGCTCCGAGCAGCTGGAGTGGCTTGCCCGGCTGGACGCCGAGCACGGCAATCTGCAGGCGGCACTGAACTGGTCGGTCCAGGCGGAGCCGGAGACGGCGCTGCGGCTGCTGGCGGCGCTCTCCTGGTACTGGTGGCTGCGCGGGCTCCGCCGGGAGGCGGCCGGGCCCGCCGCGGCGCTGCTTCTGTCGGTGGGCACCGAGCCGCCTGCGGGCCTGGAGGAGGAGTACGCGCTCTGCCTGCTGGCCTCCGCCGGGCTCGGCGAGGCCCCGCGCCCGGTGCGGGAACGGGTGGCGACACTGCTGCTGGAGCGGATGGACGGCCCGCCCCGGCAGCCCACCACCCTGGTCATCTGGGCCCTCTCCGCCGGACCCCCCGACGTCCGGGACCAGCCCGTGCGGTCCGCGGAGCACCTCTTCGACCTGACCGACCCCTGGAGCCGCGGACTGGCCGGGGTCGGCACGGGGTTCCCGCTGCTCTTCGGCGGCGACACGGAGGGCGCCGAGCCGCTGTTCCGGCAGGCGCTGACGGACTTCCGCTCGGTCGGCGACCGCTGGGGTGTGATCAACGTCCTGGACCAGCTCGCCATGGTCGCCGGGTGGCGGGGCGAGTGGGACGCGTCGCTGGCCCTGATGGACGAGGCGGTGGAACTGTCCCGGCAGCTGGGCGCCGTGGAGGACCACGCCGACATGCTCTGTCGCCGGGCCGAGGCCCTGCTGCGCTCCGGCGACCACGACGCGGCCCGGACCGACTTCGGGCGGGCCGCGGAGGCGGCACGGCGGGCCGGTTCCGCCTCCCGGCAGGCGGACGCCCGGCACGGACTGGGCGAACTGGCCCGGCTGGGCGGCGATCCGCAGGAGGCCCGGCGGCTGCTGGAGCCGGCGCTGGCGGCCTGTTCCGAGCCCGGCTTCGGCACCGCGTTCGTCCGGTCGCGGCTGCAGGCCGCACTCGGCCGGGTCGCGGAGGCCGAGGGGGACGCCGCCGGGGCCCGCTCCCGGCACGCCGCGGCACTGGCCGCCGCCCTGGAGCACCCCAACCTCGTCCTGGCTGCCGTGGCCGTGGAGGGCATGGCCGGGGTCGCACTGCTGGAGGGGGACGGCGAGCGGGCTGCGGCGCTGCTGGGCGCGGCGACCGTACTGCGCGGCGCGGCCGTCGCCGGCGACCCGGACGTCGCCCGGGTGGCGGCCGGGGCGGAGCGGCTGCTGGGGGCGGAGGGCTTCGCCGCCGCCTACGCCGGCGGCGCCGCCCTGGACCGCGCCGCGGCCCTCGCGCTCGCCGGGCCGTCCTGACCGCTCCGGTCGCCGTCCTGGTCCGGGCAGCAGACGATCGGTGCGGGCGTGGTGGGCCGATAGGATCTGCGGTCTGATGACTGCCACTCTCGTCGCCAAGGACCTCGCCGCCGGCCACGGCGACCGCCCGCTCTTCTCCGGACTGGACCTGGTCGTCGCCCCCGGCGACGTGGTGGGCCTGGTCGGCGCCAACGGGGCGGGGAAGTCCACCCTGCTGCGGATGCTCGCGGGGCTGGACAGACCCGGCCAGGGCACCCTGCGGCTGAGCCCGCCGACGGCCAACATCGGCCACCTTCCGCAGGAGCCCGAGCGCCGCCCCGGTGAGTCGGTGCGGGAGTTCCTGGCCCGCCGTACGGGCGTGGCGGCGGCGCAACTGGCCCTGGACGAGGCCACCCAGGCGCTGGTCGACGCGGCGCCGGGGGCGGACGACGCCTATGCGGTGGGGCTGGAGCGCTGGCTCGACCTGGGCGGCGCGGACCTGGAGGAGCGCGCCGAGGAGGTCGCCGGCTCGCTGGGCCTGAAGGTCGGCCTGGAACAGCCGATGACCTCGCTGTCCGGCGGTCAGGCGGCCCGGGCGGGCCTGGCCTCGCTGCTGCTCAGCCGGTATGACGTCTTCCTGCTGGACGAGCCCACCAACGACCTGGACCTGGACGGGCTGGCCCGCCTGGAGTCGTTCGTCGCCGGGCTGCGGGCCGGTGTCGTGGTGGTGAGCCATGACCGGGAGTTCCTGGCCCGTACGGTCGACCGGGTGGTGGAGCTGGACCTCGCCCAGCAGCAGATCCGCAGCTACGGCGGCGGCTATGCGTCGTACCTGGAGGAGCGGGAGGTCGCCCGCCGCCATGCCCGTGAGGAGTACGAGGAGTACGCGGACACCCGCGCCGGTCTTGAGGCCCGGGCGCGCACCCAGCGGTCGTGGATGGAGAAGGGCGTCAAGAACGCCCGCCGCAAGGCGTCCGACAACGACAAGATCGGGCGCAAGTTCCGCACCGAGTCCACCGAGAAGCAGGCCGCCAAGGCCCGGCAGACCGAGCGGCTGATCGAGCGGCTGGACGTGGTGGAGGAGCCCCGCAAGGAGTGGGAGCTGCGGATGGAGATCGCCGTGGCGCCCAGGGCCGGTGCGGTGGTGGCCACCCTGCGCGGGGCGGAGGTGCGGCGGGGGTCGTTCGCCTTCGGGCCGGTGGATCTGCAGATCGACTGGGCGGACCGGGTCGCGATCACGGGGGCCAACGGCTCGGGCAAGTCCACGCTGCTGGCGGCGCTGCTGGGCCGGCTGCCGCTGGACGCGGGGCAGGCGTCGCTGGGCCCGGGTGTGGTGGTGGGCGAGGTGGACCAGGCCCGGGGGCTGTTCCTGGGCGCGGAGTCGCTGCTGGACGCGTTCGGTGCGGCGGTGCCGGACTTGACGCCCGCGGAGGTGCGGACCCTGCTCGCCAAGTTCGGCCTGAAGGCCCATCATGTGCTGCGCTCCGCGGCGACCCTCTCCCCCGGGGAGCGGACCCGGGCGGCGTTGGCGCTGCTGCAGGCGCGCGGGGTGAACCTGCTGGTGCTGGACGAGCCGACCAACCATCTGGACCTGCCCGCCATCGAGCAGCTGGAGTCGGCGCTGGCGTCCTTCCCGGGCACGCTGCTGCTGGTGACGCACGACCGGCGGATGCTGGACGCGGTGCACACCACTCGCCGGATCGAGGTCGCGGACGGCGTCGTCACCGAGCGCTGACGTACCGTCACCAGTCCTGCGGTGACGTCTGGTTGAGGTCGCAACCGGCAGGACCGCGGGCCGGTGGCGACTCAGGCGCGGGGCGGCTCAGGCAGGGACGACTCAGGCAGTGGCGGCTCAGGCAGTGGCGACTCAGGCGGTGGCGGCGGCCACGGCCCGCCCGGCGGTGCGTCCCGAGAAGAGGCAGCCGCCGAGGAACGTCCCCTCCAGGGAGCGGTAGCCGTGCATCCCGCCGCCGCCGAAGCCCGCCGCCTCCCCCGCGGCCCACAGCCCCGGCAGCACCTGGCCGTCGGGGCGCAGCACCCGGCCGTCCAGGTCGGTCTCCAGGCCGCCGAGGGACTTGCGGGTCAGGATGCCGAGGCGTACGGCGATCAGCGGGCCGGCCTTGGGGTCCAGCAGCCGGTGCGGGGCGGCGACCCGGATGAGCTTGTCGCCGAGGTAGTGGCGGGCGCCGCGGACGGCGGTGAGCTGCATGTCCTTGGTGAAGGCGTTGTCCAGGGCGTGGTCGCGGGCGGCGATCTCGCGGCGCAGCGCGGCCTCGTCGATCAGGTCCCGGCCGGTGACCCGGTTCATGCCGCGGACCAGTTCGGCGACGTCCCG
Organism: Peterkaempfera griseoplana; assembly: GCF_001418575.1. Taxonomy (GTDB): domain Bacteria; phylum Actinomycetota; class Actinomycetes; order Streptomycetales; family Streptomycetaceae; genus Peterkaempfera; species Peterkaempfera griseoplana. Next base: position 7,471 of record NZ_LIQR01000583.1, read on the forward strand.
GGCGACCACGAAGTCGGCGCCGTGCTGCTTGAAGGCCTCCACCGGGCCGGGGGCGCCGGGCAGGGCGCGGCGCAGGACCTCGCGTATGGACCGTCCGGTGAGGTCGGGGTTCTGCTCGGAGCCGGAGAGGGCGAACTCCTTCTCGATGATCTTCTGGGTGAGGACGAACCAGGTGTGGTCGTGCCCCGTGGTCATGATGTGCTCGAGGGTGCCCAGGGTGTCGAAGCCGGGGAAGAGCGGCGAGGGCAGCCGCCGTCCCAGGGCGTCCACCCAGAGCGAGGAGGGGCCGGGCAGGATGCGGATCCCGTGCCGGTACCAGATGGAGTCCCAGTTCTCGATGCCCTCGGTGTAGTGCCACATCCGGTCGCGGTTGATGTGGCTGGCCCCGGCCTGCTCGGCGATGCCCAGCATCAGGCCGTCGACATGGGCGGGCACCCCGGAGAGCATCCGGGCCGGCGGGCTGCCCAGCCGCTCGGGCCACTGGGCGCGTACCAGGTCGTGGTTGCCGCCGATGCCCCCGGAGGTGACCACCACGGCCTGGGCCCGCAGCTGGAAGTCGCCGACGACCTCCCGCGAGCTGGCCGTGCCCCGCTCGGCGCCGCTCGGCGCGAGCACCTCGCCGCGGACGCCGTCGACGACGCCGCGGGTACGGGTGAGGCCGGTGACCCGGTGGCGGAAGCGCAGCTGGACCGTGCCGCGCGCCGCGGCCTCCCGCACCCGGCGGGCGAAGGGCTCCACGACACCCGGGCCGGTGCCCCAGACAATGTGGAAGCGCGGCACGGAGTTGCCGTGACCGGTGCCGGTGTAGCCGCCGCGCTCCGCCCAGCCGACGACGGGGAAGAAGCGCACCCCGAGCCCCCGCAGCCAGGAGCGCTTCTCCCCCGCGGCGAAGTCCACGTACGCCTCGGCCCACCGGCGGGGCCAGTGGTCCTCGTCCCGGTCGAAGCCGGCGCTGCCCAGCCAGTCCTGCCAGGCGAGCTCATGTGAGTCATGGATCCGCATCCGGCGCTGCTCGGGCGAGTCCACCAGGAAGAGGCCGCCGAAGGACCAGTGCGCCTGACCGCCCAGGGAGGCGGCCGGCTCCTGGTCGAGCACCACCACCCGGCGTCCTGCGGCGGCGAGTTCCGCGGTGGCGACCAGACCCGACAGGCCCGCTCCGATGACGATGACGTCGGCGTCCAGTTCCATGGGCTCGTTTCCTCGGGGACCGGGGTGCGCGGCGCCGGCGCCGCGGTCTGCACCGAATCCTGGGCCCTGATGATCGCCGGGTCAATGCGCTCCGGGCACCGTCCGTCCCGGGGCGCGGACGGACCGGGGTACCGGGCGGCGGACGGGGCCGTTCGCTGCTGTACGGCAATGGGGTGGTTACGGAGCGGAGGCGGCGGGGGGATGCGCAATCCCCCGGGGCCGGTGCTACGTATGGGGGGTATGCACAGGATGGGGCTGCCACTGGAGCGCCTGCCGGACGACGCACTGCTGGCGGGTCTGATGGCGGGCGACCCGGAGGTGGCCGTGGCGTTCGTCAGACGGTTCCAGCGCCGGGTCTTCGGGGTGGCGATCGCCGTGGTGGGCGATGTGCAGCTGGCCGAGGACGTTGCCCAGCAGACCTTCGAGCGGGCCTGCCGGCACGCCCAGGTCTACGACTCCCGCCGCGGGTCGGTACCCACCTGGCTGTCGGCGATCGCCCACAATCTGGCGATCGACATGGTGCGCGCCCGGCACTCCACCCCGGTCGACCCGGAGGACCTGATCGCCCTGCTGGAGGCCGTCACCGACACCCCCGAGCGGCGGGCGATCGCCGACGAGGAGTCGGCGCAGCTCCGGTCGGCGGTGGCGGAGCTGCCCAGGGAGCAGGCCCGGGCCCTGGTGATGGCGGGGATATACGGGATGACGGCACGTCAGGTGGCGGAGACCGAGGGCGTCCCGGTGGGCACCGCCAAGACCCGGATCAGGACGGCGATGGGGAAGCTGCGGACCGCGCTCGCCCCGGGGCGGGAGGTCGGCCATGGGTGAGTGCTGCGGAATGACCTGCTTCCAGCTCCATGAGCTGGGCGCGGAGCTGTCGCTGGGGGTGCTGCCCGCCCGTGAGCGGGCGGCGGCGGTGGCGCACCTGGACGGCTGCGCCCGCTGCCGGGCGGAGGTGCACCGGCTGACCCTGGCCGGGGACGCGCTGCTGTCCCTGGTCCCCGGCGCGGAGCCGCCGGTCGGCTTCGAGGACCGGGTGATGGCCCGGCTGGGCCCGTCCCTGCGGCCCGTCCAGCGGCTGCGCCGCAGGCGGCGGCTGGTGCTGGTGGCCGCGGCGGCGGTGGCGGCGCTGGCGACCGGCGCGGGCGGCTGGGCGCTGGGCAGCGCCGAGGGTACGGCGACGCGGACCGTCGTCCCGGCGGCGGCGCAGACCCAGCTGCGCTCCGGGCAGCTGATGGCGGACGGGCGGGTGCTGGGCCGGGTCTATGTGCACGGCGGCCCCTCGCCGTGGCTCTTCATGTCCGTGGACGCGGACGGCGTCCCCGGACCGGTCCGGTGCACCGTGCAGCGCAGCGACGGCTCCACCGTGTCCGTCGGGACCTTCCCGCTGCGGGACGGCTACGGCTCCTGGGGCGCCGGCTATCCGGCGGGCCCGGATGCCATCGCGGTGCGGCTGCTCTCCGCCGGTGGCACCGTCCTGGCCACCGCCCACCTCCCCGCGGCGGGCGGCTGACGCTCCTCCGGCGCGGGCGACGGGCGGCGGCCCGCCCGGTCCCCCGCGGGGCTCAGCCCTCGATGATCCGACTGCCCTCGAAGACGCCCAGCCGCTCGTGGAACAGCTCGACGTTGACCCCGTTGGGGTCGCGCAGATAGAGGCTGTCGTCCACACCGCGGTCGGGGCCGAGCACCGCGACCCCGGCGGCCTCCAGCCGGGTACGGGCCGCGGCGAACTGCTCGCCGTCCACCGAGATCGCCAGGTGCTGCAGACCGCCCAGGGTCTCCGTGAACTCCGGGTGGTCATGGCCGGGGAAGTCGAAGAAGCCCAGCAGGTTGCCGTGCCCCAGGTCGAAGAAGAAGTGGCTGGAGCCCTGGTAGTCGCGGTTCTCCACCAGCTCGACCAGGGGGAAGCCCAGGACGTCCTGGTAGAAGCGGATGGTCTCCTCCACGTCGCGGCAGATGAAGGCCACATGGTGCACCCCGCGCGCGGTGGTCGCCGGCCGCTCGGCCGGCGGCTTCAGATGACGCGCCCGCAGTTCGTCGCGGCGGGCACGTACCGCCGCCAGGGCGGCGCCCTCGGGCTCGGGCATCGGCTGCACACTCCTCGGTCGCGGAAGGGGAACCCCCCGGCACTGACCTTTCCCCGTCCGGGCGCGCCGCAAGCCGCCCGGACGGGGCACCCGGGTCAGCCCGCGCACCACCACAGGATGTGCGACTTGCAGGTGGGCGACGGGTCCGGCGTCGGCGTCGGAGTGGGGCTGGGCGGTGCCTCGGTGCTGGGGGCCGCGGTGGGCGTCCGGCTGGGGGGCCGGTGCGAGGTGCTGCGGGTCGGCACGGTGGTGGTGCCCGCCGGGGCCGAGGCGCTGGTCGACGCGGAGGCGCTGGGCGAGGACGACGCACTCGGCGACGCCGACCCGGAGGGGCTCGCCGACGGCTGCCCGCTGCGCTGCGCCCCGGGCCGTACCCCCGGCGCCTGCGGGGCGACGTGCCCGGCGCCCTTGGAGGTGCCGCCCTGCGACCCGGCCGGGTCGGGGCTGTGGTCGGGGGCCCCGGTGCTGTCCGGGGCTTCGGAACCGG
>NZ_LIQR01000584.1:0-592 GCF_001418575.1 Peterkaempfera griseoplana
CCCGCTTTCCGTAGCGGGTGCCGGTCTCGTAGACGTAGCGGGCGATCGGGGTGGACCCGACGAAGCTGATCGACTTGACGTCCGGGTGCTCCAGCAGGCGGTCGACGGCGACCTTGTCGCCGTGCACCACGTTGAAGACACCGTCGGGGAGGCCGGCCTCCTGCCACAGCCGGGCGAGGAAGTCGGCTGCCGAGGGGTCCTTCTCGGAGGGCTTCACCACGACGGTGTTGCCGGCCGCGATGGCGATCGGGAAGAACCACATCGGGACCATCGCCGGGAAGTTGAACGGCGAGATGATGCCCACCACGCCCAGCGGCTGCCGGATGGAGTAGACGTCGATGCCGGTCGAGGCCTGCTCGGTGAATCCGCCCTTGAGCAGCTGCGGGACGCCGCAGGCGTACTCCACGACCTCCAGGCCGCGCGCGATCTCCCCGAGCGCGTCGGAGTGCACCTTGCCGTGCTCGGAGACGATGATCGCGGCCAGCTCGTCCTTGCGGGCGTTGAGCAGCTCACGGAAGGCGAACAGCACCTGGGTCCGCCGGGCGAGGGAGGTGTGCCGCCAGGACGCGAAGGCCTCGACGGCCGCGCTGAC
>NZ_LIQR01000584.1:606-2790 GCF_001418575.1 Peterkaempfera griseoplana
CCGCGGGGGAATGCCTCGCGATGTCCAGTGTCCGACGGGCCCGCGGGATGCTCAACGAGCAGGGTGGCGCCGGGTCGGCGGTTCGCCTTACACCTCGTCGGCCTCCCGGGTGCCGGCTGTGGTCTCCCCGTCGCCGGGGTACTCGTACGACTCGTAGTAGGAGTCGGGATCCTCCCGGCCCTCCATGAGGTCCAGGGTGATGTCCTGCGCCCAGGCGAGGGCCCACCGTTTGACCTCGCCGATGCGGTCGGCGGGTGCTCCGCAGCGCTGGTAGGCCTCGTCGTCCAGCGAGGCCAGCTTGTCGAGCCGCTCCGCGAGCGCTCCGGGACGGAAGTCCTCGTCCAGGGCTCCTGCCATGGCGAGCAGTTCGCCCTCGCTGAACCAGTCGGAGAGGGCGTGCGCCGCCAGCAGGTCCTCGNNNGGTACGGGCCGGTCGAGGACCGCATCGGTCCAGACCGGTGGATGGCTCAGCGGTCGCTTGCCGATGGCGACCGCCACCGGGCGGGCGAGCGGCTCATAGGGCGGGGTGAGCAGCAGGCTCGCCAGCAGCGGGGTGCCCGGGGTCGGCGGGGAGGCCTCGCAGCCCGCGTCGCGGCCGGTCGCGGCCACGGCCTCCGCGATGGCCGTCACCGGGGTCGAGTCACCGGTGACCAGCTCCAGTTCCTCCGCGCGCCGGGCGGGGACCGGCAGGCCGTACGCCCGCAGTGCGGGTGCTCCGGCCAGGGCCAGATGGTGGTGTGCGCAGGCCGGGAGCACCGCCGCCAGCAGCCGGGACTGGTCCGGCGCGAGGACCTCCGCGGTGGGCTCCCCGGCGGGCTCGGCGGCTGTGGTGCGGGGCCCGACCGGCCCGTTTCCTGCTGCCATGGCCTCAGTGTCGCCCATCGGGGTGCGGGTCGGCGGGCAATGCCGCGCTCACCGCGGTGTGCGTGGCCCCGGCGGGCGGTGCCGTGGCGGTGCGTGGCCCCGGCGGGCGCGGCGAGGTCAGGAGTCGAAGCCGAAGCCGAGCCGGTCCATCGCCCTGAGCCAGAGGTTGCGACGGCCCGCGCGGTGGTCGGCGCGGTCCAGGGACCACTTGGTCAGCTCGATCCCGGCCCAGCGGAAGGGTTCGGGAGGGAACGGCAGCGGTTTCTCCTTGACCATGGCCAGCTCCGTACGCTCGGTGCGCTCGCCCGCCAGCAGGTCGAGGACGACCTCGGCGCCGAAGCGGGTGGCGCCCACGCCCAGGCCGGTGTATCCGGCCGCGTAGCCGACCTTGCCGCGGTGGGAGGTGCCGTGGAAGGCGGAGAAGCGGGTGCAGGTGTCGATGGCGCCGCCCCAGGCGTGGGTGAAGCGCAGCCCCTCCAGCTGGGGGAAGGTGCGGAAGAAGTGGCCGGCCAGTCTGCGGAAGGTCTCCGGGCGCTGGTCGTGCTCGCTGCGTACCCGGCCCCGGTAGTGGTAGACGGCGTCGTAGCCGCCCCAGAGGATGCGGTTGTCGGCGGAGAGCCGGAAGTAGTGGAACTGGTTGGCGGAGTCGCCCAGCCCCTGGCGGTTGCGCCAGCCGACCGCGGCCAGCTGCCGTTCGTCCAGCGGCTCGCTCATCAGGGCGTAGTCGTACACGGGGACGATGTACGGCCGGATCCGGCGTACCAGGGAGGGGAAGGCGTTGGTGGCCAGGGCGACCCGGCGGGTGAAGACCCGGCCGTAGGGGGTGCGCACGGCCATGCCGCTGCCGTTGTGCTCCAGAGCGGCGGCGCGGGTGTGCTCGAAGATGCGGACGCCGTGCTGGAGGCACGCGTCCTTGAGGCCCCAGGCGAGTTTGGCGGGGTGCACCATGGCGACGCCGTCGCGGTCCCAGAGGCCGCCGAGGAAGGTCGGTGAGTCGACCTCGGCGCGCACCTCCTCGGGGCCGAGGACGGTGAGGTCGATGCCGTACGGGGTGACCTGCTCGGCGACCTGGTGCAGCCAGTCGATCTGGTAGGGCTCGGTGGCGACGTCGAGTTCGCCGGTGCGCTCCCAGTCGCAGTCGATGCGGTAGCGGGTGACGGCCTGCTCGATGGCCTGGAGGTTGTCCGCTCCCAGCTTCTCCAGCTGGGTGAGTTCCCCGGGCCAGCGCTGGAGGCCGTTGCCGAAGCCGTGGGTGAGACTGGCCGCACAGAAGCCGCCGTTGCGCCCGGAGGCGGCCCAGCCCACTTCGTGGCCCTCGAC
>NZ_LIQR01000585.1 GCF_001418575.1 Peterkaempfera griseoplana
CTCCCCGCCCGCAGCGCCAGGGCCAGGGCCGCGGCCCGCTGGACCGGTGGGGAGCGGGGCCCGGCGACACCGGTCGCCACCCCCGAGGCCGACCGGGCGGTGCTGCCGTGGGTGATCGGCGGCGGTGTCGCCCTGCTGGGGGGTGCGGTCGCGCTGGCCCGTGCGCTGCGCAGACACTGAGCCATGCCCTGAGCGGCGGCGCTGCCCGGCACCGTGCCGGCGGCCACGCCGTCCCGTCCCCCGCAGTGACGACGCGTACGGAGGCCTCTTGAGCAGCGCTGCCACCGACCGGGTGGAGGGGTCGTCCTCCGCCGTCCGACTCGCCGCCGGAGACGCCGAGGTGACCGTGCTGCCCGGGTCGGGCTGCCGGCTGGGGAGCCTGCGCATCGGCGGTCTCGAGCTGCTCCGCAGGCAGCCCGCGGAACCGGTGACGGTGCCCTCGGACCGGGTCTTCGGCTGGGGCAGCTTCCCCATGGTGCCGTGGGCCGGGCGGGTGGACCGAGGGGTCTTCAACAACGGCCCGGTACGCCATCGGCTGCCGACGGATGTGCTGCCCCCGCATGCCGTCCACGGCACCGCGGCCACCGCCGTCTGGCGCCCGGCGGGGCCGCCCACCGACCGGGAGGCGTCCTTCGTCCTGGACCTGGGCGACCCCTGGCCCTACCCGGGCCGGGTCACCCAGCGCTTCCAGCTGGAACCCGAGCAGCTGACCCTGACCCTGGAGGTGGAGACCCGGGGGGACTCCTTCCCCGCGCAGGTCGGCTGGCATCCCTGGTTTCTGCGGCACCCGCTGGGGGCGCCCGAGGGCAGTCAGCCGGTCGAGCTGGACTTCGCCCCGGCCTGGCAGGAGGAGCGCGGCCCGGACCAGCTGCCCACCGGTCGGCGGATCGACCCGTTGCCCGGTCCCTGGGACGACTGCTTCGGGATGCCGGACGGCGTACGGGCCGTCCTGGACTGGCCCGGTCTGCTGCGGCTGACGCTCACCAGCGACTGCCGCTGGGCGGTGGTCTTCGACGTCCTCGGCGACGCTCTCTGTGTCGAGCCGCAGAGCGGTCCGCCCAACGGGCTCAACACCGAGCCCCGCATGGTCACCCCGATCGACCCGCTGGAGGCGGTGACCGTCTGGCGCTGGGAGCGCCCGTGCGACGAGCGCGGCCCGCAGGACTGACTAGGCTGGTGGTCCATGAGCACCGACCGCGACGCCCTGCTGGCGCAGATCAAGGACAAGGCCGTCGTGCACGGCAAGGTCACCCTCTCCTCCGGCCGGGAGGCCGACTACTACGTGGACCTGCGCCGCATCACCCTGGACGGTGAGGCCGCCCCGCTGGTGGGCCGGGTCATGCTGGACCTCACCGCGGATCTGCCGTACGACGCCGTCGGCGGCCTCACCCTGGGTGCGGACCCGGTGGCCACGGCGATGCTGCACGCCGCCGCCGCCCGTGGACGCAGCCTGGACGCCTTCGTGGTCCGCAAGGCGGGCAAGGCGCACGGGCTGCAGCGCCGTATCGAGGGCCCGGACGTCAAGGGCCGCCGGGTACTGGCGGTGGAGGACACCTCCACCACGGGCGGCTCGGTGCTGACCGCGGTGGAGGCGCTGCGTGAGGCGGGCGCCGAGGTGGTCGGCGTGGCGGTGATCGTGGAGCGGGGCGCCGCCCCGGCGGTCCAGGAGGCCGGGCTGCCCTACTACACCGCCTTCACCCTGGGCGACCTCGACCTGGGCTGACGCCACCCGGACGCGGACACAGCGCGGCGGGCGGATGTTTCACGTGAAACATCCGCCCGCCG
>NZ_LIQR01000586.1 GCF_001418575.1 Peterkaempfera griseoplana
TGGCGCAGCGCCTCCTCGTGGTCGCCGCGGCGATGGGCGGTGAAGCTCAGTCCCAGGCGGGCCGACTCGTTCTGCGGGGTGGTCTCCAGGACGGCGGCGAACGCCTGCGCGGCCTCCTCGGACCGGCCGGCGTCCAGCAGGACCCAGCCGCGCAGGGTACGGCCGGCGGCCGAGCCGGGTTGCCGTTCCAGGGCGCGGGCCAGGCAGTCCAGGGCCTGGTCGAACTCTCCTTCCCAGCGGTGGATCCGGGCCCTCTCCACCAGCAGCGCCGGGTCGTCGGGGCTGAGCCGCAGGGCGCGGTCGCAGTCGGCGGCCGCCTGCGTCTCGCGGTCGAACGCGAAGTGGTGGCGGGCGCGGGCGGCCAGCGCCTGTGCGCGTACCGCCGGTTGCAGTGCGGCGAAGTCGATCAGCAGCGTCAGATAGCCGGACGGGTCGTCGGCGGGCGCGTCGAGAACCGTCGACAGCCGTGCGCCCCAGGCCAGTAGGGCGGGGTGCTCCCCGTCGCGTCCGGCGTCCCGCAGCACCTCCGCCCAGGCGCGGGCGGAGACCGGGCCGATGCTGCCGCCGTCCGCGGCCTCGTTCAGCGCCTCGGTCAGCCGGCGCTCCCCGTCGGCGCACAGCAGGTGGTAGTACTCCTCTCGCCGCAGCTGCCACCAGTCGTCGCCGTGACCCTCGTCGGCCCCGGAGTCGGCCTCCTGTCGCCAGCGGCCGAAGCCCGCGGCCAATTCGCGGTGGAGGGCCGCCCAGCGGCGCGGCGCGAGGTTGTGCTGGTAGCGCAGCATCGCCGTGCGCACGACCTCGTGGAAGCGCAGGACCCGCCCCTGGTCCTGGATGAACGGCATGCTGCGCAGCCAGGCGCCCAGCCTGCCGTCGTCCCGGGGCCCGGCGAGCAGTTCCAGCACGTCGCCGTCCAGGGTGCGGGGCAGTGCGCTGCGGACGGCGAAGTCCCGCCGCTGCGGGTCGGGTTCCCAGCGCAGGAAGCGCTCCACCGCGTCACCGCTGGGGTCCCCGACCTCCTCGACGCCGGCGGGACGGGTGCGGGCCAGGGTGGCGACCAGGACCGGCAGCCGCCCCGACAGGCCCTCGACGACCCTCACCACCTCGGGGTCGGTGATCCCCCGGTTGGCCAGGTACTCACGGGTCTCCTCCTGGGTGAAGACCCGCAGCCGCATCGCCGCGGTGACGGGGAGCAGCGGCGCCCAGCGGTCGGCCCGCAGCGGGCGCTGCCCGCTCACCACCAGCATCACCGTGGCGGGCACCCGTCCGTAGCGGCCGTGGACCAGGTCGCGGAGCCACTGGTCGGCGACCGGCTCCAGCCGCTCGTAGGTGTCGAAGCAGAGCAGCAGCGGGCGTCCGCCCGCTGTGCGCAGCCCTTCGACGAAGGCTCTGGACAGCTGGTCCTCGTCGGTGCCGTGGCCGTCCGCCGAGGGGTTGCGCAGGCGCCGGCCGACCGCGGTTCCCAGCTGGTGGGCGCCCTGGGCGACCTGGTCGGGGGAGATCAGTCCGGCGAAGGGGCCCACCACGGGCAGCGCCTGCACGGCGGCCACTCCGACTCCGGCCGCCAGGCGCCCGGCCGGTGACGGTTCGTCGGCTGCGCCGCCGTCGGGTGCGGCGGCGGCCCTGAGCTGCTGGGCGACCGTGGCGACCCGCTGCGGGAAGGACCTGGGGAGGCAGCCCTGCTCCACCAGCTGGGTCCCGAGGGCCTCCCAGACGTCGAGGAGGCTGCGGCAGTCCTCCGCCACGCGGGCCGTTGCCGCGCCGGCGGTGTCGGCGGCGATCCGGCGCAGCTCCTCCAGCAGGAAGCTCTTGCCGACGCCGGCGTCGCCGTGGATGTTGACGACGAAGCGCCGTTCCGCCACGGGGAGGGCGAGGTTGCCGCGGAACCAGGCCAGCTCCTGGTCCCGGCCGACGAACTCCCTGGCCTGGTGACGGTGGATCAGCTCCTGCCAGCTGGGCTCGTCCGGCACCTGACCCCCTCCGTCCGGCCGTTGGACTCTCCTCATGGTGCCGTCGGGCGGCCCCGCAGAGGAAGAGCCCGACCCCTGCGGGGCCCGGCCCTGTGCCGGGCCCCGCAGCCCGGAGGCCGCCGCCGTACGCTGCGGCGGCGGCCCCGGTCGGCGGTTCAGGGCAGCCGGACGTCGACCAGCAGGGCGTGCTCCGCGACATCGGGGTCGGGGTGGCGCCGCCACCGTTCCAGCTCGGTCCGCCAGGGCCCGGCCCACTCGTCGGCCTGCCCGGCCGAGGCGAGCAGACGTACCGCGAGTACCCCTGCCGGTGCGCTGCCCCGGGCCCGCAGCCGGGCCAGGACCTGCGACACCGCCTCGCGGGGCAGGCGGTCCGCCTGCCGGCCGGGGCCGTGCAGCGGCAGCTCGGGCAGCCGCGCCGACCCGGCCTCGACCAGGTCCAGGCAGCGGTCCCAGCGGACGGGGTCGGCCCGGCCGGACAGCAGTGCCTTCACGGCGGCCGCGGCCGCCGCGGCGGCGGCCCGCCCCGGCAGCCCCGCCTCGGCCAGCGGCTGCACCAGCTCGTCCAGCAGCTCGGGGGCGCAGTCGCCGAAGCCGTCCGCCAGGGCGACAAGCCGGGCCACGGCCCTGCGGTCACGGGCGCCACGGGCCAGGTCCGCCAGCTGGAGCACGGCCTCCAGCCAGGCCTGCCGGACCTCGGGCCGCCTCACTCCGCGGGAGAGCAGCGCGACCGCGGGAGCGCAGTGCCGCAGCGGGGCGTCCAGCGCCAGCACCAGAGCGGCCGCGGCGCGGGCCGCCTCGGCCGTCGGCGGCCCCGAGCGGCGGTAGGCCTCGCAGGCGGCCGACGCGGTCGCGGCGTCGGGATGCGCCATGGCCCGGACCAGCAGCAGCCGGTGACCGGCGCGCGCCCGGACCGGCAGCGCCGCCGCCCCGACGGCGAACAGCGCCTCGCGGACCGCCGGCTCGTCCAGCCCCGCGAGGAGCCGGTCGCGGACGTCCTCCCGGTCGACGAGGTCCAGCAGGACCACGGCCAGCGCGGCCCGCACATCGCGGTGCGGCGGCCCGCCGTCCCAGGCCTGCAGAAGGGCCTGCCGTGCCTCACCGCCCAACAGGTCGCCGAGCGCGCGGGCAGCCTCCTTGCGGGCGCCGACCGGCGCCTCCCCGTCCAGCAGCACACCGGCGGGAATGCGTACCGCTTCGGCGTCCGGCAGCCGCCGCAGCAGCTGACGCAGTCCGGCCATCGCCGCACGGCCGCGCACCCCGCCGGTCCGTACGCAGGCCAGCAGCACCGGAAGGGCCCCGCCGGTGTCGGGGGTGGCGGCGAGGGCGGTCAGCGCGGCCGCCGCCACGGGCTGCGGTGCGGTGCGGGCGAGTTCCGCGGCCGTCCCCGGGTCGGTGATCTCGCGGGCCGCGGCCGTCCGGCGGCCGATGTCCTCCGCCGCGTCCGCTGCGACGGTCCGCAGCAGCCGCCCGTGGGCAGCACGGTCCGCGGGCCGCCAGCGGCCCGCGGACCCGGGCGGGAGCGGCGGCAGGCCGGTGCCGGGCCGCGGCCACAGCGCCCCGGGGCGCCGGTCCCGGGCGGCGGCCAGCACTCCGCCGAGCAGATCGGTGCGGCGCAGGGCGAGGACCTGCCAGACCTGGTCCACGGCGGCGTACGACGGGTCCGCCCGCACCAGTTCGGCGCAGCGCTCCTCACGCAGCGCCCGCGGACCGGTCCACAGCCGTACCGCCCGCTCCGCCGGTCCGGGTCCGGCGGCCCAGGGCGCCATGGCCTGCGGCCCGGCGGGCTCCCGCAGCCGCTCCCGCAGCCAGCGGTCCAGCCCGGGGACCTCGGCGACCTGCGCCCCCAGCAGTTCCGCCACGGTGAGCAGCAGGTCCGGTCGCGGCAGGGTCCGCTCGCAGTGCTGCCATACCTGACGTGCCGTCACGGCCGTGAGGCGGAGCGGACGGACCGGTGTCTCCGTGCGCGGATGGCCGGCCACCCAGGCCATCAGCCCCGCTGCCGCTGCGACCCGCGCGGGGTCCTGTGCGGCGGCCGCCTGCTGGGCGGTGCGGTGCAGCCAGGTGTGCATCCGGGCCAGTGCCGTGGCGGTGGTGTCGCGGGCCTGGACGGTGGTGAGCGCCGCGTCGCGCAGCACCTCCAGGGGCACCCGCGCCAGCAGCGGTTCCGGGGTGTCGGCGCACTGCCCGAGGGCGGCCGCCCGGATGCTGCACTGGTCGTGCCAGGCCCGCTCGGCGGAACGCAGCACCCTTGCGTGGGCCTGCGGGTCGCCGTCCAGCTGGCTGCAGGCGATCAGGGCCGGCCAGCCGAGCTCGCGGTCGTGGCGGCGGTGCGACTCCGCCAGCGGCCGCAGCTCGGGTTCCGCCTCGGCCAGGGGGAGGAGGGAGAGCAGCCTGGTCCGGAGGTACGGTCTGCGGCCCTGGCGGCCGGCGAGCAGACGGCGTACCAGGTCCGCGCGGTCCCCGGGTTCCAGGGCGAGCAGCGTGGGGACGGCACTCATCGCCCTGATGCCACGCCCGGCGATCCGTGACTCGGCGACACGTGTGCGGGCGTCCGGGGGCAGCAGTGCCAGTACCGGCTCGGGAACGCGGTCGTACCCGCTCCAGTGCCGGCCCGCGAGCCGGCACACGGCCGCCAGCTCGGCGAGGTCCGCGGGCGGCAGGGCGCGCAGTGCCCGTTGCACGCTGTGGGGCAGCGCGGTACCGGGTACCGGCAGGTGGTCGGCGGTCCCGCTGCGGACCGCATTGAGCACCGCCCCGGGTTCTCGCAGCAGCACGGTGACGGCGGCCGGGGTCAGCAGTCCGGGTGCGGCGTCGAGCAGCAGCAGCCGGGCCTGCCGGTCGCGGGCTGCGACGACGGACACCAGTCGGGCGGATCCGCGCGGGGCGGATCCTCTCTGTTCGGCGGCGCGCTGCTCCGCGACCAGGGCGCGGGCCACCGCCAGCGGCGCCGTGCGGGCCAGGGAGTGCAGGTCCGCGGTCGGCACCGCCAGCCGGGGCAGCCAGTGGTCGGCGGTCGCCGGTGAGCAGGCGGGGAGCAGCCGGGCCGCCTCCAGGTCGCCGTGGCGGGCGTGCACCAGGGGCAGCAGCCGGTCGGCGGTGTTCCGGCGGCGGGACAACCGCAGGACCCGGTAGAGGCCGTGGCGCACGGCCCGGGGACCGTCGAGGGCGGCCCGGGTCAGGTCGTCCTCCGGGAGGGGCAGTCTGATCGCCGCGGACAGCGCCCGGCGCCAGAGCAGCGAGTCGCGGAGCGCGGCGCCGACCCGGTCGAGGTCGCGGCGGGCGACGGCGAGGAGGAGACCGGTCTGCCGGTCGTCGTCGCCGCCGCTGTCGAGGGCCTGCCGCAGCCGTTCGTAGGCGGCCTGCTCCAGCGTTCGCGCGTACCGGCACAGGGCGCCGGTACGGGCGCTGTACGGCAGGTGGTCGAAGCGTGCCCGCAGCTGTGCGGGCGAAGGGATGCGGGGGTCGTGGTGGTCTGCCATCGCGGTCACCGGGACTTCGCGAGGCCAGCCTTTCGGATCGTCATGGCGGTGATCGTTGCAGGCGGCGGGTCCGGGTGCAACGCATTTGGCGCAGCCGTGTGCCGTGGGGCGGCGCCGGACCGCTGCCTCACGGGGTGTCCGGGTCGGCGGCGGTCCCGTCCGCAGGGTCGGGGACCCACACGCTCAACTGGTAGGTCGTGGGCTGCACCAAGCGGCCGCAGAACATGTCCATCCGCAGCCGGGCGTCGTCGGCGAGCGCATGCCCGTCACGGAGCCGTCGGACATGGGCCCGCAGCTCCGCCTCGTCGCCGGTGGAGAGGAGCACCTCCCAGTGCCCCGGTCCTCGCCCGGCGTCTCCGGCCGCCGCCCGGGCGGCGCGCTCGCGCGCCTGCTTCCTCCTGCGCTGACCCGGCACCCCGTCAGCATGTCGGCCCGGACGGCGCGGTGCAACCGACGTCGCCCTCCCGTCGCGGGGCCCGGCCCCGGTCCGGGACCGGCGGTGCGCTGCTATCGTCCAGCGGTGGTGATCTTCCAGGAACCGGTGCTGTTCCAGCGGCTGAGCGCCGCGCACGGGTGCTGATAGCCGGTGCGGGCGGCGGTTTCGACGTGTACGCCGGGCTGCCGCTGGCGCTGGCGCTGCGCAGTGCGGGCAAGGAGGTGCACCTCGCCAACCTGTCCTTCGCCGACCTGTACGGCCTGTCCACGGACGTGTGGCTGGAGCAGGACGTGGCGGTGATCCGCCCCGACACCGAGGCCCGGGGCGACTACTTCCCCGAGCGCACCCTGGCGCGCTGGCTGGCGCTGCACCGCATGGACCCAACCGTGTACGCGCTCTCCCGTACCGGGGTGCAGCCGCTGCGCGCCGCCTACCGGGCGCTGCTGGCACATCTCGGCGGTGTGGACGCGATCGTGCTGGTGGACGGCGGCACCGACATCCTGATGCGGGGCGACGAGTCCGGGCTCGGCACCCCCGAGGAGGACATGGCCAGCCTCGCCGCGGTGAACGGGCTGACCGAGGTCGCGGAGCGGCTGGTGGCCTGCCTGGGGTTCGGCGTCGACGCCTACCACGGCGTCAACCACGTGCATGTGCTGGAGAACCTGGCCGCCCTGGACCGGGACGGCGCCTACCTGGGGGCCTTCTCCGTCCCCCGCGGCAGCCGCGAGGGCGCCCTGTACCTGGACGCCGTCGCCCATGCGCAGGCGGCGACGCCCACCCATCCCAGCATCGTCAACGGCTCGGTCGCCGCCGCGCTGCGCGGCGAGTTCGGGGACGTCCGCTTCACCGACCGCACCCGTAACAGCGAACTGTTCGTCAACCCCCTGATGAGCATGTACTTCACCGTGGACGCCGTGGGGCTGGCCCGCCGCAACCTCTATCTGGACCGCATCGAGACGACCGTCCTCACCCGGCAGATCAGCAGCGTCATCGAGGAGTTCCGCGACGAGCTGCCCCGCTCCCGTCCCCCGCGCGTCTTTCCGCACTGAGGCATCGCCCCCGCGCCGGGGCACGGGCCCGGCCAGCGGGGCCGCCCTGCGTACGGGCGGCCCCGGGCCGGGACGGACGAGCAGCGAACGCGCCCGCCGTCACCCCCGCAGCAGCGCCTCCACCTCGGCGAACTCCCGCTCGCTGAGCGCTCCGAGAGCCAGGGTGCCGAGGTTCTCCTCGACCTGGGCGACGGTGCGGCAGCCGGGGATCGGGATCGTGGCCGGGCTGCGTGCCAGCAGCCAGGCCAGCGCGCCCTGCGCCAGGGTGCGGCCGCCGGAGGTGAGCACCTCGCGGACGGCGTCGACCCTCGCGAGCCACTCCGGGGCACCCGCGCCGTCCGTGAAGTAGGTCATCCACGCGTGCCCCTGGGAGCGTACGTCCTGTGCTCCGACGCGGCGCCCGTCGTGGTACTTCCCGGACAGCAGCCCCATCGCCAGCGGTCCCCTGGCGATGCTCGCGAGGCCCAGTTCCTCACAGACGGCGACCATCCCGGGGGCGTCACGCAGTACGGAGTAGTCGTGCTGGATCGCGGTGCAGCCCGCCCCGGCCCGGGCGAACGCCTCGGCGCTGCGCGGATCGTCGGTGCTCCACCCGTACGCCCTGATCCTGCCGTCGGCGACGAGGTCCTCCAGGGTGGCGACCAGGTCGAGCGCGGCCGTGACGGAGGCACCGCCGAGGTGGAACTGGTACAGGTCGACGTAGTCGGTGCCCAGCCGGCGCAGACAGCCGTCGAGGCAGGAGCGCAGATACTGCGGACCCGCGTCCTCGGGACCGGCCTCACCGGTGGCCTCGTCGAAGGTGTAGCCCCACTTGGTGGCGATCACGACCTTGTCGCGCTGCCCGGCCAGCGCCCGGCCGAGCACCACCTCGCTGTGACCGGCGCCGTAGTTGCTGGCCGTGTCGAAGAAGGTCGCCCCCAGGTCGAGGGCGCGCCGCAGTGCGGCGATCGACTCGCCGTCGTCGACCGGGCCCCAGCCGAACTGCTCTCTCCCGGAGTGCAGGGGGCCGCCGACCGCCCAGCAGCCCACGCCGACTGCGCCGACCTCGATCCCGCTGCGGCCGAGTGTGCGGATGATGCTCAATGTCTTCCCTTCCGGACTTCTGCTGCTCAGGACTGGTCGGTATCGGCGAGCTGCTCGCGGTACCAGGCGATCTTCTCCCGCAGGTGGTCCTGCTGGGCGCGGAGTTCGGCGATGTGCCGCTCGACCCGCTCCTCGTGCGCGGTGAGCAGCGCCAGGCGCTCCGCCATGGTGCGGCTGCCCCCGCGGGCGCTCTCGGCGTACCGGCACATCTCGGCGATGGGCATGCCGGTGTCCCGGAGGCAGCGCAGTACGCCCAGCCATTCGAGGTGGTCCTGGCTGAAACGGCGGTGGCCGCTGGCGCTTCTGCCGATGCCGTCGAGCAGCCCTATGCGCTCGTAGTACCGCAGGGTGTCGAGACTGAAGCCCGACCGTTCAACGACTTGCGCCGGGGAGAGGGTCTGCGTCATGCGACGACTGTGACACCTGGAGCGCGCTCCAGGTCAAGGAGAGCACCGGCGGTTCCGCCGCCGCGGCCCGGAGGGCAGGACGGCGGGGTGCCTGCGCCGGGCGTTCGGGGGCCGCTTGTCGGGGGCGGCCCCCGGCGGTGTCATCTCGGTGAGCTCGGGCGGAGCGTGCGGCGGGCCGCCGCAAGGACGAGCAGCACCCACAGCGCGGCAGCGGCCCCCACGACGCCGATTCCGGCGCCGAGGCCCGAGTAGTCCTCGTCCACCGAGGCCGGGGCCGTCCAGCCGTCGGGGTCCACAACGACCGTCTCGGTGGTGCCGACCTGCTCCTCTCCCCAGCAGTCCGGGTCCTTGAGGACGGCATGGGCCAGCGGCTTCCCGTCCGCTCGGCGGATGTCGCAGGTCCAGTGCACCCTGCCGTCCCTGCCTGCCTTGCCGTGGTGGGCGGTGGTGACCACCACGTCGGTGCGGACTCCGCGGTGGAGCAGCACCTCTCCCTTGAGGATCTCGCCCGGCAGGGCGAGCAGGGCGATGCCGAGCAGGATGCCGGGCAGCAGCCACCACCCGTTGGGACGCACCGTCATCAGTACCAGCAGCGCGGCGATCAGCAGCAGGACGCCGGTGATCAGACCGGGGGTCGCCCAGTCCGGATCGGCGGTGACCGCCGATCCGGACTGGGCG
>NZ_LIQR01000587.1 GCF_001418575.1 Peterkaempfera griseoplana
CCCGTACGGCCCGCCCGCCGGCGCCGGGTGCTCCGCCCGCTCGCCGCCGTGGTGGCCGCCGCCGTGGCGGGCGTCGGCATCGGCGAGGTGCTGCTGCACACCGCCTACCGGCAGGACGACACCACCGCGGCCGCCGCCCCCGTGGCGACCGCCCCCGCCCCGGCGCCGTCACCCTCCTGGGGCGGCCGGTCCAACGGCAACCACTTCGGATCGCTGCTCGACCTGCTGCTGCCGGTGCCGGACTCCTACCTGCTCGGCCCCGACAGCGGCGAGTTCGGCAATGACACCGAGCTCGACGGCAAGCAGCTGGCGTCACGGGAGGAGGAGGCCCTGAAGACCGTCCCCAAGAAGAACCGCAAGACGGTCGAGAAGGCATGGAAGTCGCTGCACCTGCGTGCCAGCGGAGTGCGCACGTACCAGGACCGCAGCGGCGACCTCATGGTGGAGATGCGGCTCGACCAGTTCAACCAGCAGGCCGTCGCCGCGGCCAACGCCTTCAACGGCGCGGTGGTCGACGCCAGCGGCGCCTTCCGGCAGGGCCCGGCCGTCGCCGGGCACCGCAACGCCCGCTGTGTGCTGCCGCCGCTCGAACCGTCGGCCAAGCTCGACTACATGACCTGCTTCGCCGCCGAGGGCGACCTCCTGGTCTCCATGGACGTCACCGGCGTCACACCGCTGAACAAGGACGGGGCCGTACAGCTGCTCAAGGCGCAGCTGGACCGTCTGGCACGCCCGGGAGCCGCAGTATGACGGACCAGCAGATCTCCGCCGCCGACACCGCCGCCCTCGAACCCGGTACGCAGTCCCCCGCTGCCGACCCCGGAGCACCGGCCGCCGGCCCCGGTGGGCAGCCGCCCCGCAAGCGGCGGCCCAGGCTGCGCACCGTGCTGCGCTGGGGCGCGGCCGTCCTGGTCCTCGGCCTCGCCGGCGCCGGAACCGCCTTCGCCGTCACCGCACCGGACCGCACCGACATCCCGGGGCTGCGGACCCCGTCGGACGGCCGCTACGCCTTCCCGGAACTGACGCTGCCGCCGCTGCCGTCCGGCAAGCCCAGCCCCTTCGCCGACGGCAACGACGGCCTCCACTGGGCGGAGCTGCGGGGCCTGCTGCTGCCCGCGCCCAAGGAGGCGACGGCCGTCACCACCTCCGCCAGGTCGAGCAGCGCGGACGAGCAGTGCAAGGCCTTCACCCTGCTCTTCACCGACTCCGCGAGGACGGCCCGTCAGATGAAGGAGGGCCTCTGCCGCCGCGGCGCGGGACGGACCTGGACCGCGTCCGACGGCACCCGCACCGAGATCCGGCTGGTGGGCTTCGGCTCCCAGGCGGAGGCGCAGGCGTTCTACTCCGCCATCTACGGCACCGAGGTGAAGGGGGTGTCCGACAGCTTCGCCGCCGACACCACCGCCTTCCAGCTCCCGGTGGGCCAGGAGAGTGTGGCGCTGACGGAGAGCAGGCAGGTCGGCGGCCGGCAGCGCGAGGTCGCCCATGTCGTGGAACTGCGCGCCGGAGACCTGGTGGGCGCCGTGGTGATGAGCAACCCCGCGGGCGTGCCCGCGACCGCCTACCGGCAGGTGGTCATCGACCAGGCGGAACTGCTCGGCTGACCCGGCCCCGGGGCTGTCCCCTAGGGGACGGCCCCGGGCGGGTACGCCTCAGGGAGCAGAGGACGATCAGCTTCCCAGGGCATGTGCGCCGGGCCCCGGGACCGCTAGGTTCTGAGCGTGTCGTCAGTCATCACCACGGACAGCCTCACCAAGAGCTTCCCCCGGGTCACCGCGCTGGACCGGCTCACCGTCGATGTGCAGCCCGGTGTGGTCGGCCTGGTCGGATCCAATGGCGCGGGCAAGTCCACGCTGATCAAGATCCTGCTCGGGCTGGCCCCCGCCACCTCCGGCACCGCCCGCGTCCTCGGCCTGGACGTCGCCACCGACGGTCCCGCCATCCGGGAGCGGGTGGGCTACATGCCGGAGCACGACTGCCTGCCGCCGGACGTCTCGGCGACCGAGTTCGTCGTCCACATGGCGCGGATGTCGGGGCTGCCGGCGGCGGCCGCCCGCGAGCGGACCGCCGACACCCTCCGCCACGTCGGTCTGTACGAGGAGCGCTACCGGCCCATCGGCGGCTACTCCACCGGCATGAAGCAGCGGGTCAAGCTGGCCCAGGCGCTGGTCCACGACCCCCAGCTGGTGCTGCTGGACGAACCCACCAACGGGCTCGACCCGGTCGGCCGTGACGACATGCTCGGCCTGATCCGCCGCATCCACACCGACTTCGGCATCTCGGTGCTGGTCACCTCGCATCTGCTGGGTGAGCTGGAGCGGACCTGCGACCACCTGGTGGTCATCGACGGCGGCCGGCTGCTGCGCTCCTCGTCCACCGCGTCCTTCACCGAGGCCACGCAACTGCTGGCCGTCGAGGTCGCCGCCGACGACGACACCCCGCACCTCACCGACCCCGACACCGCGGTGCGCGACCGGCTGGCGGCGGCCGGGCTGACCGTACGGCCGGACACCGCCGCGGGCGAGCTGGGCGGCCGGATCATGCTGGTGGAGATCGCGGACGAGGGCACCTACGACATCGTCCGTGACACCGTCGCGGACCTCGGCCTCGGTCTGGTCCGCATGGAGCAGCGCCGGCACCGGGTCGTGGAGATCTTCCACGACGGCGACACCGACCACCTCGTCGACCAGCAGAAGAAGGGTTCCGCAGATGTCGGTGCCGTCTGAGGCCGCAGCCGCCACCCCGCGGACCGGGGTGATCCACAACATCGGCTACCGCAACTACACCGGCCCTCGCCTGGGCCGCGGCTACGCCACCCGGTCGCTCTTCGTGCAGAGTCTGCGAGGGGCCTACGGACTCGGCCGTTCGGCCAAGTCCAAGGTGCTGCCGATGGTGCTGCTGGCCGCGATGTGCGTCCCCGCGCTGATCATCGTGGCGCTGGCGGTCTCCACCGACGCGGACAAGCTGGCGACGGACTACCCGTCCTATCTCTCCAACACCAGCACCCTGTTCGGCATCTTCCTCGCCGCGCAGGCACCGGTGGCGCTCTCCCGCGACCTGCGGTTCATGACCGTGCCGCTGTACTTCTCCCGGCCGCTCACCCGCACCGACTACGTACGGGCCAAGTTCGCCGCGATGGCCGCCGCGCTGCTGATCCTCACCGGCCTGCCCGTGGTCATCCTCTACCTCGGCGCCCTGCTGGCCGGTATGGACCTGGGCCACAACACCGCCCACGCCCTCTACGGCCTGGGCACCGCGGTGCTCTACTCGGTGCTCTACGCCGCCGTCGGACTGGTGGTCGCGGCCGCCACCCCGCGGCGCGGCTTCGGAGTGGCGGCCATCATCGGCGTCCTGGTCGTCTCCACCACCGTCGCCGGCATCGCCTGGGCGCTGATCGGCGGCCCCACCGGGTCGCCCAGCGCCAACTGGGCCGGGCTGCTCTCCCCGTCCACCCTGGTCGACTCGCTCTCCACCTGGCTGTTCCGGCTGCCGCAGGGCGACGGACCCAGCTGGCCGCCGAGCAACGGTGCGGGCATCGTCTTCCTCGCCGAGTTCATCGTGACCGCCGCGGCCTCCTACGGGCTGCTGCTGCGCCGCTACCGGAAGTTCTGACAGGGAGTCAGCCAAGCCATGGCCACCATCAGCATCGACGGCGTCTCCCGCTGGTTCGGCAACGTCGTCGCCGTGAACGACATCACCATGCAGATCGGCCCCGGCGTCACCGGCCTGCTCGGCCCCAACGGCGCCGGCAAGTCCACCCTCATCCACATGATGAGCGGCTTCCTGGCGCCGTCCGCCGGCTCCGTCACCCTCGACGGGCAGCCCATCTGGCGCAACCAGCAGGTCTACCGGCAGATCGGGCTGGTCCCGGAGCGGGAGTCCATGTACGACTTCCTCACCGGCTGGCAGTTCGTCCTGGCCAACGCGGAGCTGCACGGGCTGCCGGACCCCGGGGCGGCCGCGACCCGGGCGCTGGCCACCGTGGAGATGGAGCACGCCCAGGACCGCAGGACCGGCACCTACTCCAAGGGCATGAAGCAGCGGGTCAAGATGGCCTCCGCGCTGGTCCACGACCCCGCGGTGCTGCTGCTGGACGAGCCCTTCAACGGTATGGACCCCCGCCAGCGTCTCCATCTGATGGAACTGCTGCGCCGCTTCGGGGCCGACGGCCGCACCGTCCTGTTCTCCTCCCACATCCTGGAGGAGGTCGAGCAGCTCGCCCGCCACATCGAGGTGGTGGTCGCCGGACGGCACGCGGCCTCCGGGGACTTCCGCCGGATCCGCCGGCTGATGACCGACCGCCCGCACCGCTACCTGGTGCGCTCCAGCGACGACCGGGCGCTCGCCGCCGCGCTGATCGCCGACGGCTCCACCGCCGGCATCGAACTCGACGGCCAGGAGAAGGCGTTGCGCGTCCAGGCCGTGGACTTCCACCGCTTCACCCGGCTGCTGCCGCGCGTCGCCCATGAGGCGGGCATCCGGCTCTACACCGTCTCGCCCGCCGACGAGTCGCTGGAGAGCGTCTTCTCCTACCTCGTCACGTCCTGACCTGTCGTCAGAACATCTATCCAGAGAGGCCCCCACCGTGAACCCGACCGTCGCCAGGCTGACCGTACGCGGCCTGCTGGGCCGCCGCCGCGGCGTCCTGCTGCTGGTCGTCCCCGTACTGCTGCTGCTCCTCTCGGTGCTGGTGCGGGCCTCCAACGGGCAGGACCACGACATCGCCGTGGACGTCCTCGGCACGCTCGCGCTCGGCACCCTGGTCCCGCTGCTCGGCCTGATCGCCGGCACCGGAGCCATCTCCACCGAGATCGACGACGGTTCCATCGTCTACCTGCTGGCCAAGCCGCAGCCGCGCTGGAAGATCATCGTCACCAAGCTCGCCGTCGCCGTCGGCTGCACCACCGTGTTCGCGGCGCTGCCCACCTTCCTGGCCGGTCTGATCCTGTACGGCACCACCGACGGCCTCGCCGCCGGCTACGGCCTGGGAGCGCTTGTGGCCGGGGCCGCGTACAGCGCCCTCTTCCTGCTGCTGGGCGTCGCCACCCGGCACGCCGTGGTGGTCGGCCTGATGTACTCCCTGATCTGGGAGAGCCTGGTCGGCAACTTCGTGCACGGCGCCCGGACGCTCTCCATCCAGCAGTGGGGCCTCTCGCTCGCCAAGGCCGTCGCCGACCCCGGAGTGATCGCCGCGGATGTCTCGCTGCCGGTCGCCGTGCCCCTGCTGGTCGTGGTCACCCTGGGCGCCACCGCCTTCGCCGCGGTACGCCTGGCCGGTCTCACCCTCGCCGGCGAGGAGTAGCAGCCCGGCGCCGTACGGCCTGCGGCCCGGCACCTCCCCGCCCGGACGACCGGGTGACGGGCGGGGCCGGGCCGCGGGCCGTCTCAGGCTGTGGGTGAGGGGAAGAGCCGCTCCAGGACCAGGGCCACACCGTCCTGGTCGTTGGAGGCGGTGAGCTCGTCGGCGACGGCCTTCAGCTCGGCATGGGCGTTGGCCATGGCGACTCCATGGGCGGCCCAGGCGAACATCGGGATGTCGTTGGGCATGTCGCCGAAGGCGATGGTCTCCGCGGCGGTGACGCCCAGACGGCGGGCCGCGATGCGCAGCCCGGTGGCCTTGTTCAGACCGAGCGGCAGCAGCTCGACGATGCCCTCGCCGGCCATCACCACACCGACCAGGTCGCCCACCACCGCACGGGCGGCGGCGGCCAGCTCGTCGTCGCCCAGGGCGGGGTGCTGGATGTAGAGCTTGCCGACGGGCTCGCTCCACAGCTCACTGTGGTCGTCGAGCCTGGTCATCGGAAGGGCGGCGATGGTGAGCTCGAAGGCGGGCCCGGCCACCATCCGGCCGTCGGCGCCGTCCCGGTGGGCGGCGACGGCCAGCGGTCCCACCTCCGCCTCGATCTTGGCCACGGCCAGGGCGGCCAGCCGCCGGTCGAGGGTGACGGAGGTGATCAGGCGGTGGGAGCCCGCGTCGTAGACCTGCGCGCCCTGACCGCAGACGGCCAGACCGTGGTAGCCGATGGCGTCCAGCACGGAGCGGGTCACGGCCGCCGGGCGGCCGGTCACCACGATGTGCACCGCGCCGGCGGCGGTCGCCGCCGCCAGCGCGGCCAGGGTGCGGGGGGAGACGGTCTCCGACCCGGTCAGCAGGGTGCCGTCCAGATCGGTGGCGATCAGGCGGTAGGGCGTGCGGGGACTGCTCACTTGCCGATGGGCTCCAGTACCTCACGCCCGCCCAGGAACGGCCGCAGCGCCGCCGGGACCACCACCGAGCCGTCGGCCTGCTGGTGGTTCTCCAGGATGGCCACGATGGTGCGCGGGACCGCGACCAGGGTGCCGTTGAGGGTGGCCAGAGGCCGTACGCCGTCCGCGCCGCGCATCCGGATGGAGAGCCGGCGGGACTGGTACTCGGTGGTGTTGGAGGTCGAGGTGACCTCGCGGTACTTGCCCTGGGTGGGGATCCAGGCCTCGATGTCGAACTTGCGGGCCGCCGAGGAACCGAGGTCGCCGGAGGCCACGTCGATCACCCGGTAGGGGATCTCCAGCGCGTTGAGGAAGTCCTTCTCCCACTGGAGCAGCCGGCGGTGCTCGGCCTGCGCCTCCTCCGGCGTGGTGTAGACGAACATCTCCACCTTGTCGAACTGGTGCACCCGGATGATGCCCCGGGTGTCCTTGCCGTAGGTGCCCGCCTCACGGCGGAAGCAGGGGGAGTAGCCGGCGTACCGCAGCGGCAGCCGGTCGGCCTCGATGATCTCGTCCATGTGGTAGCCGGCCAGCGGCACCTCGGAGGTGCCCACCAGGTAGAAGTCGTCCTGCTCCAGGCGGAAGACGTTCTCCGCGGCCTGGCCGAGGAAGCCGGTGCCCTCCATGGCGCGCGGCTTCACCAGCGCCGGGGTGATCATCGGGGTGAAGCCCGCCGACACCGCCTGGTCGACGGCCATGTTCACCAGGGCCAGCTCCAGCAGGGCGCCGATGCCGGTGAGGTAGTAGAAGCGCGAGCCGGAGACCTTGGCGGCCCGCTCGGTGTCGATCGCACCCAGGATCCGGCCGAGCTCCACGTGGTCGCGGGCCTCGAACCCCTCGGCTGCGAAGTCGCGCGGGGTGCCGATCTCCTCGAGGGTGACGAAGTCCTCCTCGCCACCGACCGGGGCCTCCGGGTCGATGAGGTTGGCGAGCTGTCCGAGCAGGCGCTCGGCCTCCTCCTTGGCCGCGCCCTGTTCGGCGTCGGCCGCCTTGACCTCGGCGGCGAGCGTGGAGGCGCGCTTCAGCAGCTCCGCCTTCTCCTCGCCCTGGGCCCTGGGGATCTGCTTGCCGAGGGTCTTCTGCTCATTGCGCAGCTCGTCGAAGCGACTGCCGGAGGACCTGCGCCGCTCGTCGGCGGCGAGCAGGGCGTCGACAAGGCCGACGTCCTCACCACGGGCGCGCTGCGAAGCACGCACTCGGTCGGGGTCCTCACGAAGCAGGCGAAGGTCAATCACAGCACGAAGCCTACCGGGGCCCGAGGGCTGATCCGCCAACCTTTTCGGGTGGGCGGCCGCCGATGGGCCAGGAGAGTGGAAGAGATCGCTCCGGATTGTTTTGTTGCGTGGATAGAGCGTGTTTGTCGCTTTGCGTCGGAGTTCTCTGAGATGATCTCTACTGGGGATAACTAGGCATCCCCTGTGGATAACCGGCTGTGCACACCGCTCGCCGACGTTTCATCCACAGGCTGTGGGCCGGTGCTGTGGACTACCGAGCACGGGCCCCTGATCGGCGGGCAAAGCCCCCAAACTCCCCCATCAGCGGGAAATCGAGCACCCAACCGAGTGATCAGCGATCACTGTGTGACAGGATTCGGACATGTCCGATTGAAGGGCGAGTTCCCCCTCCATGGCGTTTTGTCGACT
Source organism: Peterkaempfera griseoplana (assembly GCF_001418575.1). Lineage (GTDB taxonomy): Bacteria > Actinomycetota > Actinomycetes > Streptomycetales > Streptomycetaceae > Peterkaempfera > Peterkaempfera griseoplana. The sequence continues at coordinate 7,890 of NZ_LIQR01000587.1, forward strand.
CATCCCCAGGGCCTGTGGATAACTTGCCCGGCTGTGGATTCCCGACTGCGCCCCAGGTGGGGGCCGGGATGGCCGTCCCCTGGATGGCCGAAAAGTCGACTGATTGACACCGATCTGACCTGATCAGTAGTGATCTGTCCCGATCAGGCCGTCGTGGTCAGCGTTCGCCGCGTCCGTCCATGCACCGCGCCAGCCACTCCGCGGCACCGGTGAAGTCCGCGTCCGAGGTGCCGGGTCGCAGCGTCGGCCGCACCTCGTCCGCCCTCGGGTAGGAGCCCAGGAACCGCACCTTGGGGCAGATCCGCTTCAGTCCCATCAGGGCCTCGCCCACCCGGCGGTCCACAATGTGGCCCTCGCAGTCGATCGAGAAGCAGTACTTCCCCAGCCCCTCCCCGGTGGGCCTGGACTCGATCCGCATCAGGTTGACGCCACGGGCCGAGAACTCCTGCAGCAGCTCCAGCAGTGCACCCGGATGGTCGTCGCCCAACCACACCACCGCCGACGTCTTGTCGGCCCCCGTCGGGGACGACGTCCGCCCCGGGCGGCCCACCAGCACAAAGCGGGTGGTCGCCGAGCGCCCACCGTGGATGTCGGTGACCAGCGGCTGCAGCCCGTACATGGCGGCGGCGAACTCCCCCGCGAAAGCGCCGTCGAAGCGGCCCTCCTGCACCTGCCGGGCGCCGTCGGCGTTGGACGCGGCGGACTCCCAGAGCGCATGCGGCAGATTGGCCTCCAGCCACTTGCGCACCTGGGGCTGCGCCACCGGATGCCCGGTGACGGTCTTCACATCGGCCAGGACGGTGCCCGGCCGCACCAGCAGCGCGAAGGCGATCGGCAGCAGCACCTCGCGATAGATCATCAGCGGGGAGCCGGTGGCCAGCTCGTCCAGGGTGGCGGTGACCCCGCCCTCCACCGAGTTCTCGATCGCCACCAGGGCGCCCGCCGCCTCGCCGCGCCGTACGGCGTCCAGCACCGCCGGCACCGAGACCATCGGCACCAGCTCCCGGGTCGCGGCCTCGGGAAGCGAACGCAGGGCCGCCTCCGTGAAGGTGCCCTCGGGCCCGAGGTAGGTGTAGCGGGTGGCCGACATGCCGCCTCCGTACGGTGCGCTGCTGGGGAGTCCGCATACGGACGTCCGTTTCGCCACCTTAGCCACTCCGGTCCCGATACCGTGACCCGTTCCGCTCAGTGGGACCACCTCCGTGGTCCGTCCGGGCGCGGCCGGCCCTCACCGACCAGGCCCTCATGACTCCAGCAGCGCCTGGCCCACATAGCCGCCCGGCGCCGCACCCCCCGGCACCGCGTACAGCCCGCTGGCCTCGTGCCGGACGAACCGCGAGAGACTGTCCGCGCCCGCCAGCTTGCGCTGCACCGGGACGAACCCGGTCAGCGGATCGGACTGGAAGGCGATGAAGAGCAGACCCGCGTCGGGGGCGCCGTCCGCCCGGAACCCGTCGTGGTACGAGAAACCGCGGCGCAGCATCGTCGCCCCGCTGTTGGCGGCCGGCGCCGCCACCCGGATGTGGGCGTCGGCAGGCACCGCGAGGGTGCCGTCGGGGTTCCGCCGGGACAGGTCCACCTCGGTGGTCTCGGTGCCGCCGGAGAGCGGGGCGCCGTCCGACTTGCGGCGGCCGATCACCCGCTCCTGCCGGTCGACCGGCAGGTTCTCCCAGTTGTCCAGCAGCATCCGGATCCGGCGTACCACCGCATAGGAGCCGCCGGCCATCCAGGCGGGGTCGGCGCCCTCCCGGGGGACGAAGACGTCGGCGGTGAAGGAGGCGTCGGAGGGCCTGGGATTGTTGGTGCCGTCCAGCTGCCCCATCAGATTGCGGGTGGTCATGGGACGGGCCGTCGCCCCGGGGGAGCGGCTGAAGCCCGACATCTGCCAGCGGACCGCGGCCACCCCGGCGGCCTGCTGCTGGAGCACCCGCAGCGCATGGAACGCGACCAGGGCGTCGTCGGCGCAGATCTGCACCCAGAGGTCGCCGTCGCTGCGGGACCGGTCGATGGCGTCGTCCGGGAAGTCCGGCAGCGGGGCCAGGGCCGCGGGGCGGGCCGCGGCCAGGCCGATCCGGTCGAAGAGCGAGGCCCCGAAGCCGAAGGTGACCGTGAGCGAGCAGGGCCCCGCGTCCAGCGCGATCTGGTTCTCATGGCCGGCCGCGGGCCGGCCCTCCGCCAGCCGGGCGGCCGAGTCGGACCACCGCCGCAGCAGCGCGGCGGTGGTCGCCCGGGTGGCCCCGGCGGCCAGGTCGAACGCGATCAGCAGTGCCCGGGACTGCTGGCTCTGCACGATGCCCGCCTGGTGCACGCCGTGGAACGGCACCGACGCCGCCCCCAGCGACGGCGCCGTGCCGTCGCCGTCGGCCGCCGCACGGCCGAACACTCCGCCCGCCGCCCCGACGGCGAGCCCGGCGGCGCCCGCCGCGCCCAGCAGCCCGCGCCGGGTGAGCACGGCCCGCCGGCCGGCCGCACCACGGCCAACCGGTCGGCCGGCGGCGGCTTCGGCCGCGACAGAGCCGTCCGGATCGCCACCGACCGGGTTGCCGCCGTCCTGGTTGTCGCCGTCCTGGTTGTCGCCGTCCTGGTCGTCGCCGTCCTGGTCGTCATGGACGGTGTCGTGCTGCGCCATACCTCTGCCCGCCGTGCCCTTGCCTGCCCTGTCCTCACCCGCCGGGTCACTGCCGGCTGGGCCCTTGCCCGCCGGGCCACTGCCCGTCGCGTCCCTGCCCGTCGTGCCCGCGCCTGGGGAGCCCTCCGCCGTCGCCCGGTCCCGGCCCCTCATCCGATCCGCACCGGCGCGGTCTCGGTGGTCTCGTCGATGTCGGACGACCGTACGGTCAGCGACAGCTGCCAGTCGCCGGACATCGGCAGCTGCACCTGGCCGAACCAGTGGCCGCCCGTCGCCCTCTGCAGGGTCGGCCGCAGCGGTCCCAGCTTCTTCGCCGGCAGGTCGAAGGCGACCCGCACCTCGGGGACGTCCACCGGCTTCCCCGCGGCGTCGGTGATCTCTACATGCAGGGTGTTGGGGCCGCTGCGGGCCGGGTCCAGGGCGATGGCGGCGTTGCCCTTGGCGCCCGCACCACTGCCCCCGGTGTCGAAGGGGACGGTGATGTTGACCGGCTGCGCGGCCGGTGCCGGCGCCGTGGTGGCCGTCGCGGTGGCGACCTGGGCGGTACGTCCGGGCGGGGCGTTGGTCAGCAGCGTGGTGACGGCCAGGACCGCCACCGCCACCCCGGCCTCCACCAGCACCGAGCGCCGCAGTCCGGAGCGGTCGGCGCCGGCCGCCTGCTCCCTGGCCGCGGCCTGCTCCCTGGCGCGCCGCTCCGCGGCCGCCACCCGCAGCGCCCGCTGGCGCTCCAGCTGGGCGCGCCGCTTGGCGTCCCTGGGGGTGTCCTCGGTACCGGCGGCCACCGGCTCCGGTTCCGCGGGGGCCACGGTCAGCTCCGAGGTGGGCGCCAGGGCGCGCAGCCGTGCCGTCCATCCGCGGGAGAACCAGGCGGCGCCGAGCAGCACCGCCACACAGCCGATCTTCACCAGCAGCAGCCGGCCGTAGTCGGTGCCCGTGAAGGCGCTCCATGAGCCCAGCCCGCGCCAGGCCTGGTACACACCCGTGGCCACCAGCACCGTCACACACCAGAACGCGGTACGGGAGAAGACCCCGACGGCGCCCGCCGTGACCCCGCCCCGCTCCCGGGGCACGGACAGCCCGATCAGCAGGGTGACCAGCCCGCCCAGCCAGACCGCCATGGCGACCAGGTGCAGCATGTCCAGCGGCAGCGCCAGATCGACCTGGAGGCCCACCGCGGCATGGTCGGCACCGGCCCAGGTGGCGGCGAGCGCCAGGGCGAGCAGCAGTCCGGCGACGCCCAGACCGATCCTGGCCTCACGCTCCGGACGCCCGGCGGCACGCTGCTCCAGCCGGCGCAGCTCGGCCGCCTCCTCGTCGTCCTCGGCGCCGCTCGCTGCTGTGCTGCTCTCCGCCGTACCGCTCCCCGCTGTGCCGCTGTCCTCGGCCGGCCGGGACACCGCCGGGGCCTGCCCGCTCTGCGACAGCTGTCCCACCAGCAGCGACAGGAAGACACCGGCCGCCGCCAGCAGCAGCAGCCGGGCGGCGAGAGCGGTGCCCAGCCGCTCGTCCAGGGTGGTGCGCACCAGCGACAGGTCGAAGGCGTCGCCCAGGCCGCTGCCCTTCTCGTACGGGCCGCGCAGCAGCACCACCGCCACGGTGGAGAGCAGCAGACCGCCCCAGCCGGTCATCAGCAGCCGCTGCACCGGCCGTGCCGACACCCCGCGCGGCCAGCAGAGCAGGACGAACGCCGCGCAGCCGACCAGCAGGGCGAAGGTGCCGTACGCCACCGCGCGAGCCGTGCCGTAGAGGGCGCCGACGGTGGCGGAGCCGCCCTCGCGCCCCGCGACGGCCGCGGGGACCGCGGTCTGGGTCTGCTTGCCGATGGAGAAGGTGAAGGCTCCGGAGACCGGGTGGGAGTCCTCGGAGACCGCCCTCCAGGAGACCGTGTAGGTGCCCTGCGCCAGCCCGTTGCGCAACTGCACGGCGGCGGTGGTGTCCTTGCCGTCGGCGTGCGCGGGCGAGCCCAGGTCGGCCTGCTTGCCGCTGGGGTCGAACACCTGCACCGAGTCGCCGGAGAGGGTGACCCCCTCGCTGAACGTCAGCACCACCCGGCTGGGGGCGGTGGCCACCACCGAGTCGGGCGCGGGGTCGGTGGAGACCAGGGCGGCGTGCGCGGAGGCGGTGCCCGCGCCGCCGAACAGCAGCACGAGGGCGGCGCTCAGCACCAGCAGCAGTGCGGCTGCCGGGCGCCGCAGCGGTCTGCGGTCGTTGGTGGAGGTCATCTCCGGTCCCTCCGATCAGTTGCCGGCGCCGGGTGGCCGGTAGGCGACAGGCTGTATGGGCACCTTCACCGTGATGGTCCCGGACGCGGCGAAGGTGAGGTCGAGTTCCACGGTCCGGCCGACCCTGGGCCGGTCGTCCAGCCCCATGATCATCAGATGGTCGGCGCCCCGGGAGAAGGCCGCACTGCCGTGCGCGGGCACGGTGAGGCTCTCCAGCGGCTCCATGGAGGCGGTGGTGGAGCGGTGCATGGTCACCGAGCGGGCGTCCGGGCTGGCCACCCGGAGCAGCCGGTCGGCACTGCCGCCGCTGTTGTGCAGGGTGAGATAGCCGGCGGCGGCGTCCGGGGAGGGCGGCAGCGGGATGTACGGGTCGCTGACGCTGATCCGGGCCGCCGCACCGCCCGAGGAGGACTCCGGGGAGGCCGTGGAGCCGCAGCCCGCGAGGGCCAGCGCGGCCGCCCCCGCCGCCACGGCGGTCACGGCACGCGGCCGGATCACGGCTGCACCCCCTTGGCCAGCAACGGCAGGTCGTGGGTGAAGACCTGCACCGAGCTCTGGCTCAGATAGAGGATGTGCGCCCGGTCGTCGGAGGGCAGGAAGGCCAGCACCTGGGCACCGTGGGTGGAGGTGACCGAGCCGTCCTTGTTGACCACCGGGTCCTCCACCAGGATGCCCAGCGGCTTGGCGGCCTTCTTGACCTGCTCCAGGTCGCCGGTGAGGCCGATGAAGCGGCTGTCGAAGGAGGCGAGCCAGCTGCGCAGCCGCTGGGGGGTGTCGCGCCGCGGGTCGGTGGAGACGAAGACCACCTGCACCTTGTCGCGTTCGGCGGCGGGCAGTTTCTGCATGGCGACGGCGATGTCGCCCATGGTGGTGGGGCAGACGTCCGGACAGCTGGTGTAGCCGAAGTAGAGCAGCACGGGCTTGCCCGCGGTCTGCTCCCGCAGCGAGAACCGCTTGCCCGCGGTGTCGGTGAGGACCAGGTCGGGCTTGCGGAACGGCTGGGTCAGGGTGGTGCCCTGGTAGGGGGAGTCGCCGGACGTCCTGACGACGGCGGCCTGCTGGCCGGCCGGGCCCGGGGAGGAGCTGCCGCAGGCGCCCAGGGCGAGGGCGGCGGCGAGGGCCAGCGCGGTCGCGGCCGCGATGCGGCGGCTGCGTTCCGGCGAGGTGGTGCGGGTCATCTGCGGGGTTCCGATCGAGGCGGTGCAGGGGCGGCGGGACGGAGGCGGGCGGAGCGCGGCGGACGGCTGCCGTGGGCAGCCGTCCGCCGCGCCCGGCGCGGGTCAGGAGGCGGAACCGCCCCTGCGGCGCAGCCCGAGCGCACCCAGACCGGCCCCCACCACGCCCACCACGATGCCCACCACGCCCAGCGTGCGGGCCGTGGTGTCGCCGGAGGAGCCGGCGGCCTGGGCCTGCCCGGCGCCGGACCCCGTCCCGGCGTCGGCGTCGGAGCCCGCGGCCGGCGAAGCGGGAGCGGCGGAGGCGGAGGCGGTGGCGTCCTGGCCGTCGGCGCCGGCCTTGGTGAGGGTCAGCACCGGGGCCGGGTGCTCCGGCTCGGCCTGGCCCTCCTTGGCGACGTCGATCCAGCGCACGATCTGGCCGTCGTCATAGGTCTGCAGCGCCTTGAAGATCATCGAGTCGGTGTCGGTCGGCAGCGGACCGAGCGAGACATTGAACTCCTGGAACTGCCCGGGGGCGATGGCGGAGCTCTTGTCCGCGGTCCAGGTGATCCTGGTGACCGCCTCGGTGATCTGGCCGTCGTCGGACGTCAGCGGCTTGGCGAGCTTGGTCTTGTCGACCTTCACCGTCCAGCCGGGCAGCGGCTGGACGGTGAAGGTCGA
>NZ_LIQR01000588.1 GCF_001418575.1 Peterkaempfera griseoplana
CTCGCCGGGGCGCTGGGCGCCGTCCGGCCGCACGCCGCCATCGGCCCCTGCACCCGGCTGGGCCGGCTCCCGTACGAGACCGCGGCACACTGCGCCGACCGGCTGGCCGCCGCCGGCGTGGCCGTGGTCTGCCTGCCGCAGAACGGCACCTGCACCGGCTCCGGCACCGCCGCGGGGGAGCCGCCGCGGGCGGGCGGGGCGCCCGCGCCGCCCTTCCGGCCCGCGTCCGCACGGATGCTGCGGCGCGCCGGGGTCGCGGTCGCAGCCGGCAGCGGGGCGCTGCGCGACCCCAGCAACCCGGTCGGGCGGGCCGACCCGCTGGAGGCGGCCTTCCTGCTGTCGGCGACCGGGGCGCTGGACGCGGCGGCCGCCTACGCCGCGGTGAGTTCGGACGCCCGCGCGGTCCTGGGGCTGCCCGAGGTGCGGGTGGAGGCGGGGTTTCCGGCGGAACTGCTCGCGGTGCGCGGGGACAGCCTCGCCGGGGCCCTGTCCGGCGGACACAGCCGGCTGGTGGTGCACCGCGGCCGGGTGGTCAGCCGCACCAGCGCGGTTCGGGAGTTCGCCGACACCACCGCCCTCGCGGTACCCCGCCAGGCCCGGCTCGCGCCACCGGACTGACCCGGCGGGCGGCGCGCCCGACGTCCACCCGTCCGGGGGAGCGGCGCGGCGTGGCGTACGGCCGGACGGGTACCGGCGCCCCGGGAGGTCCGGGCCGGGGCACTCCGGGGGCCGGGCGCCGGGCCCGTCTGGCGCCGGCGGCACCCGCGTCCACGTCCGTGCCCGCGTCCACGGATGAGAATCGCCGGGGCAGGCCATAGGGTCGCCGATATGCGCATCGTCATCGCCGGCGGACACGGGAAGATCGCCCTGCGGCTGGAGCGGCGGCTCTCCGGCCGGGGGGACTCGGTGGCCGGGCTCGTCCGCAATCCGGCCCACGCCGAGGACCTGCTGGCCGTGGGCGCCGAACCCCTGGTGCGGGACCTGGAGAAGTCCTCCGTGGCGGAGGTGGCCGAACTGCTCACCGGCGCGGACGCGGTGGTCTTCGCCGCCGGCGCCGGGCCCGGCAGCGGCGCGGCCCGCAAGGAGACGGTGGACCGGGATGCGGCGGTGCTGCTCGCCGACGCGGCCGAGGAGGCCGGGGTGCGCCGCTATCTGATGATCTCCTCCATGGGCGCCGACGCTCGGGCCGCCGACGGCGCCGACCCCGTCTTCGGCGCCTATCTGCGGGCCAAGGGCGCCGCCGACGACGCGCTGCGGGCCCGCGACGGCCTGGCCTGGACGATCCTGCGGCCCGGCCGCCTCACCGACGGACCGGGCTCGGGCCGCGTACGGCTGGCGCGGTCGACCGGGCGCGGCGAGGTGGACCGTGAGGATGTGGCCGCGGTGCTGGAGTCCCTGCTGGACGAACCCGGCACCGCCGGGCTCACGCTGGAGCTGGTGTCCGGCGACACCCCGGTGGCCGAGGCGGTCGCCGAGGCCGCGGCCCGGGAGCGGGACTGAGTCAGCCGGGAGGGCCTGACTGCAGCTCCCCCTGGTGGTGGAGCTCCCGCTGGTGGTGGACGACCAGCTCCCCCCAGTCGTCGATCCGGGCCCGGCCCGTACGGCGGAAGCCGGTCGCCCGGTAGAGACGGCCCGCGACAGCGTTGTCGGCGTGGGCCCACAGCTGTGCGCGGCGGTAGCCGAGGGCAAAGGCGCGGACGGTGATGCCCTCCATCAGGAGCCGGCCCACATGCCGTCCCCAGTGGTCGGGATGGACCGAGAGCAGTGCGAGATGCAGCAGTCCGGGGACGGGTGGTCCGGTGCCGTCGTTCTCCCGGCCGGCCTCTCCGAGGATGGTGCCGATGACGGGGGGCGACAGGGACCCGCTCAGCCCGGAGTCGTACTGGGCCCCGAAGTCCTCGGCGATCAGCAGCATTCCCGCCGGGTCGGACATCCGGGCCACGGCCAGATCGTGCCGCTCCTTGGGCAGCGCCCTGCCGTTGCGGCGGACCAGGTGGGAGGCGTACCAGACCTCGGCGGCGGCCGCGACGTCCGCCGGCCCGGCCTGGCGCACCACAACGGTCTCCCCCACCCCGGCCTCCCCTCCGAGCGTGCGCCTTCCCCGTGTGCCCCGCTTTCTACCATGCCGTGCCGTCATATGCGGGGCGAACGTTCCATCGAGACAGGTTGTTTGACGGACTGTCAGCACCGCTGCGACAGGGCCGTCCGGCGCCGCTGTGGCCCCTTGTGGCGGCCATGCCACGCACCGCCGGACCGCGGCCCGGAACCTCCGACGCGTGCCACACCACCGAACCCGGCGAACCCGCGGACGCACCGCGACGCTACCTGCGACTCGTGGTGCCGGAACCCCGGGGTGGCGACCCCCGAGGTCCGGCGTCGCGGATCGACGGCCGGTGACACCAAGGCCGCGGCAGTCCTGCACGGGCCCTCGGAGCCCCCCGGCCGGGCACGTCGCTCCGCCC
>NZ_LIQR01000589.1 GCF_001418575.1 Peterkaempfera griseoplana
CGCGGCGCCGGCCTCCGCCGCGGCCTCGTCGGCGGTGCGGCCGGGGCGCTCGTCCAGCAGCGTGCGCTCCTCGAGGGAGCGGACGACGGCGCGGGTCCGTTCACGCACCGCCTCGGACCACTGCCCGTCGGCGGCGTGGCGCTCCGCGGCGGCGCGGTGCTCGGCGGCGGTCCGGCGGCGGGTGTCGAAGAGCGCCGCCCCGGTGGTGCGGGCGGCGCGCCGGGGCGCACCGAGCCGCCACCACAGGGCGAGGCCGACGATCAGCAGCACCGCCAGGAAGACCAGCAGGCCGGGGGTGCCGCTCAGGGAGTCCCCGCCGATCTGCCCGAGCAGGCGGTCGATCTGCCGCCAGGCCCAGTCGATCAGGCGCTGCAGCAGGCTGGGGTCGCTGCGGTGGTAGGCAGGGTTGGACAGCTCGTGCCGTGCCGCCTCCCGGGCGGCGTCGCGTCCCACGGTGACGGGCGCGCCGCCGTCTGCGAGGGCGGCGCCGGCCGGCAGGGTTGCCCCCGGGACGCCCACGCCGGTCAGGCCTCCGGTCCGGCGGCCGGGGCCTCGGCCGTGGTGTCGCCGAAGCCGGGCAGGCCGGCGGCGCGGGCGAGTTCGATGTCCAGGGCCTCGCGCCGGATGCGCTGGTCCACGTAGAGCAGGATGTTGATACCGGCGGTGACCGGCACGGTGAGGGTGGAGGCGATCGCCGATCCGATGCCGGTGAAGACCAGCGTGGTCAGGGTCGGTCCGGAGTCGGCCTGGTCGAGGAGGCCCTGGCCGCTGACGGCGAGGCCGATCAGGGTGGCCGGGAAGACGAAGATCGACGAGAAGATGGTGGTCACCAGCCCGCCGAGCAGGGTGATCCCGAAGATCCGCCACCAGCTGCCGCGCACCAGCCGGGCCGAGCGGGCGAGCGAGGACCTGATGCCCTGCTTCTCCAGCATCAGGGTGGCGGCGGCCATGCTGTAGCGGATCCACAGCCAGACCAGGCAGCCGCAGGCCGCCAGTGCGCCGAGCAGCAGCGCTGACGCCGTCACAGCGGTGTCGGCGCCGCCGACGGCGGCCAGGATGCCGGGCAGCAGCAGCACACCGGCGATCAGCACCACGGCCAGCACCATCACCAGCACCAGGCCCAGCAGCGGCAGCAGCCGGGGCCGTGCGTCCCGCCAGGCCTCGCGCAGCGAGACGGGGCGTCCGAGGACGGCGCGGCTGACCACCATGGTCAGCAGTGCCCCGGCGACCTGGCCGGCGACGATCAGGACCAGGTAGTTCAGCAGATCGCCGACCGCGGTGGCGGTGCGGTTCAGGGTGCCGCTGGAGACGCCCCAGTCGATCAGCGTGGTGGTGACGGTGCTCAGCAGGGCCACCACCACGGAGATGCCGAGCGTGGTGCGCCAGTAGCGCCGGGTGGTGGAGACCGCGCCGTCGAGGATCTCGCCGACCCCGAGCGGGCGCAGCGGGATCACACCGGGCTTGGGCGCGAGGGGGACGCCCCAGCCGGGACCGCCCCAGGCGGGGGCGCCGGGCTGGCCGCCGTAGGGCCCGCCGGGGTACGGCTTGTACGGGTGCGGGCCGCCCCAGCCGGGCTGTCCGGGCGGCGGCGGGGGTGCGCCGACTCCGTGCGGGCCGTCCTGCGGTGCCGACGGGCCGGGGGCCGCTCCCAGGCCGGGGGTGGCACCCTCCTCGTGCTGAGGCTCGGGCGCACCGGGCGGTGTCCAGCCCGGGGTGTCGGTCATCGCTGCTCCTTCGGCGGGGTACGGGGCGTGCGGCGCGGTTCGGTGGCGCCCATGGTGCCATGGCCTGATCCAATGCACTGCACCGTCCGGGTGACCAGTGGGGGGCGGTGCACAGCCGCGGTACCGGCGGAGTGCGGTGTGCGCTGTTCTGTTCGAGTGCGGGGGCGGGCAGACTGGGGCGATGGCCGACCTCCCCGCCCCCCGCGCCACCACCC
>NZ_LIQR01000059.1:0-11605 GCF_001418575.1 Peterkaempfera griseoplana
CCCTTGACGACCCCCCCCGCCCGGTGCGGGCACACCCCGGCGGGTGCGGACCGTACCGGATGGTCACGGCGCGCAGCCTAGCCCGGGGCACTGACACCGAGGGCTGCCGGAGATCCCGGGCCGCCGGCCCGGCGGTGGCCTGGAGGGTGGGAGTCGGCAGCCGCCACCGGGCGCCGCCGGTTCGTCGTTCCCGTGCGACAGCGGCCCCAGGCCGCCCTCGACGGGGCGTTGTCAGCGCCTCCGACTACGGTTTCCGCCATCCCAACGGAATGATCACTTGACCGGGAGGCTGGGCGTGGGGTGGGTAGCGGCGGGCGACTACGAAGTCGCCCTGGAAGGCGGCAAGGTCGTCTGTCGCAACGCTTCGGGGAGGCGGCTGCGGAGCGTTCCGGCGAAGCTCAAGGCCGAGCCTGCCGTGGTGCAGCTCAGGGCTCTGGCGGAGTGGCTGGAGCGCCATGCGCGTGAGTGCGCGGCCGTGGTGGAGCGCTGGATGATCCAGTCCGAGCCCCTCTCCCGCACCCTCCTCGCCGAGGTGTGGGCGGATCCGGTGTGGCGGGACGTGCTTCGCGACGTCGTGGTGTGCCCGGTCGACGGCTCGGACGTGGTCGGCTTCCTCCGGGACGCGGATCCCGGCAGAGGCCTGGGCGTCGTGGACCTCGACGGGGACACCGTCCGGCTGGACGACGCGGTGGTGCGCATTCCCCACCCGGTGTTCCTCGAAGACCTCGCGGACCTGCGGGAGTTCGCGGGCGAGCTGGGTGTCGAGCAGGGCGTGCAGCAGCTGTACCGGGAGGTCTGGCGCCGGCCCGCCACCGCTGACCCCGCCGCGCTCGCCGAGCCGTCGTTCGCGGGCGGCGAGTACGCCGACCTCCGCGAACTGGTCGCACGCGCCACCCGGCTCGGCTACCGGGTGCGCGGCGGCTACGCCGTGCTGCCGCTGGTCGAGGACGGAACTCCGCTCCAGGCCCGGGTCTGGCTCGGCGAGTACTACGAGGGCGGCACGGAGACCGGGCCGCTCCAGTGGTTCGGACGGGACGGCAAGCCGCTTCCGCTGGGCTCCGTCGGGCCGGTGGCCTGGTCCGAGGGCGTGCGGATGGCGGCCGGGCTGTACGCGGGGAGCAGGAACCGGGACGAGGAGCAGGCGGCATGAGCACCACCGACACCACCACGGACACCACCGCGGACACCGACACCACCGCGGGCCGCGGCGACGGCACGTCCGCCGCCACCGACCGGCTGACGGCCCGCCAGTACTCCCACCCCGCCCTGACGGACCAGCCCGTCGTACGCCTTGTGCCCGCCGCGCTCGGCGAGGCGGAGGATCTGGCGCTGGAGTTCCTGGGCCTGGCACGTGACGGCGAGCCCGTGGAGGTGGGGCGGGCACGGCAGGAAGCCCTCGGCTTCCCCGCCTGGGCGCTGGTCCACGACCCGGCCAACGGCCACCACGCCCTCGCGCTGGTCAAGGAGATGGAGCGACTGGCCCGGCAGGCACGCAGCAAGCCCGGCGCGGCCAAGGACGGTTTCGAGCAGCTCGCCGCCGAACTCGGCCGCACCGTACCGCACTTCCTGCCCACCTACCTGGAGCAGGTCGGCAGGATCATGCTGGACGCGGACAACCAGACCTATGCGGCCGCCTTCTTCGACAAGGCCCGTCAGGCCGAGCAGGTGCACAACCTGGCGCTGGACGAGGACCGGTTGCGTGCGGTGTTCATGGAGTTCGCTCTCAGCGGTGCGCTCACCGTCAAGGCGCTGCGCCGCTATGTGAAGGACCTCGCCGCGCGCCTGGGCGGCGCCCGGGCGTGGGAGGGCTTCCGGCAGCTGTGCGTGGAGCGTTCCGCCGCCGGCATGCCGCCGTATGCGGGGCTGGCCGAGGACACCCGTTCGCTGCTGCGTGGCTCCGGCCTCACCGGGGAGGCAGCCGCGGCCGCGGAACGGGAGCTGCTGTGGGAGCTGCTGTGCTCACCGGCGATCGGCCGTGCGCCGGCCGCGTTCTGGACCTCCTGGCGGAAACGCCTGGGGGAACTCGCCGGCACCGAGGAGGTCGCCGGCGCCCGTGACGGCGGCCCGAGCGCCATCGAGGTGCGGCGCCGCCTGCTGGAACTGCTGCCCACGCCTTCGGGTGAGTCGGGCTGGCGTCCGTCCCGCTTCACCGCCACATGGCTGGAACTGCTCGCCGGGACGGGTGCCGAGACACTGCTGACCGGCGCCGCGGACGGGGACGGCGGGGCGCAGGACGGGGCCGAGGTCGGCGCTCCCGCGGCATGGCTGTCCCGCTGGGCCGGTCATCTGATGGCCCGTTGGGGTCAGTCCCAGCGTTCGCCGGAGACGATCGCGCTGGTGGGACGGATGGCGGACCGTCTGCGCCGCGACGCGGTCCCGGTGGCGCTGTTCGCCTCGGTCCCCGAACACCGGCACGCGGTGCTGCTGGACCTGCTCGATGTGCTGCTGGCGGCGGATGTGCCGGTGGACCTGCCGCCCGAGCTGCTCCAGCGGCCGGACCTGGTGCCCTGGCTGGAGGACCGCACTCCGGGCGAGCGCGACCTGGCGGCGGTCGCCGCCGACCCGGTGCTGCGTCCGGCGCTCCGGCGCGCGGCCGGCGAGAGCCGGGATCGCGGCAGCGGCCGGTCGCGCCGGTCGGTCACCAGCGTGCCGGTCCTCGCGGAGCTGCTCGGCGAGTGGCTGGACGAGCAGCTGGAACGGCTCGGCCGCTGCCAGGGGCTCGCCGCGGCCGAGGAGATCCTGGTCGCGCTGGCGTCCTGGCGTACGGAGCTCGCCGAACTCCGCCCGGAGGCGGCCGCCCGCATCGCCGGCCTGGACGTCGCCGGGCTGCTGGGGCGCACACTGCGGGCCGGCATCGTCGACGAACTCGGCTGGCCGGCCCTGGAGCAGGCGTGTGCGATCGTCGACGGTGCCCGCCACCCCGTTCCCGGACTGCGCGGTCTCGGGGTCGTACGCCCGCCCGCGGGTCTGACGGGCCAGGGCCGGACGGCGCTCGCCGAAGCCTGGCCCGCCCTGATCGTGCACCGTGACGGCCAGGTGGCCGTCGCAGGCCCGCAGGACGTGCTGCTGGTGCACCATCCGCGCACGGCTCCCCGGCAGCAGCGCCAGTTCTGCTTCGTGGACGGCGAACTGCTGGTCTCCTGGTACGAGAACGGCCGCTGGCGCGGCTACTGGTCGGCTCGCCCCGACGACGAGTTCGAGCTGACCGGTGCCCCGGTCGAGTACTCCTGGCGGCCGGACGACCGGCTCTCGCTGCCCGCACCGGACGGTGGCCGCACCACCGGCTGCCGGCCGCTGCGGGCGGGGGACACCGCGCTGCCGCGTCTGCGCCCGGTCTGGAGCGACGGCGTCGGCCACTGGGTCCTGGAGGGGGACGGCCAGCGGCAGGGGGCATGGACGGAGTTCGACCCGGTCACCGGCGCCCGGGGCCGGGCCTCGCTCCCGCCGTGGCTGACGGCCTCCTCCCGGCAGTGCGACCTGCCGCTGGAGCCGACGCGGTGCGAGGTGCTCCCGCTGCAGCCCGGCCAGGAGAACACGCCGCTCGGAACGGACGGGTCGCTCGTCGGCCGCTGGATACGCTGCGGGCGTGACCAGGTGGTGCTGGGGACGCCGGACGGCCGGGTCGTCCACCTCCCCGCCGGTCTCGGGCACGCCCCGGAGCTGCCGATCGGCCTGCTCAGGCTGCCCGGGGACGCCGAACTCCTGCTGGTGCAGCGCGGCCACAACCAGCTCGCGGTGTACCGGTCCGGGGACGGCGGCCACCGCGCGAACCTGCTCGGGCGGTTCGCCGTCTCGGAGACCGGCGGGCTCTTCGCCGCAGGCACACCGGTGGTGCCGGCGGCGCCGTTCTGGCACAACCTCCGGCCCCGCGACGAACAGGGCTCGCAGGCCCTGCGCGGCCTGACCGACGCCCGGGCCGCCGAGCTGCTCTCGGCGGCCCGTCCCCGGGACCACCGTGCGGACGAGGAGAAGACCTGGCTGGTCGTCGCCGGCACCCGGCTGCCACGCACCCGGGCCGAGCTGGTCCCCGTCGAGGAGGTGGGCCGGCTGCTCCCGCAGGTGACGGACCCGCTGCTGCGCGCGGGCGTGGCCGGGCAGGTGCTGCACGCGGTGGCGCTGCAGGCGAGGGCCGCCGCCTTCCGGCCGGCCGAGGACGCCGACGGGGCGGAGCGCCGGCGCCTCTCCTCCACGCCCCGCGCCGAGCAGTACCGGCCGCCCCTCGGCGACGACTACCGGATCCGGATGCTCACCCAGGTGAGCTCCGGCCACGAGGTGACCCGGGGCGCCGAGGCGTGGACGGTGCTGGGCCAGATCCGGGCGGTCGCGGCGCTGCTGCGGCCCGCGGAGGGCACCCGGGACGGCGGGCCGTCCCCGGAGGGCGTCTGGTCCGCGGAGAAGCACGACATCCGGGCGGCCCACACGTCCTGGGTGCCCCTGCTCCACCGGCTGCCGGACCTCACCCTGCGGTCCGTCTGCGAGGTGACGGAGCCCGACGTACGGGAAACCCTGCGCCTGCTCCTCGGCGAACTGCTGCACCTGCCGCTCACCGCATCCGGGGACACCCTGCGCGGGGTCGTGCTGAGTGAGCCGCAGGACCCGGTGAATCCCGCCCGCTCCGGACGCCGGGGACAGGTGTTCCGCCGGGGCGACCGGACCGTGGTCATCGTCGACCAGCAGGGATGGACCCCGGTGAGCAGAAGCTGGCTGGCGTTGGATCACGATCCGAGCGGGCAGTTCCGCCAGGTGGACGGGTTCACCACCGGGAGCGGGCAACGCGTGGCGACCCACCGCGATCCCGCGCAGCTGAAGGCCCTCCTCGACCGGGCGGCCGCCGACGGCCCCGCCGCCTGGCGGCCCGAGGCCGTCGCGGCCCTGCACGAGAGCACCGGTGCGGGTGCCGCCCTGGCCGCCGTGCTGCTCGCGGGCATCCCGCCGCAGGGCGCCCAGGTCCTCCCGGGCATCGCACGGGCCGAGGAGGCCGTCGCCCGGACCCGGCTCAGGCAGCACGACGACTGCGGCCTGTCGTCCGTGATCGCCGCCCTGCTGCCCGACGACCCCGCCGTCCTGTGGAGCAAGGGACCTGACGTCACCGCGGGCGCGGAGCGCTGGACGGAGCGGTTCGGCCGGCGTACCTGGCTGCCCGAGAACCTGGCCACCACGGTGAACGGCGCCGATCCGGTCACCGTCGACGCGCTGCTCGACGCCGAGCACACCCCCTGGCTGACCCGCACCACCGTGCAGCGCGTGGTGAGCCGCAACCACGGCAACAACCACACGACGACCGAGCTCATCGCCGAGGACCCCCTGGCGCTGCCGCCCGGCCGGCGCGCCTGGAGCTCGGTCGGCAACGCCCTGCGCTGGCTCGCCTACCACCTGCCCTACGGCGATCCGCTGCGCGCCGGGCTTCCGCAGGCGCTGCGGGCGGTCCGCACCCGGCTCGCCGATCCCGGGCTGCTGCTCGACCTGCACGTCTCCCACGACGTCAAGGGCCGGCCGACGGCGCCGGCGCTGCGTGCGGTGTTCGGCGTGCCCGAGACGGGCGGTGCGGGCGCCGACGGGACGGTCCGGCTCGGTGACGCCCTGGTGCTGGCACCGAAGTACGGACGCGAGACCGTTCTTGTGCGCCCGGCAGCGCTGGCCGGGTCGCAGGACCCCCTGTTCGACCTGCTGCTGGGCCACAGCGGCGGCGACGGCTCCGGCGACGGCGAGCTGCAGGCGCTGCGCCGGCTGCTCGACCCGCAGGCCGACCGGCTGGTCGACGCGGGCGCGGCGCTGAGCTGCACCCCGCGCCACGCCCAGGACGCCTCCACCGCCGTCCCGGACCTGGTCCGCGAGGTCGCAGAGGCCCACGGACTCGGCATGGACGCCGCCGCGCTGTACCTCATGCTGCTGGCGCTGCCCGACCCCATGGACCGCCGGGTCGCGCTCTGGACCGGCTGGAGGCCCGCCCGGCTCAAGGCCGCCCGCGCCGAACTCCTGGCCGCCGACGGCCTGGTGGTCGAGGCGAAGCGCGCCCGCGCCGGCCGGAGCCTGTTCCTGCCGGGAGGCTGGCAGGAGTCCACGTCGCCGGGGATCCCGATGGAGACCTGGAAGGCCGGGCTGTACCCGCTCTCCGCCGGTGTGGCGCGCTGGCCCGACCGGCCCGTCCCGGAACTGTTCGAGCTCGCCTGGCGCCGCGTCCGGGAGGGCGACACGCCCCGTTACGAGCAGCCCGTCTCCCCCACCGCCCGTCGTACCAGCAGGAAGGCAGCCCGTTGAGCCGTACCGACCGCCAGCTCGTCCCGCCGGAGGAGCTCCACGCCGCCGAACTGGAGTTCCTGGCCGCCCATGACGGCGGCCCCCGTCCGCCGGGCTGGCTGCTCACCCCGCAGGCCGTGGTGACCTTCATCCTCGGCAGCGGCGGTGAGCCGCTGCCCGGCGCCCGGAGCCGCAGCGGACTGGTGATCAGTCAGAAGTTCGTCGGGGACCGGGCACTGGTCGAGCGCTGCGTGGTCACCCTGGCCGGGGAGCGCGGTCTGCTGCTGGTCGGCGAGCCGGGCACGGCCAAGTCCATGCTCTCCGAGCTCCTCGCGGCGGCGGTCTGCGGCACCAGCGCGCTCACCGTGCAGGGCACCGCGGGCACCACCGAGGACCAGCTGAAGTACGGCTGGAACTACGCCCTGCTGCTGGCCAAGGGCCCCTGCCGGGAGGCGCTGGTCCCGTCCCCGGTGCTGACCGCGATGACCGGCGGCCGCGTCGCCCGGGTCGAGGAGGTCACCCGCTGCCTGCCCGAGGTGCAGGACGCCCTGGTCTCACTGCTGTCGGAACGCCGGGTCGCCGTCCCCGAACTGGCCGGCAGCGAGGACGCACTGCTGCACGCCGCCCCGGGGTTCACCCTGATCGCCACGGCCAACCTGCGGGACAAGGGCGTGTCGGAGATGTCGGCGGCGCTCAAGCGCCGCTTCAACTTCGAGACCGTCGGGCCGATCGGTTCCCTGGAGGAGGAGGTGGCCCTGGTGCGGCGGCAGTCCTCGGCCGCCGTCGAACGGGCCGGTGCCCCCTACGCGGTGGACGACGCGGTGCTGGACGCGCTGGTCACCGCCTTCCGCGATCTGCGGTCCGGCCGGTCGACCGAGGGCTGGGAGGTCGAGCGGCCCTCCACGGTGCTGAGCACGGCGGAGGCCGTCTCGGTCGCCACCTCCCTGGGCGTCGCCGCGGCCTATCTGCCGCAGTCGGGGGATGTGCTGTCCCGCCTCCCGGGCCAGCTCCTCGGCGCGGTCCGCAAGGACGACCCCGCCGACACCGCACGGCTGCTGGGCTACTGGGACGGCCCGGTCCGCCGCCGTGCCGAACAGGGCGCCGCCACCTGGCGCACCCTCTGGGACCAGCGCGCGGACCTGGAGGCCTGAGGTGACCCGTACGCAGCCCGGGACGGCCCCGGCCCGGCCGGAGCCCGGCCCCGCCGCCGTCGAGGGCGCCCCGGCGGAGCCGGCCCGGCCGGTCGACGACCCGGCGGCGGCGGTCGACGCGCTGACGGCGGCGGTTGACGCGCTGGCGGCCGAGACCGGGCTGATCGGGGTGCGGCACCACTCGCCCGCGCTGGCGGCAGCCGTACCGGCCCTCCTGGCGGCTGCCCGCCCGGACGTCGTACTGGTGGAGCTGCCCGAGGAGCTGGAGGAGTGGCTGCCGTGGCTCGTCCACCCGGACACCACCGCACCCGTGGCCCTCGCCGCCGCACCGCACGCCGGCGCGGACGATGCCGCGGGCAGCGGGGGCGGCACGGCGTTCTACCCGTTCGCCGACTTCTCCCCGGAACTCGCGGCGCTGCGCTGGGCGGCACGCAACGGCGTCCCGTACCGGACCTGCGACCTGCCGCTGGCCGCCCGGAGCACCGACCGTGACGCCGGCCCCGCCTCCCCGGACCGGCGGCCCGGTGGAGCCGGGATCCTCGACCTGCTGCGTGCCAACCTCAGCGGCCGCCCCGGCGAGGACCCCTGGGACCGGCTGGTGGAGGCGGCCGCTCCCGGCTCCGCACCCCAACAGCTGCGACGCGCAGCCCTGCTGGTCGGCTGCGCGCTGCGTCGCGACGCGGAGCAGGACGGCGGTGTGGACCCGCACGACCTGGCCCGCGAGGCATGGATGCGCGCCCGGATCGCCGAGGCCCGTGCCGGGGGACTGCGGGTCGCCGCGGTGACGGGTTCCTTCCACTCGCCCGCACTGGCCTCCGCGTTCACTCCGGCGGACGAGCAGCCGCCGCCCGCGAGCGAGGCACCGCCCACCCCGCCCGCCGCCGGCAGCCGGCACTTCGTCACCTCCCTCATCCCCTACACCTATCCCCTCCTCGACGAGCGCTCCGGCTACCCGGCCGGTATCCGCGACCCGGAGTGGCAGCACCGTGTGCTGGAGGCCGAGGGTGATCCCGCAGCCCTGGAGGCGGCACTGACCCGCACCGCCGTGGCGCTCTGCGCGGAGCTGCGCGCCTCGGGGCACCCGTCGGGACCGGCCGACGCCCGTGAGATCACCCGGCTGGCCGGTGATCTGGCCCGGCTGCGCGGGCTGCCCTGCCCGGGACGCGGCGAGTTCGTCGAGGCCGTGCAGAGCGTCCTCGCCCAGGGCGAACCGCTCGGCCGGGGCCGGGCGGTGGCCGCGGCGCTGGGCCGGGTCCTGGTCGGCACCCGCACCGGGCGGACCGCGGCCGACGCGCCGCGCAGCGGCCTCGCACCCGCCGTGGAGGCGGAACTCGCCGAGCTGGGACTGCCGGGTCCGGCGCAGAGCACCGCCGCTCCCGAACTGATCCGTCTCGACCCCCTCCGCTCCGCCCGGGACCGGCGGCGTGAACTGCTGCTGCAACGGCTCAGCACCTGCCGGATCCCCTACGCCGAGCGTGTGGTGTCCGTACGCGCCGGTGGCTCCGAGGCGCTCGGCACTCGCTGGCGGGTCGCCTGGGCCCCGTCCGTCGCGGCGATGCTCCCGGTCGCCGGGCTCTGGGGCGTCACCCCCGCCCAGGCCGCCGAGGGAGCGCTCCGCGCGGCACGCCGCCGCCAGGACGAACTGGGCGGCCCCACCCCGGCCGAGGTGATCGCGGGCCTGGAGGCGGCGGCCGCGTGCGGCCTGCCCGAGCTGGCGCAGGAGGGCCTGCGGGAGTGCGCCGGCCACCTCCCCGCCTGCGGCACGCTGCAGGACCTGCTGTCCGCACTCGCCCTGGTCGACCGGGTACGCCACGGCCACTACCCCGGACTGCCCCGCCCCACCGAGGCGCGGACGGCCGAACTCCTCGGCCTGACGGAGCTGCTGACCGACGCCGCCCTGCGCGCCCTGGACGGACTCGCCGGCAGCGAGGACGCCGCGGACGCCCGCACCCTGGTCGAACTCGCCGACCGGGCCGACATCCTGGGCGGCACCCGGTTCACCCGCGCTCTCAGCGCCCTGGCCACCACGGGCACACCGCTGATGCGCGCCGCCGCGGACGCCGTACGGGTCCTGCTCGGCCATGAGCAGCCCGCCCGGCTGGGCGACCGGATCGCCTCCTGGGTGGACCAGGCCGGGACCGCCGAGTCGCGGGCCCGTCTCCAGCAGGCGCTGACCGGTCTGCTCACCGCCGCGGGCGCACTGCTGGACAGCGCCCCGGACGCACTGTCCCCCCTCCTCGAACGCATCGCGCACCTGCCGGACCAGGCCTTCGTCGCCCGGCTGCCGGCGCTGCGCGGCGGCTTCGACACCCTCAGCCCGGCGGCCCGCGAACGGCTGCTCACGCTGGTGGAGGACCGGGTCGGCACGCATGTCGCCCGCCTCGACGGCTCCCCTGCCTGGAGCGCCGCGGACCTTGCGGCACGCGAGCTGCTGGCCGGCCTCGGGCTGCTGCCGGACCGTCCCGGAGGCGGTACGCCGGGTGCCGCTGCCGGAGGTTCACCGGCTGCTGGCGGCCCGCTGAGTGGCAGGCCGCTGAGCGCCGGCCAGGGGGCTGCCGATCTGCTGAGTGCCGATTCCCTGAGTGCTGCCCCGCTTGGTGCCGGCCCATCGACCGCAGGCCCGTCGATGGCCGGCCCGTCGACGGCCGACCCGCAATGGGCGGCGGCCGACCGCGCCCTGCCGCTGGACGTGCGCTGGCGGCTTCTGCTCGGCCGGCCGCTGCCCCAGGACGAGGCCCCGGCGACCGGCGGCCGCCTGGCCCGCGCCCTGGACGAGCTCTACGGCCGCGGTCACGGCGAGGGCTCGGGCCCCGGCATCGGGACCCCCGCAGGAGGCTCCGACCGCGGCGGCCGCCAGGCGCCGTTCCCGGGAGTCCGCGACTGGGCCGAGGAACTGCAGGCGCTCTTCGGGCCGGGCGTCCGGGAGGAGGTCCTGGCCACAGCCGTCACCCAGGGACGCGCCGACGCCCTGCTCGAACTCGACCCCGGCGCCGCCCGCCCCTCCGTGGAGCTGCTGCGTACCGTGCTCGCCCACGCCGGCGCCCTGCCGGAGGCCAAGCTCGCGCGACTGCGCCCGCTGGTCGCCCGACTGGTCGCCGAGCTGTCGGCGCAGTTGGCGACGCGGCTGCGTCCGGCGCTCACCGGCCTCGTCGGCACCCGGCCGTCCCGTCGCGCCAGCGGCCCGCTCGACCTGCGGCGCACCATCCAGGCCAACCTGGCCACGGCCCGCCCCGGACCGGACGGCCGTACGGTGGTCCTGCCGGAACGGCCGGTGTTCCACAGCCGCAGCCGCCGCAGCTCCGACTGGCGGCTGATCCTCGTGGTCGACGTCTCCGGCTCGATGGAGGCCTCCACGATCTGGGCCGCACTCACTGCGGCGATCATGGCGGGAGTGCCGACGGTCAGCACCCACTTCCTCGCCTTCTCCACCGAGGTGGTCGACTTCACCGAGCGGATCGCCGACCCGCTGTCGCTGCTGCTGGAGGTACGCGTCGGCGGTGGCACGCACATCGCCGCGGGGCTGCGCGCCGCCCGTGACCTCGTGACCGTGCCGTCCCGCACGCTGGTCGCCGTGATCAGCGACTTCGAGGAGGGCTATCCCGTCGGCGGCCTGCTCTCCGAAACCCGCCACCTGATCGGCATGGGCTGCCGCCTCATCGGCTGCGCCTCCCTGGACGACACCGGCGTGGCACGCTACTCGACCGCCGTCGCGGGCCAACTGGTCGCGGCAGGTATGCCGGTGGCGGCGCTGAGCCCGCTGGAACTCGCACGCTGGGTCGGTGAACAGATCCGATGACCCGTCACCTTCACCCCCGGACGCCGCTCACCCCGTACCGAAGGAGCCGCACCGTATGACGGGCGCACCAGGCCAGGCTGCCGCGAACCTGCCGGCCGTAGAGCCCCATGTGGTCGCCGAGATCGTCGGTGCCCTCTCCCCGCGACTCGCCAAGCGACTCGACGCAGCCGTCGCCAAGTTCCTCGCCCGGCCCCGCAGCTGGTCCGCCGAGGGGACTGAGCTGCATATCGCCGTCGACGACGACGCGGAGGTGGTGCTGCACACCGACGGCGGCGTCGTGGCCTCGGCGGAGGCGGTGACCTGCTCGTGCCTGCTCGCCCCGGCATGCCTGCACCGCGCCGCGTCCGTGAGCGCCGCCCCGCTCGCCGATCCGCGGACCACCCCGTCGCCCGAGGACACCGGCGCCGCGGCGCCGTCCGCC
>NZ_LIQR01000059.1:11612-11873 GCF_001418575.1 Peterkaempfera griseoplana
GCCGCCGTCCTCACCGCGGGCACGGGCGGCAGCGGGGCGGTCCTGCAGGCGGAACTCCTGCGCGCCGCGCACACCGCCACCCTGGCAGGACTGCACCGCGCCGCAGCCGCAGCGGTCCGGGTCGCCGCCCTGGTGCGCGCCGCGCGGGACGACGACCCGGCCTTCCAGCTCGCCGACCTGGGCGCGGCCCTGCGCGAACTGCTGCTGGTCGCGCACGGGCTGGGCAGACCCGGGGACGCCCCCGGCGGCGACATGGCACTG
>NZ_LIQR01000590.1 GCF_001418575.1 Peterkaempfera griseoplana
CCTCGCCGACTGCTTCCCCGCGCTGGACTACTTCGAGAACAGCGGCCTGCCGTTCGTCGTGGCCCTCAACGGCTTCGACGGACACCAGCCGCACAGCCCCGAAGAGGTCCGCGAGGCTCTGCAGCTCGGCCCGGACACCCCGATCATCACCACCGACGCCCGCCGCCGGGACAGCGCCAAGTCCGCGCTGATCACGCTGGTCGAGCACGCCCTGCTGGCGCGGCTGCGCTAGGCCGTCCGGTACCCAGGCCCCAGGGGCCGCCGCCCGGTTCTCCGTGCGGCGGTCCCCGGGGCCCTCGGCGTTCCCTGCCGCAGGTGCACGGTCCCTGCAGGCCCCCGGGCGCTCGCCCGTACGGGCGAGCGCCCGGGGGGCGGGGCGGGGAGCCGGCGACCGGACGCACCGGCCCCCCGGGGCCTTCTCAGGCCTCCGGCTCGACCCCAGCCCGCAGCAGACCATAGGTGTAGGCGTCGTCCAGGGCCTGCCAGGAGGCGGCGATGACATTGGGCGCCACACCCACCGTCGACCATTCCGCGGCGCCGTCGGAGGTGTCGATCAGCACCCGGGTCTCCGACCCGGTGCCGTGGCGGCCCTCCAGGATGCGCACCCGGTAGTCCACCAGCTCCAGCTTGGCGAGCTGCGGGTAGATCTGCTCCAGCGCGCTGCGCAGCGCCTTGTCCAGCGCGTCCACCGGGCCGCTGCCCTCGCCGGTGGCCACGATCCGCTCGCCCTTGGCCCACAGCTTCACCGTGGCCTCGTTGAGCGCACCGCCCGCGGGGGTCTGCTCGATGATGGTCCGCCAGGACTCCACCTCGAAGAAGCGCTCACGACGCCCCTTCACCTCGTCGCGCAGCAGCAGCTCGAAGGAGGCGTCCGCGGCCTCGTAGGTGTAGCCGGCCTTCTCCTGCTCCTTGATCCTGGCGACCACCCTGCCCACCAGGTCCCGGTCGGCCGACAGGTCGTAGCCCAGCTCCCGGCCCTTGAGCTCCACCGAGGCCCGGCCGGCCATGTCGGAGACCAGCATCCGCATGGTGTTGCCGACGAGTTCGGGGTCGATGTGCTGGTAGAGGTCGGGGTCGACCTTGATGGCGGAGGCGTGCAGCCCGGCCTTGTGGGCGAAGGCGGAGACCCCGACGTACGGCTGGTGGGTGGACGGCGAGAGGTTGACCACCTCGGCGATGGCGTGGGAGATGCGGGTCATCTCGGTGAGCCGGCCCGGGGGCAGAACCTTGCGGTCCAGCTTCAGCTCCAGGGCCGCGACCACCGGGAAGAGGTTGGCGTTGCCGACCCGCTCGCCGTAGCCGTTGGCGGTGCACTGCACATGGGTGGCACCGGCGTCGACCGCCGCCAGGGTGTTGGCGACCGCACATCCGGTGTCGTCCTGGGCGTGGATGCCGATCCGGGCGCCGGTCTGCTCGATCACGTCGGCGACGATCTCCGCCACCTGGCCGGGCAGCGTCCCGCCGTTGGTGTCGCAGAGCACCACCACGTCGGCGCCCGAGTCATGGGCGGCCCGCACCACGTCCAGGGCGTAGTCGCGGTTGCGGCGGTAGCCGTCGAAGAAGTGCTCGCAGTCGATGAAGACCCGGCGGCCGTGCTCCCGCAGGTGGCGGACGCTGTCCCGGACCATCTCCAGGTTCTCTTCGAGGGTGGTGCGCAGCGCCAGTTCCACGTGCCGGTCGTGGGACTTGGCGACCAGGGTGACCACGGGGGCGCCGGAGGCGACCAGGGCGGCCAGCTGGGGGTCGTCGGCGGCGCTGCCGCCGGCCCGCCGGGTGGCGCCGAAGGCGACCAGTTGGGCGTGGGTGAGTTGGAGCTCGGCCTGGGCGCGGGCGAAGAACTCGGTGTCCCGCGGGTTGGCGCCGGGCCAGCCGCCCTCGATGAAGCCGACGCCGAACTCGTCCAGGTACCGGGCGATGGTGAGCTTGTCCGCGACGGTGAGGTTGATGCCTTCGCGCTGCGCCCCGTCGCGCAGGGTGGTGTCGAAGACGTGGAAGGCGTCGCCCAGGGGGCTTGCTCCGCCGCTGTTGGCCTCGGTCATGGCCGTGGTTCTCCTGTCCGGGTGGGTACTGCCTGCCGGGTTCCCGGCTCCACTGTCCCCCGAGGCCCTGGCGCCGGCCGGGGCGGACGGCCTCCTTGTGGGAGGTCCTCCGCCGCCGGTCCAAAACAAAAGACCCCTCGCGGGTGCGAGAGGTCTGCGCGCGGGTCTGGGACACGGTGGTCGCTCCGTGTCGGGTCCTCATACGGAGCGGTCACTGCGGACCGGCGCGCCTGCTGCCAATAATCACGACGAGCGAGGACACGGTCGCAGTCTTGCACAGGCCCCCGTGATCGGCACAAATCGGTCTCAGCATACGGGCGCGTAACGGACGGGCGCAGCCATCCCCGTCCGCACCGCAGGTCCTCCGGCGGTGCTGCGCCGCGGACCGCGGAGGTGCCGCCCGCCGTAGGGCGCCCCGGGCGGCGGGGCGCCGTACGGGCCGGGCGGTCAGCAGATGGTGTGCATCCAGCCATGGGTGTCCGGGGCCTGGCCGGTCTGGACCGCCAGCAGGGCCTCACGCAGCCGCATGGTGACCGGTCCGGGCTCACCCGCGCCCACGGTCCAGTCGGCGCGGGTGGACTTCACCGAGCCGACCGGCGTGATCACGGCCGCGGTGCCGCAGGCGAAGACCTCGGTGAGGGTGCCGTCGGCGTTGCCGGACTTCCAGTCGTCGACGGAGATCCGGGCCTCGGCCGTCGGGTGGCCGAGGTCGGAGGCCAGCCGGAGCAGGGAGTCGCGGGTGATGCCGGGAAGCAGGGAGCCGGAGAGCTCCGGGGTGACGATCCGGGCGCTGTCGCCCTCCCCGTACACGAAGTACAGGTTCATGCCGCCCATCTCCTCGATCCAGCGGCGCTCCACCGCGTCCAGCCAGACGACCTGGTCGCAGCCGTGCTCGGCGGCCTGGGCCTGGGCGACCAGCGAGGCCGCGTAGTTGCCCGCGCACTTGGCGGCGCCGGTGCCGCCGGGCGCGGCGCGGACGTACTCCTCGGAGAGCCAGACGGAGACCGGCTTGACGCCGCCGGGGAAGTAGGCGCCGGCCGGGGAGGCGATCAGCATGAAGAGGTACTCGTTGGCCGGGCGCACCCCCAGCCCGACCTCGGTGGCGAACATGAACGGCCGCAGGTAGAGGCTCTGCTCGGGCCGGCTGGGCACCCAGTCGACGTCCTGCTGCACCAGAAGCTCGACGGCCTCAACGAAGGTCTCGACCGGCAGCTCGGGCATGGCGAGGCGGCGGGCCGACGCCTGGAAGCGCTCGGCGTTGGCGGTCGGACGGAAGGTGGCGACGGTCCCGTCGGCCCGGCGGTAGGCCTTCAGGCCCTCGAAGATCGACTGACCGTAGTGGAGGGTCATGTTGGCCGGGTCGATCTCCAGCGGCCCGTAGGGGACCAGCTGGGCGTCGTGCCAGCCGCGTCCCTCGGTCCAGCGGATGGTCACCATGTGGTCGGTGAAGACGCGGCCGAAGCCTGGGTTGGCCAGGCGGGCCTCGCGCTCCGCTGCGGACAGCGGGTTGGAGGAGGGCTTGAGCTCGATCTTGAGGGGAGCCTGGGCGGGCGTCGTCATGGCTGCGTGTGTCCTTCACCGTCTCGTCGTTGCGGACCACCGGACGGCTCGCCGGCGAAGGCGAGCTCCCGGGAGGCCCAGGTTCGATGGTCGCATCTCCGGGGCCCGGTCGGACAGCCGTGGGTACCGGGCCGTCCGCCGGTGACGGACGGTCGCGGCATCCCGGCCGGAACGTCGCGAAGCGGCCCGGAGATGCGGGGCAGGGTGCCGGAGGTCGTGGGTGCCGACCTGCCGGATCCGGCGTCGCGTCCGGGCCGCTTCGGATGAAGGGGCGGGGCGTGGCGTGAACCCTCCTCGCCCGGGGCGGGCGAGGGTGGGTCCCTCCTTGCGAGGAGGGAGGGTCAGCCGGCCACCCGGGTGGCGAGCGCGTCGCCGATCTGCGAGGTGGAGCGGGCGGGGCCGCCTACTCGCTCGGCCAGGTCGGCGGCGACGGCCGCCTCGATCCGGGCCGCCTCGGCGGTGAGGCCGAGGTGCTCCAGCAGCATGGCGACCGAGAGCACCGTGGCGGTGGGGTCGGCCTTGCCCTGGCCGGCGATGTCCGGGGCGGAGCCGTGCACCGGCTCGAACATGGACGGGAACTCGCCGCTCGGGTTGATGTTGCCGCTGGCGGCCAGCCCGATACCACCGGTGACGGCGGCGGCCAGGTCGGTGAGGATGTCGCCGAAGAGGTTGTCGGTGACGATCACGTCGAACCGCTGGGGCTGGGTGACCAGGAAGATCGTGGCCGCGTCGACGTGCAGATAGTCGGTGCTGACCTCGGGGAACTCCTGGCCGACCCGCTCGAAGATACGGGTCCACAGGTGGCCGGCGTGCACCAGCACGTTGTTCTTGTGGACCAGCGTCAGCTTCTTGCGGGGGCGAGCCGCGGCACGGCGGTAGGCGTCGCGTACCACGCGCTCGATGCCGAAGGCGGTGTTGAGGGAGACCTCGGTGGCCACCTCCTGCGGCGTACCGGTGCGCAGGGTGCCGCCGTTGCCCACGTACGGGCCCTCGGTGCCCTCGCGGACCACCACGAAGTCGATCTCCGGCTCGCCGGCCAGCGGCGACTTCACACCGGGGAAGAGCTTGCCCGGGCGGAGGTTGACATGGTGGTCGAAGGCGAAGCGGAGCTTGAGCAGCAGGCCCCGCTCCAGGACACCGGACGGCACCGACGGGTCGCCGACGGCGCCGAGCAGAATGGCGTCGTGGCCCTTGAGCTCCTCCAGCACGGAGTCGGGGAGGGTCTCCCCGGTGGCGTGCCAGCGGCGGGCGCCGAGGTCGTACTCGGTGGTCTCGACCTTGGTGTCGGCCGGCAGCGCCGCCCCGAGCACCTTGAGGCCCTCGGCCACGACTTCCTGGCCGATTCCATCACCGGGGATCACTGCGAGGCGGATGCTGCGAGACATGGCCGGAACCCTACTCCTCGTCCCATGGACTGACATCTGACGTCCGCTATGTGGACGCATTCACCACAGCGGCAGCGGCATCACCTGAGCCTGCCGCCCCGGGGTGTTGCGGTGGTGGACCAGCAGCAGAGCCATGGCGGACCTGGTCCCGAACGCCCACAGGTCACGGCGTACCTCCAGGACCGCTCCGGGCTGCTCGGGCAGGGCCAGCGCGGCGGGTCCGTCGATCCCGCCACGGATGTCCAGCGCCGGGTGCAGCACGTCCAGCGGCAGCACCGGACGGCCGTCGGTGAGGCCGATGCCGTCGAACGCGCCCTGGACGTCGGGGACGCCCTTGCCGCCGGCGGGTCCGGTCCACAGACCGTAGCGGAGCTGCGCGCCGCCCTGCCGCAGTCCGGGCAGCGCGGCGAGCCTCACCGGCAGCACCACCGTGTCGCTGTCCAGCAGGAACGGGTCGCTGCCGCCCCAGCCCGCGTCCAGCGGCTGCACATCCAGTTCCTTGCCGGTGGTGGCGTCCAGGGTACGGGCCACCAGGACGTCGCTCCCGGCCAGCCGGTCGGCCTCGACCACCGCATCGGTGCGGCCGTCGCCGTCGGTGTCCAGCGAGGCCCGCACCGCGGTCCTGCCGACCGGGGTCGCGGCGGGCGCCCAGGTGGTCGCGGCCAGATAGAGGGTGCCGTCCCGCAGGGGGTCGCCACCCCTGGCGGCGACCGCCGGTGCGTCGCTGGCCGCGCCCGCCAGCCGCAGGTCGGCGATCCGGTCACCCGGGGTGGAGGCGCAGGGCACGGTGGCCACCAGGGGGTTGCAGTCGGGCCAGCGGTCGCTCTGTCCGCCCAGCTCGAAGGCGCTGACCAGGGAGGGGACCGCGGCCCCCGGTCCGGCGGGGTCCCCCGATTCGGCGGAGTCCCCCGGTTCGGCGGGGCCGATCCGCAGCAGCAGACCTGAGCGGCCCGCGGTGTCCAGGGGCATCCGCGCCGCGAGGGCGGCGGTGAGACCGGAGACCGCATGCGGCGCGGCGAACACCGGCACCCGCAGCTCCGGCACTCCCCCGTCGCCCACGGGCGTCAGCGTCATCCGGCCCGACAACTCCGGACGGTACGCCCGGGGGTGACCCCCCTGCCGGGCGGCGATGGTGGGATCGGGCCCCCGGCCGAGAGCGGCCGGGTCCGGTACCCGCAGGGTGATCCTCAGCCGGGTGGCGCCGCCCGCGGGGACGGTGACCTCGGCCGGCTCCACGGTGTAGGACGCCCCCGCCACCTCGGTCGCCGCCCGGTAGCCCGTGCGGTAGGCCACCGGCCGGTCGCCCAGGTTGCGCACCTCCACCTCACGGGTGAGCGTCAGCGGTCCGCCGGCCGGCACGTCGCCGTAGGAGACCCCCACCGCGCCCTCCGGCACGTCCGGTCCCGCCGCATAGGCGATCACAGGGGTGCGCACCGCCAGGTCGGCCCGGACCCGCCCGGCGCCGGCCCGCTCCGGTCCGTAGACCGCGCCGGTTCCGGAGTCGCCCGTGGTCAGGTCCGCATCGGCGGTGTTCATCAGCGCGGCCTTGACCTCCGTCGCCGTCCAGTCCGGATGGGCGGCGCGGACGAGCGCTGCGATCCCGGTGATGTGCGGGGCCGACATCGAGGTGCCG
>NZ_LIQR01000591.1 GCF_001418575.1 Peterkaempfera griseoplana
CCGCCGTACGGCGGCCGACGCCCGGCACGGTGCAGATCTCCTCGACCGTGGCGGCCCGGAGCTTCTTCAGCGAGCCGAAATGCTTCAGCAGTGCCTGGCGGCGGGTCTCCCCCAGGCCGGGGACACTGTCCAGCCCGCTGGTGGTGAGCCGCTTGGAGCGCTTGTTGCGCTGGTAGGCGATGGCGAACCGGTGGGCCTCGTCACGCACCCGCTGCAGCAGGTAGAGGCCCTCGCTGGTGCGGGGCAGCACCACCGGGTCGTCCTCGCCGGGGAGCCAGACCTCCTCCAGCCGCTTGGCCAGGCCGCACAGCGCCACATCGTCGATGCCCAGTTCGTCCAGTGCCCGGCGGGCCGCGGCCACCTGCGGCTGGCCGCCGTCCACCACCACCAGCTGAGGGGGGTAGGCGAAGCGCCGGGGGCGGCCGGTCTCGGGGTCGATGGGACCGGCCACGGGCTCCTCCCCCGGCAGGATCTCGCCGGGCGCGGGCGCCTCCCCGGACTCGGGGACCTCCCACTCGCCGGTGGCCTGCCGCTCCTGCAGATAGCGCCGGAAGCGACGGGTGAGCACCTCGTGCATGGAGCGGACGTCGTCCTGGCCCGCGAAGCCCTTGATGGCGAAGCGCCGGTACTCGCTCTTGCGGGCGAGGCCGTCCTCGAAGACCACCATGGAGGCGACGACGTCCTCGCCCTGGAGGTGGGAGATGTCGAAGCACTCGATGCGCAGCGGCGCAGAGTCCAGCCCCAGCGCGTCCGCGATCTCCTGGAGGGCGACGCTGCGGGTGGTCAGGTCGGAGGCCCGCTTGGTCTTGTGCAGGGCCAGCGTCTGCTGGGCGTTGCGCTGCACGGTGGCCATCAGGTCCTTCTTGTCGCCGCGCTGCGGTATCCGCAGGTCGACCCGGGAGCCGCGCAGGGTGCAGAGCCAGTCCGCGACCGGCTCCAGCGGCTCGGGCAGCGCGGGGACCAGCACCTCCTTGGGCACCGCCTCGTCGCCGCTGCCGTAGAGCTGCTGCAGGGCGTGCTCCACCAGGGCGGGGGTGTCGACGTCCTCCACCTTGTCCGTGACCCAGCCGCGCTGGCCGCGCACCCGGCCACCGCGGACGTGGAAGATCTGGACGGCGGCCTCCAGCTCGTCCTCGGCGATGGCCAGCAGGTCGGCGTCGGTGCCGTCGGCCAGCACCACGGCCTGCTTCTCCATGGCCCGCTTCAGGGCGCCGATGTCGTCGCGGAGCCGGGCGGCGCGCTCGTACTCCATGTCGGCGGCCGCCTCCCGCATCTGCTCCTCGAGGCGCCGCAGATAGGTGCCGGTGCGGCCGGCCATGAAGTCGCAGAACTCCTCCGCCAGGTCGCGGTGCTCGTCCGCCGTGACCCGGCCGACGCAGGGCGCGGAGCACTTGCCGATGTAGCCCAGCAGACAGGGCCGCCCCACCTGCTGGGACCGCTTGAACACCCCGGCCGAGCAGGTGCGCACCGGGAAGACCCGCAGCAGCAGGTCGACGGTCTCCCTGATCGCCCACGCATGCCCGTACGGGCCGAAGTAGCGGACCCCCTTGCGGTGCGGCCCGCGCATCACCTGGACCCTGGGGAACTCCTCGTTCAGGGTCACCGCGAGCGAGGGGTAGCTCTTGTCGTCGCGGTACTTGACGTTGAAGCGGGGGTCGAACTCCTTGATCCAGGTGTACTCGAGCTGGAGCGCCTCCACCTCGGTGCCCACCACGGTCCACTCCACGGACGCCGCCGTGGTGACCATGGTCGCGGTGCGCGGGTGGAGGTTCGCGAGGTCCTGGAAGTACGAGGACAGCCGGGAGCGGAGGCTCTTGGCCTTGCCGACGTAGATCACCCGTCCATGGGCGTCACGGAACTTGTAGACGCCGGGTGAGTCCGGGATCTGCCCGGGCGCGGGACGGTACGTCGACGGGTCGGCCATCAGTGCTCCCCTGCAAACGGATCCCGGACTCTGACGACAGTATCGCCCCCCGGTGACAGCGGACCGGACACCGCCGGTTCCCGGGGGCGGCTCAGGCCTTGCGGCCCAGGCCGCCGAAGACCAGCAGGGTGCTGGCGGTCGAGGGCTCGGGCACCGGCTCGTACGGGCGCCAGCGGACCACCGGCACCACACCGGGTTCCAGCAGCTCCAGGCCGTCGAAGAACCCCTCGATCTCCGCGCGGTCCCGCATCCGTCCGCTGCCCAGGGTCTGCTGGATCTCCTTCTCCAGCTGCCTGGCTTCCGGAGTGGCGTTGCAGAAGTGGCTGAGCAGCAGATGACCGCCGGGCGGCAGGCGGTCCACATAGGTCCGCACCAGCCCGGCGGGGTCCTCGGAGTCATGGAGGTGGTGGACCAGGCCGACCATCAGCAGTCCCACCGGGCGTCGCCAGTCCAGGAACTCCGCGACCTCGGGCCGGCCGAGCAGCTCCGCGGGCTCGCGGACGTCCCCTTCCACCACCGTGGTGTGCGGGTTGTCGGCCAGCAGGGCGCGGGCGTGCGTCAGCACCATGGGATCGTGGTCCACGTACACCACCCGGGCCTCCGGGAGGACCGACTGCGCCACCTGATGGGTGTTCTGCGCGGTCGGCAGGCCGGAGCCGATGTCCAGGAACTGGGTCACCCCCTGCTCCGCCAGGGCGCGCACCCCCCGTGCCAGGAACGCCCGCGACAGGCGGGCGCCCTGGCCGCCGTCGGGGATCAGCTCCAGCCGTCTGGCGGCGACCGCCCGGTCCACGGCGAAGTTGTCCTTGCCGCCCAGGATCGCGTCGTAGACCCTGGCGACGCTGGGCCTGGTGGCGTCCACCCCCAGGCGCTCCCACGCTGAGAGGTCGGTCTCGTCGTCCATCGCGGTTCTCCCCCGTCCGCTCGGTTCCGGGGCCAGCCTAGGACGGTCCCGTGGGTCCTGTTCACGGGTTCGGCCTCACCGCCGGCCGGGGAGACCGGACCGGGCAGCGGTGCCGGACGGGGGCGGGTGCCGGACGGGCCGGGCAGGACCAGCCGCCCAGGAGAGTCCGCCCAGGAGAGTCCGCCCAGGACGGGTGCCGGGTGGGCGCCGGACGGGTCAGGCGCCGGCGATCAGTCTGCCGTCCCGCAGCGTGACCTGAACCGCGGGCAGAGCGGTGGGCGCGGGCCCGGCCGCCACCGAACCGTCGGCGATCCGGAAGCGGCTGCCGTGGCAGGGGCACTCGATCAGGTCGCCCACGACACCGTCGACGACGCAGCCGGCATGGGTGCAGACCGCGCTAAACGCCTTGAACTCGCCCTTGGCGGGCTGGGTGACCACGATCCGCTGGTCGCGGTGGACGGTTCCGCCGCCCACCGGGACGTCGGAGGCGGGGCCCAGGTCCACCGGTCCGCCGGGCGCGGTTCTGGACGGGCCGCCGCCGGCGCCGCAGGCGGACAGCCCGAGCGCCCCCGCGCCGACCGCGCCGGCGGCGGCTGCGCCGCGCAGCACGGTCCGGCGGGACGGGCCGTCTGCGGCGGGGGTGGGTCGGCCTTCGAGGTGGTGCATGGGTGGTGCTCCGTCGGTGCCGGCCGGCCGCATCGGCCGACCTGGTGCGAGGCGGCCGATGCGGCCGCCGGGGTGGTCCCGGCCGACTCTATCTCCGGGGTGGTACGGCGGCGGACCCGGCGTCCGGCGGCACCGAGGCCGACGGCACCGCGGCAGACGGCACCGCGGCAGACGGAACGGCCGGAGGCGGCGCGGAGCCGGACGGCACCGAGGCAGACGGCACCGCGGCAGACGGAACGGCCGGAGGCGGCGCGGAGCCGGACGGCACCGAGGCAGACGGCACCGCGGCAAGCGGCGCCGCCGCCTGCCGCGCCCCGGCCGCGCGCAGCTGGTCCAGGGCCCGCGGCAGGCCGAGGACCACCGGCACCCAGATCAGCGCCCAGAGCCGGTCCTGCTGGTCCGCCACCGGGTGGGCGGCGGCGGTGGCCAGGCCCAGCGCCGCCGCTGCGGCCGCCAGGACGCCCAGCACCCGGCCGCGGCGCAGCAGTGCCCAGCAGGAGACGCAGAGCAGAAGCGGCAGCAGGGGATGGGCGGCCTGGTCGCGGCCCCACTGCGCCCAGTAACGGAGGTCGAGCCGGAGCAGCCGCGGCCAGGGGTCGGCCACCGGCGCCCGGTGGAAGCTGTGGGTGAAGGTGTCCTGGAGGGTCTCGGTCACATCCGGAAGCCGCAGCACGGTGACGGCGGTCGCGATCAGCACCGCCGCGGCGGTGGAGAGCAGGGCCAGCGGCACCGTCCCGGCGCGGGGCGCGCTGGCCGGGCCGGGGGCCGGGCCGGCGGACTCGGAGGACCCGGCTGCGAGGAACCGGACGCAGCCGGCCGCCAGGGCGAGGGCGATGGCCAGCATCATCGCGGTCGAGTACTTCACCAGCGCGGTGGCGGCCAGGGCCCCGGTCAGCAGGGCGGCTCCGGACAGGCGGGAGCCGTGCAGCAGCCGCCAGGCGCCGAGCAGGGCCGCCAGGACGCCTGCGGAGACCGCCCCTTCGGCAAGGGGCTGGGTGGACCACCAGCCCAGCCGCGAGCAGAGGAAGAGAAGCTGCCCGGCCACCGCGGCCGGACGGGATGCCCCGGCCTGCCGGAGCAGCGCGACCACCAGCAGCGACGCTCCGGCGGTGATCAGTACTCCGGTGAGCCACATGCCCCGGGCGACGCCCAGGGCGGCCACCGCCGGGGAGATCAGCAGCGGATAGCCGGGTCGGGAGTCGAAGATCCGCTCATAGCGGGGGTCGGCGGGGTCGAGCCCGTGCTGGTTGGTGGCCACACAGGACCGCAGGTCGCGGGTGCGCCGGGAGGAGCGCTGGATGAGGACCGGGTCGAGTCCGCGCGTCAGTTGGCCTTGCTCCGCGCGGGAGGCACAGTACGCCTGGACGGCCTGGCGTTGCGCCTGCGCCGGTGCGGAGCCCAGGATCTCCAGGCTGTGGCGGGCGTAGCGGTAGGAGTCGTTGCTCAGGGTCCAGTCGGCGTGGGCGACGACCTGGAGGGCGGCGAACACCAGGACCACCAGCAGGGGCAGTACGGCCGGTGTGCGCCCGCGGCCCGGTCCCGGTACGGGCCGCGGGGTGGCCGGAGATGCGTCGTCCAGCGGGTCGGGGGCCTCGGCGGTGGTGCTGGAAGCGGACATGCCGCCCATGGTGGGCGGAGTCCTGCTGCGGCTCGCTGCCCGGCGCTCCGCCGGGCAGCGAGAACCACACGGTCGGCGGGTCCGGCATCGCCGGTCACCCGCATCTCCGCTGCGTCGCAACGGCATTGACGGGGCGTTGGGGATCCGACTGGTCCGGTCGCGTACCAGGACGCGGCCGGACCAGCGCCCTCCTCGGGAGGGTCGGCTGCTGGAGGAGCTGCTAGCCGGCCTTGCGGCGGGACCGCTTGGCGGCGGGCGCCGCCGCCGCGTCGCTCACCCGGTCGCCCAGGATGTCGCGGAGGAACTTGCCGGTGTGACTCTCGCCCACCGCGGCGATCTCCTCCGGAGTGCCCTCGGCGACCAGGGTGCCGCCGCCGTGACCGCCCTCGGGGCCCATGTCCACGACCCAGTCGGCGGTCTTGATCACATCGAGGTTGTGCTCGATGACGATGACCGTGTTGCCCTTCTCCACCAGGCCCGAGAGCACCGTGATCAACTTGCTGATGTCCTCGAAGTGCAGGCCGGTGGTCGGCTCGTCCAGGACGTAGACGGTGCGCCCGGTGGAGCGCTTCTGCAGCTCGGAGGAGAGCTTGACCCGCTGGGCCTCACCGCCGGAGAGGGTCGGCGCGGACTGGCCGAGCCTGACATAGCCCAGCCCGACCTCGTTGAGGGTGCGCAGATGACGGGCGATGGCCGGCACCGCCTCGAAGAACCCCAGCGCCTCCTCGATCGGCATGTCCAGCACCTCGGCGATGGACTTGCCCTTGTAGTGGACGTCCAGCGTCTCCCGGTTGTAGCGGGCGCCGTGGCAGACCTCGCAGGGGACATAGACGTCCGGCAGGAAGTTCATCTCGATCTTGATGGTGCCGTCGCCGGAGCAGTTCTCGCAGCGGCCGCCCTTGACGTTGAAGGAGAACCGGCCCGGGAGGTAGCCGCGGACCTTGGCCTCCGTGGTCTCCGCGAAGAGACGGCGGATGTGGTCGAAGACCCCGGTGTAGGTCGCCGGGTTGGACCTCGGGGTGCGGCCGATCGGCGACTGGTCGACATGGACGACCTTGTCCACCAGGTCGGTCCCGGTGATCCGGGTGTGCCGGCCGGGGACGCTGCGGGCGCCGTTGAGCTCCCGCGCCAGATGGGTGTAGAGGATGTCGTTGACCAGGGTCGACTTGCCGGATCCGGAGACGCCGGTGACCGCGGTCAGCACGCCCAGCGGGAAGCCGACGGTGATGTCCTTGAGGTTGTGCTCGCGGGCACCGTGCACCACCAGTTGCCGCTTGCGGTCACGCGGCCGCCGCACCTCGGGGGTGGGGATGGACCGCTTGCCCGAGAGGTACTGCCCGGTCATCGACTCGTCGTTGGCCAGCATCTCGGCCAGCGGCCCCGAGTGGACCACCTTGCCGCCGTGCTCACCGGCGCCCGGGCCGATGTCCACCACCCAGTCGGAGGTCCGGATGGTGTCCTCGTCGTGCTCCACCACGATCAGGGTGTTGCCCAGGTCCCGCAGCCGCACCAGGGTCTCGATCAGGCGGTGGTTGTCGCGCTGGTGGAGGCCGATCGACGGCTCGTCCAGCACATAGAGCACCCCCACCAGGCCGGAGCCGATCTGGGTGGCCAGCCGGATGCGCTGTGCCTCGCCACCGGAGAGGGTGCCGGCCGCGCGGTTGAGCGAGAGGTAGTCCAGTCCGACGTCGACCAGGAACTTCAGCCGCTCGTTGACCTCCTTGAGCACCCGCTCGGCGATGACCTTCTCACGCCGGCTGAGGGTCAGCGCGGAGAGGAACTCCGCACAGTCGCTGATCGACATCGCGGCGATGTCGGCGATCGAGCGGTCCTGGATGGTGACCGCCAGCACCACGGGCTTCAGCCGGGTGCCCTGGCAGCCGGGGCAGGGCACCTCGCGCATATAGCCCTCGAAGCGCTCCCGGCTGCTGTCGCTCTCCGCCTCCGAGTGGCGCCGCTGCACGAACGGCACCGCGCCCTCGAAAGAGGTGGTGTAGGACCGCTCACGGCCGTAGCGGTTGCGGTAGCGCACCTCGATCTGGGTCTTGTGCCCGTACAGCAGCGCCTTGCGGGCCCGGACGGGGAGCCCGGCGAAGGGGATGTCGGTACGGAAGCCCAGCTCGGTGGAGAGCGCTCCGACCAGCCGCTGGAAGTACTCCTTGGTGTGGCCCAGCGACCAGGGGTGGATCGCCCCCTCGTCCAGCGACTTCTCCTCGTCGGGGACGACCAGCTCCGGGTCGACCTCCATCCGGGTGCCGATGCCGGTGCAGTCCGGGCAGGCGCCGAAGGGCGAGTTGAAGGAGAAGGAGCGAGGCTCCATCTCCTCGAAGGAGACGTCGTCGTAGGGGCAGTAGAGGTGCTCGGAGAACATCCGCTCGCGCTGCGGATCGTCGTCCGGGAGGTCCACGAAGTCCAGCACCACCATGCCGCCGGAGAGGCCCAGCGCGGTCTCCACCGAGTCGGTCAGCCGGCGCTTGGCGGACTCCTTCACCGTGAGGCGGTCGACGACCACCTCGATGGTGTGCTTCTCCTGCTTCTTCAGCGTGGGCGGCTCGGTGAGCTGCACCGTGGCGCCGTCCACCCGGGCACGGGCGTAGCCCTTGGCCTGGAGGTCGGCGAAGAGGTCGACGTACTCCCCCTTGCGACCGCGCACCAGCGGGCTGAGCACCTGGAAGCGGGTCCCCTCCGCCAGCTCCAGCACCCGGTCGACGATGGCCTGCGGGGTCTGGCGGGCGATCGGGCGGCCGCAGTGCGGGCAGTGCGGCTTGCCGATGCGGGCGAAGAGCAGACGCAGGTAGTCGTAGACCTCGGTGATGGTGCCGACGGTCGACCGGGGGTTGCGCGAGGTCGACTTCTGGTCGATGGACACCGCCGGGGAGAGACCCTCGATGAAGTCCACATCCGGCTTGTCCATCTGACCGAGGAACTGCCGTGCGTAGGAGGAGAGCGACTCCACGTAGCGGCGCTGGCCCTCGGCGAAGATGGTGTCGAAGGCGAGCGACGACTTGCCGGAACCGGACAGCCCCGTGAAGACGATGAGCGAATCGCGGGGCAGGTCGAGCGAGACGTTCTTCAGGTTGTGCTCGCGAGCACCGCGGACGATGAGGCGGTCTGCCACGCTTGTGCGCCTTTCTCCGGGGAGGGGGCTGAGGGGCTGGTCCGTGATCTGAGGCTCCCCGCGCCGCGGAACCGGGCGGGGCCGGACGGGGCTTTCCGGCTCCGCCCGGCGTCAGTCCCGTATGCGGGCGGACACCGCACCGCTGAGACGGCGGCGCCATCGCCCTACGGGGATCGTAACCAGACGGCTGGGGTGTTTCTTCCAACTTGGGAAGACCAGCGTATAGCGCAGACGTTCGAATATCGAGTTTGTCCACTGGAGAGCACCCGAACGAGTGACGACCGGCCCGGCACCGGGTTCCGACCCGCGGCGCAAAACGCCTGCTGGGGCCTGCGAACGCGGGTAGCGTCCGGTGTGCGGCCCACCCCGACCAACGAGCGGGGCGGGCCCGGGAAACGCCACCTGACCCGCTGGAGGTCCCATCCGATGACCGACGTGACCCGGACGACGCCCGCCGAATCGGCCCCCGCCGAGATCCGCGAGGACCTCGCCGAGGTGGCCGAGGCCACCGAGCGTCTGCTGCACACCGTCGCGGAGCTGGAGCCCGGGCAGCTCAGCGGGCCCTCCGCGCTGCCCGGCTGGAGCCGCGGCCATGTGCTCGCCCACCTCGCCCGCAACGCCGACTCGCTGGTCAACCTGCTCACCGGCGCCGCCACCGGGCGGCACATCCCGCAGTACGCCGACGCGGAGGCCCGGGAGCGTGGGATCGAGGAGGGCGCCGGGCGCCCCCTCGACGAGCAGCTCTCCGACCTCCGCGGCTCCCAGGAGCGCTTCGAGGCAGCGGCCGCCGCCCTCTCCGACGACGCCTGGGCGTTCCGGGTCCGGCACCGCCTGGGGCACACCTTCCCCGCGGCCGACATCCCCTGGAAGCGGCTGATCGAGCTGGAGTACCACCATGTCGACCTGGACGCCGGCTACACGCCCGCGCACTGGCCCGCCGTCTTCGCCCGGCGGGAACTGGACCGGCTCGCCGCGTCGCTCCACGGGGCGCCCGGGGTGCCGGGGGTGCGGCTGCTCACCGGGTCCGGCGAGGAGGAGCTGCGCATCGGCGACCCGGCGGGCCCGCCGGAGCTG
>NZ_LIQR01000592.1 GCF_001418575.1 Peterkaempfera griseoplana
GGCTGCTGCGGGGTCAGGAGGCCGCGGCGGCGGCCGGCTCGGGCAGCTCGATGCTGGCGCCGAGGGCCCGCAGCTTGTCCATGAAGTTCTCGTAGCCGCGGTTGATCAGGTCGATGCCGTGGACCGTGGAGGTGCCCTGGGCGGCGAGCGCGGCGATCAGGTACGAGAACCCGCCGCGCAGGTCGGGGATGACCAGGTCGGCGCCCTGGAGCTTGCTGGGCCCGGAGACCACCGCGGAGTGCTGGAAGTTGCGGCGGCCGAAGCGGCAGGGGGTGCCGCCCAGGCACTCGCGGTAGAGCTGGATGTGGGCGCCCATCTGGTTGAGCGCGGAGGTGAAGCCCAGCCGCGACTCGTACACCGTCTCATGGACGATGGACAGGCCGGTGGCCTGGGTGAGGGCGACCACCAGCGGCTGCTGCCAGTCGGTCTGGAAACCGGGGTGGACGNNCGGATGCCCTCGTCGTCCACCTCGAAGGCGCCGCCGACCTTCCGGAAGGTGTTGAGGAAGGTCATCATCTCCAGCTGGCGGGCGCCGCGGACATAGATGTTGCCGTGGGTGGCGAGGGCGGCGCAGGCCCAGGAGGCGGACTCCAGGCGGTCCGGCAGCGCGCGGTGGTTGTAGCCGCCGAGCCGGTCGACGCCGGTGATCAGGATGGTGCGGTCGGTGCCCATGGAGATGATGGCGCCCATCTTCTGCAGCACGCAGATGAGGTCGACGATCTCGGGCTCGATGGCGGCGTTGGTCAGCTCGGTGACGCCCTCCGCCAGGACCGCGGTGAGCAGCACCTGCTCGGTCGCGCCGACCGAGGGGTAGGGCAGCGTGATCTTGGTGCCGCGCAGCCGCTGCGGGGCGGTGAGGTAGAGGCCCTCGGCGTTCTTGTCCACCACCGCGCCGAA
Organism: Peterkaempfera griseoplana; assembly: GCF_001418575.1. GTDB lineage: Bacteria > Actinomycetota > Actinomycetes > Streptomycetales > Streptomycetaceae > Peterkaempfera > Peterkaempfera griseoplana. The sequence continues at coordinate 898 of NZ_LIQR01000592.1, forward strand.
CTGGCGCAGCACGTCGAGGTGGAAGTCGACCGGCCGGTCGCCGATGTGGCAGCCGCCCAGACCGGGGATGAAGGCGTGGCCCAGCCGGTGCAGCAGCGGGCCGCAGAAGAGGATGGGGATCCGCGAGGAGCCGGCGTGGGCGTCGATGTCCGCGACGTTGGCGCTCTCCACGTGCGAGGGGTCGAGGACCAGCTCGCCCTCCTCCTCGCCCGGGCGCACGGTGACGCCGTGCAGCTGGAGCAGGCCGCGGACGACCTTGACGTCGCGGATGTCCGGGACGTTGCGCAGCCGGCTGGGCTCATGGCCGAGCAGCGCAGCGACCATGGCCTTGGGCACGAGGTTCTTCGCGCCTCGGACTCGGATCTCGCCCTCGAGCGGGGTGCCGCCGTGGACAAGCAGGACGTCGTCGGTCATGTCTCTCGCATTCCCGGGTGTGCGGTCGGTGCGGGGTGATGCTCGTACGGGGGAGGAGGGCTGGGGGACGTGCCGAAGCGCCGGAAGCCCTCCGCACGATGAAGATGGTAATGGTCCGTCCGGTGGTTCCCTGGTGGCGTGAAGGGTCCAAGGGGTGGTTGAAACCCCGCTGGTCGGCGGATCCGGTGTGATGTATGTCACCTGTGGGCTCCCTCGGTCGGGTCGTCCGGCGGCGTCTACCCCCGGCCGCGTCGGCTACCCGTGCGGCCCGCACATGCGGGATCATGTCCTCCATGACCGAGGTCTCCTCGCTCACCGGACGGCTGCTCGTAGCGACGCCCGCGCTGACCGACCCCAACTTCGAGCGCGCCGTGGTGCTCCTCCTCGACCACGACGAGGAGGGGTCGCTGGGGGTTGTGCTCAACCGGCCCACCGCGGTGGACGTCTCCGCGGTGCTGGCGCCGTGGGCGGACCTCGCGGGCGATCCGTCCGTGGTCTTCCAGGGCGGCCCGGTCGCGCTGGACTCCGCCCTCGCCCTGGCGGTGGTGCCCGGGGAGCCCGCGGCCGAGGACCCGCTGGGCTGGCGGCGGGTGCACGGCGCCATCGGCCTGGTGGACCTGGAGGCCCCGCCCGAGCTGCTGGCCGCCGAGCTGGGCTCGCTGCGGGTCTTCGCCGGTTACGCCGGCTGGTCGCCCGGGCAGCTGGAGGACGAGCTGATCGAGGGCGCCTGGTACGTGGTGGAGTGCGAGCCCGGCGACGTCTCCTGCCCCGATCCGGACCAGCTCTGGCGCTCGGTGCTGCGCCGCCAGCGCGGCGAGCTGGCCATGATGGCCACCTATCCGGACGACCCGACGATGAACTGAGTCCGCCGCGGTGCCGCCGGGCCTGGCGGCGACCGGGGGTGGGGCGCCTAGACTTGGGTCGTATGAGCACTCTCGAGCCCGAGCGCGGTCACGGCACCGGCACTCTCGTCGAGCCGACCCCCCAGGTGTCCAACGGGGACGGCGACCACGAGCGCTTTGCGCACTACGTCCAGAAGGACAAGATCATGGAGAGTGCGCTCTCCGGTTCGCCGGTGGTCGCACTCTGCGGCAAGGTGTGGGTGCCGGGTCGCGACCCCAAGAAGTACCCGGTCTGCCCCATGTGCAAGGAGATCTTCGAGTCCATGCCGCTCGGCGGCGGCGACAAGGACAAGAGCGGCAAGGGCGGCGGCAAGGCCTGACGGCCGCCGGCTGTCCTGTGCCGATCGCATACGGCGGGGCAGGATGATCCTCATGGATCTGGTACCTGCCCCGCTGGACGCCCATCGTTACGGGGACGGCAAGTGCATCGTCCTCGGACCGGACACCGCGCTGTGCGCCGGCCCCGGAGCCGAGCAGGCCGAGCGGTGGCTGCGCGCCGAGCTGTCCGCCGCCACCGGCTTCCGTCTCGCCCCGCAGCAGCAGGCGGAGGGGCAGGAACAGCTGGACGGCCATGCCGTCCGGCTGGCGGTGCACCCCCTGGTGACCGAGGAGCTGGGCCCCGAGGGCTACCAGATCCGGGTCTCGCCCAATGGCGCGGACGTCTTCGGCGGCGGCCCCGCCGGTGTCTTCTGGGGTGCCCAGACCCTGCGCCAGCTGCTGGGACCGGACGCCTACCGACGGGCACCGCTGGCCGGGCGCAGCTGGACCCTCCCGGTCTGCCAGATCCAGGACGCGCCCCGTTTCTCCTGGCGCGGCCTGCTGCTGGACGTGGCCCGGCACTTCCTGCCCAAGCACGAGGTCCTGCGGTACGTGGACCTGATGGCCGCGCACAAGCTCAATGTGCTGCATCTGCACCTCACCGACGACCAGGGCTGGCGGATCGAGATCCGCCGCCACCCCCGGCTCACCGAGGTCGGCGGCTGGCGCGAGCGGTCCATGGTGGGCTTCCGCACCGGGGGCCGCCGCGACGACCGGCCGCACGGCGGCTGGTACACCCAGGACGACCTGCGCGAGATCGTCGCGTACGCCGCCGAGCGGCAGATCACCGTCGTCCCCGAGATCGACATCCCCGGCCACTCCCAGGCCGCCATCGCCGCCTATCCCGAGCTCGGCAACCACGACGTGGTGGACACCGCCGCACTGCGCACCTGGACCGACTGGGGCGTCAATTCCAACGTGCTCAATGTCGAGGACGCCACCCTGCGCTTCTACGAGGAGGTGCTGGAGGAGGTCCTGGAGATCTTTCCGTCCCCCTTCGTGCACCTCGGCGGCGACGAGTGCCCCAAGGACCAGTGGCGGGCCAGCCCGGCGGCCCAGGCGCGGATGCGCCAACTGGGCCTGGCGGACGAGGACGAGCTGCAGAGCTGGTTCGTCCGGCACTTCGACCGCTGGCTGGCCGCCCGGGGCCGCCGGCTGACCGGCTGGGACGAGATCCTCGAAGGGGGCCTGGCGGAGGGCGCCGTGGTGTCGTCCTGGCGCGGCTACGCGGGCGGGGTGGCGGCCGCCCGCGCCGGACACGACGTGGTGATGTGCCCCGAGCAGCAGGTCTATCTGGACCACCGGCAGGCCGAGGGCGACGACGAGCCCGTCCCGGTCGGCTATGTGCGCACCGTCGCCGACGTCTACCGCTTCGAGCCCGTCCCGCCGCAGCTGCGCGAGGACCCCGAGGCCGCCCGGCATGTGATCGGCACCCAGGCCAATCTGTGGACCGAGATGGCCGAGGGCCCGCGGGAGGTCGACTACCGGCTCTTCCCCCGGCTGGCGGCGTTCGCCGAGGTCGCCTGGTCGCAGCTGCCCGCCGATCCGGGCGAGCGCGACCTGCCGGGCTTCCAGCAGCGGCTGGCGGGGCACCTGGCGCGGCTGGACGCGCTGGGCGTGGAGTACCGGCCGCCGACCGGTCCGCATCCCTGGCAGCGGCGGCCCGGCGTCGTCGGACGCCCGCTCGACGGGCCTCCCCCCAACGTGTGACGGCAGCGCGCGGCTCCGCCCGGCGGCGCACCGCCTCGCGGGTGCGGGCCGCCGGGCCGGGTGCCGG
>NZ_LIQR01000593.1 GCF_001418575.1 Peterkaempfera griseoplana
CCCAGGCCCCGCCCGCCGCCGCCCGCGCACCGCTGCTCACCCGGCACCGAACGGCAACCCCCGCTCAGCGACTGCACGCCGATCTCTACCGGAGAGGCGACCCACATGACCCTGCAGCTCCCCCAGCCGCCCGACGGAGCGCTGCGCTCCGTCCTCACCGCCCTGGTCTCCCCCACCGCGCTGCGCCATGTCACCACCCCGGCGCTGCGGACGCCCGACCCGGCGCATCCACCGGTGCCCCAGCACCCCCTGGCCGTGCACCTGCTGCGGCCCGGCGTGGCGCTGGCGAACGCACCCCGCACCGGCTGGCGGTTCCTGATCAGCTGCGGGGACGAGGTGGTCGCCGCGGCGGAGACCCAGGAGACGGCGGACGGCCACGCCTTCTCGCACTTCGCCGAGGGGCCGTACCTGGTGGCGACGCTGCGCGCACTGCAGCAGGCCCGCCGCGCCGCCGCCGGCGCGGCCGGACCCCACGAACCGCGGCTGCTGTCCGTGCCGTCGCTGTACACCGCCGCCCTGTGGCTGCACGCCCTGCGGCCCGGCGGCACCGATCTGCTGATACCGCTGGCCCCGGCTCCGCTGGGCATCGCGGCGCACCGCGTCTACCCGGCCGGGGAGTTGCTGCGCCTGTTCCGCCGGGCGGTCTCCCCGCCCGTGCAGGGCGCGACCGGGGTGCCTCCCGCAGACCCGGACGCCCTCACCGTCGCGGGACGGTGAGGGACACCCCCACGGGGCGATGGCACCGGGGACCGGCATGGTCCGCACGGGCGATGGCCGTATGGCCCGGAACGGTGGGCGGCGCGCGCCCAGGGCATCCGAACGGGTGATCTCAGGGGGCCGCACTGTGGTGCATGTCACCAAACGGCTGCGGGACGGTCTCCGGATGCAGACACTGGGAACCAGCGCGGAAGGCCAGTTGTCCTACCCCGTGAGCGGACGGCTCACACCTCGCCGGGAGAGTGATTCCCGGCACCTGGCGGCGAACCTCCGCGCAGTGACCGGAAACCTGCGAAGCGAGGGTACGACCATGTGCCAGCACCGACCCGAGTGCCCGTCGGCCGACTCTGCGGACCGCGAGGCGGCCCGACCCGTGGCCTGCCACCCCGAGCAGGGGTGGAGCCTGCTGTGCAACGGCGTCCTGCTCTTCGACGACACCGGTGAGCTCCTCCCCGACGGCCGGGTGATCGCGCCTCACCGCTCGCTCGCCGCCGTCGGCGCGGCCTGAGCCACCCGGAACGGGCCGGGGGGCGGGTCGCCCCGCCCCCCGGCCCGGGCGTGGGGGCCGCCGGACGGCCCGCCGCCGATGCGGCGGGCCCCCTTGCGGTTCCCCACGCCCCCGGCACACCTCGTGCGCCGTCCCGGCTCAGACCCCGTAGGAGTCCAGCGGCGGGCAGGAGCAGACCAGGTTGCGGTCACCGAAGGCGCCGTCGATCCTGCGCACCGGCGGCCAGTACTTGTCCGCCGGGTTGACCCCCTGCGGGAAGACCGCCTCCTGACGCCCGTACGGGTGCGCCCACTCACCGGTCAGCGCCGCCGCGGTGTGCGGGGCATTGCGCAGCGGGTTGTCGTCGGCCGGCCACTCGCCCGCGCCGACCTTCTCGATCTCCCCACGGATGGCGATCATCGCCTCGCAGAACCGGTCCAGCTCGACCAGGTCCTCGCTCTCGGTGGGCTCGATCATCAGCGTCCCCGCCACCGGGAACGACATGGTCGGCGCGTGGAAGCCGTAGTCGATCAGGCGCTTGGCCACATCGTCCACGGACACCCCGGTCGCCTTGGTCAGCGGCCGCAGGTCGATGATGCACTCGTGCGCCACCAGGCCGCCCGGACCGGTGTAGAGCACCGGGAAGTACGGGGCGAGCCGCTTGGCGACGTAGTTGGCGCTCAGCACCGCGACCTGGGTCGCCCGGCGCAGCCCCTCGCCGCCCATCAGCCGCACATAGGCCCAGGAGATCGGCAGGATCGCCGCGGAGCCCCACGGTGCCGCCGAGATCGGGCCGACCCCGGTCTCCGGACCGGCCTGCGGCTGCAGCGGGTGGTTGGGCAGGTACGGCGCCAGATGGGCGCGCACCGCCACCGGCCCCACCCCGGGGCCGCCGCCGCCGTGCGGGATGCAGAAGGTCTTGTGCAGGTTCAGGTGCGAGACGTCCGCGCCGAACCGGCCCGGCTTGGCCAGGCCCACCAGCGCGTTGAGGTTGGCACCGTCCACGTACACCTGGCCGCCGGCGTCGTGCACGGTGGCGCAGATGTCGGTGATGTTGTCCTCGAAGACGCCGTGCGTGGAGGGGTAGGTGACCATCAGCACCGCCAGCGCGTCGCGGTGCTGCTCGATCTTGGCGTGCAGGTCGGCCACGTCCACGTCGCCGTCCGCACCGGTCTTCACCACCACCACCCGCATGCCCGCCATCACCGCGGAGGCGGCGTTGGTGCCGTGCGCCGACGACGGGATCAGGCAGACGTCGCGCTGCTGCTGCCCGTTGGCACGGTGGTACGCGCGCACCGCCAGCAGGCCGGCCAGCTCGCCCTGGGAGCCCGCGTTGGGCTGCAGGGAGACCGCGTCGTAGCCGGTGACCTCCGCCAGCCGCTGCTCCAGCTCCCGGATCAGGGTGAGATAGCCGTCCGCCTGCTCCACCGGGGCGAAGGGGTGGATCTGGCCGAACTCCGGCCAGGTGATCGGCTCCATCTCGGTGGTGGCGTTGAGCTTCATGGTGCACGAACCCAGCGGGATCATGCCGCGGTCCAGCGCGTAGTCACGGTCCGCCAGCCGCCGCAGGTAGCGCAGCATGCCGGTCTCCGAGCGGTGGCTGTGGAAGACCGGGTGGGTCAGGTACTCGTCGGTGCGCAGCAGCGCCGCCGGCAGCACCTCCCCCGCGGCCTCGTCCAGGGCGTCGGGGTCGCCGGCCGTCACGCCGAAGGCCGCCCACACCGCGGCCAGCTGCTCACGGCCGGTGGTCTCGTCGCAGGCGATGCCGACCAGGTCGGCGTCGACCAGCCGCAGGTTGACCCCGCCCTCGCGGGCCGCGGCGACCACCTCGGCCGCACGGCCGGGGACCCGGGCGGTCACGGTGTCGAAGAACGCCCCGTGCACCACCTCCACACCGCCGGCCCGCAGCCCCTCGGCCAGCACCGCGGCATAGCGGTGGGTGCGGCGGGCGATGTCGGCCAGGCCGTCGGGGCCGTGGTAGACCGCGTACATCGACGCCATCACGGCGAGCAGCACCTGCGCGGTGCAGATGTTGCTGGTGGCCTTCTCCCGGCGGATGTGCTGCTCACGGGTCTGCAGGGCCAGCCGGTAGGCGCGGTCGCCGTCGGCGTCGACCGAGACGCCGACCAGGCGGCCGGGCAGGCTGCGGGCGTACTCGGCGCGGACCGCCATGTAGCCCGCGTGGGGGCCGCCGAAGCCCATGGGGACACCGAAGCGCTGGGTGGTGCCCACCGCGATGTCGGCGCCCAGCTCGCCCGGGGAGGTCAGCAGGGTGAGCGCCAGCAGGTCGGCGGCGACGGTGACCACCGCGCCCAGCCCGTGGGCCTGCTCGATCACGGGGGCCAGGTCGCGGACCGCGCCCGAGGCTCCCGGGTACTGCAGCAGCACACCGAAGACACCGCGCTCGGCGGCCTCCGCGGGGATGCCCGCGGACAGGTCGGCGACGACCACCTCGACGCCGGTGGGCTCGGCGCGGGTCTCGATCACGGCGACGGTCTGCGGCAGCGCGTCCGCGTCGACCAGGAAGACGCCGTTCTTCACCTTGCCCATCCGGCGGGACAGCGCCATGGCCTCGGCCGCGGCGGTGCCCTCGTCCAGCAGCGACGCCCCGGAGGTCGGCAGGCCGGTGAGGTCGGCGACGACGGTCTGGAAGTTCAGCAGCGCCTCCAGCCGGCCCTGCGAGATCTCCGGCTGGTAGGGGGTGTAGGCCGTGTACCAGGCGGGGTTCTCCAGCACATTGCGCAGGATCACCGGCGGGGTGAAGGTGCCGTGGTAGCCGAGCCCGATCATCGGCGCCAGCACCCGGTTGCGCCCGGCCAGTTCACGCAGCTCCGCCAGCACCTGGGACTCCGAGCGCGCCCCGGGCAGGTCCAGCCCCTGCAGGCTGCGGATGGCCTCGGGGACGGCCGCGGCGGTCAGCTCGTCCAGCGAGCCGAAGCCGACGTGGGCCAGCATCTTGTCCTGCTCGGCCCGGTCCGGGCCGATATGGCGGTTCTCGAAGGGGCTGGCCTGCTCCAGCTGGGCAAGGCTGGCCGCGGTCGCGGCGCGGCGGCGCCCTATCGTCTGGTCGGCATTCATGGCGCTTGAGGCCTCCTGGTCACGGACCGGTGGGGGCTCGCACAAACGGGACGCCGTCCCACGGGGCCGGCGGCCCGGGCGTGCTCACCCGGACGGCCTCCCCCTCTGTCATCGGAACCTGAGAGCTTCACCGGCACGCCCGCACCCGGGGAGTGCCCCGCGCCCGCGCCCGCCGGCTTGCACCGTCGGTGAGGGGCCCGCCGCCGGCTTCCTCGCCGGCCGCGCCCGCCCCTGCTTTCCAGAGTGACCTCGCCTGTCCGGTACGGATGCCTGAGAGATTCCGGGGAG
>NZ_LIQR01000594.1 GCF_001418575.1 Peterkaempfera griseoplana
GCCCCCTCCTACCGCCGCATCCTCGCCACCCGCACCTGGGCCGGCGCCGCCGTCGCCTACTTCGGCACCTACTGGGTGATCGCCCTGGCGCTGGTGTGGATGCCCTCCTACCTGCACGACGGCCTGGGCTACTCCACCACCGTCTCGGCCGACCTGGTCGCCGTGATCTGGGCGGTCAACGCCTTCACCATGCTCGGGCAGGCCGTACTCACCGGGTGGCTGATGCGCCGGGGGGTGAGCAGCCGCTGGGCCCGCGCCAGGGTCGGTGGCATCACGCTGATCGTCTGCGCGCTGGCCTGCCTGGCGCTGCCCGGACGTCCGCGGGGCCCGGTGGCCGTACTGCTGCTGCTGGTCGGGTTCGGTCTCTGCGGGGTGATGTCGAGCATCTCGGTGACCTCCGTCGCCGAGCTGGTGCCCGCCCGGCGCCGGGGCGGAGCCCTGGGCCTGATGAGCGCGGTGGTGACCACCGCCGGACTGATCGCCCCCACCCTGACGGGCCGTCTGGTCGACACCCAGGGCACCGCCGGATACCAGCACGCCGTGCTGCTCACGGGGGCGCTGCTCCTGGTCTGCGGTGCTGCCGCGTTCACCCTGATCGACCCCGCCCGCGACGCCCACGGCCTGGCCGCATGACCTCCCCCGCGACTTCCTCCGTCCGCCCCGCCAAGGAGTGACGTGAACAGCACCACCATCGACACCGCTGCCCTCGACCGGGTGCTCGGCGAGTTGCGTGACGGCGCCCGGTCCTGGGCTGAGGCCCCGCTCGCCGAGCGCATCGGCCTGCTGGAGCGGCTGATGCCGCGGATCCGGGACGGCGCCGCCGAGCTGGCCGCGGCCGGCGCCGCCGCCAAGGGCTACGGCCCCGACTCCCCCTGGGCCGCGGAGGACTGGGCCGGCGGCCCCTGGGCGCTGGCCCAGAACATCAGCGCCCGTCTGCACGTCCTGCGCCGCCTCGCCGCCGGCCGCGAACCGCTGCCACCGGGCGCGGTGCACGAGGCCGGCGGCCGCACCAGGGTCGACGTCTTCCCCGTCACCGGCTGGGACACACTGCTGCTGAGCGGCTTCTCGGCCCAGGTCAGGATCCGGCCCGGGGTCGGCGCCGACCAGGTGCGGGACCGGGCGGCCGGCCAGTACCGCGGCCACGCCCGGCCCGCCGGTGTGGCGCTGGTGCTGGGAGCGGGCAACGTCGCCGCGATGACCGCCGTCGACATCCTGCACCAGCTGTACAGCGAGGGCCGGGTCGTCGTCGCCAAGATGAACCCGGTCAACGCCTATCTGCGCCCCCACTTCGAGCGGATCTTCGCCGAGTACCTCGAACGCGGCTGGGTGCGGTTCGTCGACGGGGGCGCCGCCGAAGGCACCTACCTCACCACCCACGACAGCGTGGACGCCCTTCACATCACCGGCAGCGACCGTACCCACGACGCCATCGTCTGGGGCGCGGACGACCGGGCCGCCCAGCGCCGCCGTGACGACACCCCGCTGGTCGACAAGCCCTTCACCAGCGAACTGGGCGGCGTCAGTCCCTGCATCGTGGTCCCGGGCCGCTGGAGCGCGGCCGACTTCCGCTTCCAGGCCGAACACATCGTCACCAGCAAGATGAACAACTCCGGCCACAACTGCATCGCCAGCCAGATACTGGTGCTGCCCCGCACCTGGGACGGCACCGAGCGGCTCCTCGACGAGATCCGCGACGTCCTGCGCGCCCTGCCCGCCCGCACCGACTACTACCCCGGCGCCCGGCAGCGGCTGACCGCCGTACTCCGGGCGCACCCGGGGGCCGAGCGCCACGCCGACGGCTGCCGACTCCTGGTCCCGGACGTCACCGACCACGACGACGTACTGATCACCGGCGAGGTCTTCGCCAGCGCACTGGGCGTCGTACGCCTGCCCGGCGACACCCCGGCCGCATTCCTGCGCCACGCCGTCGACTTCGCCAACAGCACCCTTCCCGGCACCCTCGGCGCGACCCTCGTGGTCCATCCCCGTACCGAGAGGGCCCATCCCGCCGCAGTCGAGTCGGCCGTCGCCGATCTGCGCTACGGCACCGTCGGCATCAACACCTGGTCGGCCCTCGGCTTCCTCCTCGGCTACACCCCCTGGGGCGCCCACCCCGGCCACACCCGACAGGCCATCGGCAGCGGCATCGGCTTCGTCAACAACGCCTTCATGATCGAGGACATCGAGAAGACCGTGCTCCGGGCCCCCTTCGCCCCGGCCCCCCGCGGCCTGTTCACCGGCTCCCCGTCGCTCTCGCCCCGACCGCCGTACTTCGTCACCAACCGCACCGCACGCACCACCCTCCAGCGCCTCACCCGCTTCACCACCGCACCCGCCCTCGCCAAGCTGCCCGCCGTCCTCGCCTCCGCGCTCCGCGGCTGACCGGGGAGACCGCTGCCGAACCGCACCGACCCTCCGCGCCGGCCGGCAGGCAGGCCGTGGGCGCTCGGGGGAGAAGCGTTTCGTGACGGAAGTTCACTCCTGAGGTTGAATCACTCGTAAGAGTGAACTCACCCTCTGTGCCTACCGAGTGACGATCTGTTCGACAGGATGGCTCCACCCCCGAGCGTGGTGTGATGCCCATCGGCCGGGGGATTCCGTCCGCCGTGTGTGGGAGTTTCCTCGTGTCTTCCGTCTTCTCCGCCATATCCGGGCTGCGACCGGGTGCCGTCGCCGTGGCCGCCGCCGGTCTGGTCGTCGCGGGGCTGCCGGCCGCCGCCCAGGCAGCCGGGCCCGCCCATGCCGCCGGGAGCGGCCGGGCCACCGCGACCGCCGCCGAGGTGCGGCTGGACGTCGGCCTGCTGAACCGCACCGTCGACGTGCCGGTGGACGTCTCCCTCAACAAGGTGAGCGCTCCCGGACAGGGGGGCGGCACCATGCTCACCGCCCGGGTCGACGGGGTGGCCCAGGGGGCCCCGATCACCCTGGTCAAGGCGCAGCTGGGCACCGCCCGCGCCACCGTGGACCGCAAGGGCGCCAGGGCCTCGGTGCGGCTGGTGGGCGCCGATGTGCATGTGCCCGGACTGCCGCTCACCGCGCTGCTGGGCCTGGAGGCGGTCACCGCCGCGGTCGACTGCCCGGTGGACGGGCGTCCCACCGCCGAGGCCGACGTACTGGGCACCCTGCGGGTGCTGGGCCGCCGGGTCACCCTGACCGCCGCCGGTCCGACCCGGGTCGCCGTGCCGGGTGTCGGCGTGGTCTCGGCCGAGCTGTCCCGCAGGGCCGTCACGTCCACCACCGCGGCCGCGACCGCGCTGGAGCTGGACGTCACGGTGAACCCGCTGAAGCTGAACGTCGCCAGGGTGGCCGGCCGGGTCACGGTGGCCTCGGTGAGCTGCGTCAGGCCCGGTGCGGCGGACACCTCCACCACGACCACCGCCCCGTCCGCGCAGCCTCCGGCCACCGCGTCGGCGCCGGCCACCGCTCCCTCGTCCGCGGCGCCGTCCGGTTCCGCCGCGCCGTCCGCGTCCGCCTCCGCGGCGCCCAACGCGCCGCGGACCACCGATGCCGATCTTGCGGAGACCGGCGGCTCGGTCAGTCCGCTGCTGCTGGGGGGCGCCGCGGTGCTGGTGGTCGTCGGTGCCGGGGCACTGCTGGTGGTGCGCCGCAGGCGGGGCTCGGTGTAGGAGGCTCCCCATAACAGGCCCTCGCGGGCTGTGGGCCGGAGGGTACCCGGGTGGCCGTCTCAAGTCGGTTCACATGGTGTTCACATTGGAGGAACAACCGGGAAATGGCACCTTGCAATGCTCCGGGTGCACCCCTCCCACCCCACCCCGCGAGGATTCCGCCAGTGAGCTACAAGGCCGAGTACATCTGGATCGACGGCACCCAGCCGACCGCCAAGCTGCGCTCCAAGACCAAGATCCTTGCTGACGGTGCCGAGCTGCCCGACTGGGGCTTCGACGGTTCCAGCACCAACCAGGCCGAGGGCCACGCGTCGGACCGCGTGCTCAAGCCGGTCTTCTCCTGCCCCGACCCGATCCGCGGCGGCGACCACAAGCTGGTCCTCTGCGAGGTCTACAACACCGACGGCACCCCGCACGAGACCAACACCCGTGCGCTGCTCCGCCCGGTCGCCGAGCGGTTCGCCGGCCAGGAGCCGATCTTCGGCATCGAGCAGGAGTACACCTTCTTCGACGGCAGCCGTCCGCTCGGCTTCCCCGAGAACGGCTTCCCGGCGCCCCAGGGCGGCTACTACTGCGGTGTCGGTGCCGACGAGATCTTCGGCCGCGAGATCGTCGAGAAGCACCTCGACAACTGCCTCGAGGCCGGCCTCGGCATCTCGGGCATCAACGCCGAGGTCATGCCCGGCCAGTGGGAGTTCCAGGTCGGCCCGCTCTCCCCGCTGGAGGTCTCCGACCAGATGTGGGTGGCCCGCTGGCTGCTCTACCGCACCGCCGAGGACTTCGGCATCTCCGCCACTCTGGACGCCAAGCCGGCCAAGGGCGACTGGAACGGTGCCGGTGCCCACACCAACTTCTCCACCCGGGCGATGCGTGAGGGCTACGACCCCATCATCACCGCCTGCGAGGCGCTCGGCGCCGAGGGCAAGCCGATGGAGCACGTCAAGGAGTACGGCTTCGGCATCGAGAGCCGCCTGACCGGTCTGCACGAGACCGCCCCGTGGAACGAGTACAGCTACGGCGTCTCCGACCGCGGCGCCTCGGTCCGCATCCCGTGGCAGGTGGAAATCGAGAAGAAGGGCTACATCGAGGACCGCCGGCCCAACGCCAACGTCGACCCCTATGTCGTCACCCGGCTGATCGTCGACACCTGCTGCTCCGCCCTGGAGAAGGCCGAGCAGGTCTGATCCGCAGCCACTCCACGCCGTGCCCGCCGGACGCCCCCGTCCGGCGGGCATCCGCGCTTTCGGCCCCCCGTCCCCGGACCACGGGCGGCCGGGGACGGGTCAGAGCCCGGCCAGCTCCGCCAGCAGCGGGGCCCGGTCCATCGACCCGACGTCCGTACGGCCCTCGTCCAGGGCCCAGAGCGCGGACTCCACCTGGCGGGCCAGCGCCCAGGCCGCCAGCCGCCGGGCGTCCTCGCCCAGGGCATCGGCCAGCAACGCCAGCCGCCGGGAGAGCACCCGCCGCGGATCGGGGTGCGCGAACGGGTCGTCGAGCTGCGCCAGCAGCGGCGAGGGGTCGTACGCCGGATCGCCGGTCATCGGCTTGGCGTCGATCGCCAGCCAGGGGCCGCGCCCGGAGAGCAGCACATTGCCCGGGTTGAAGTCGCCGTGCAGGACGACCCGCCGCACGGCCGAGGCAGGGAGCTCACGCAACAGCCGCACCCCGTGGGCCACCAGACCCGGATCGAAGTCCGGCCGCAGCCGGGCCATCCGCTCCTCCGCCGTGTCGGCCCAGCAGGCGGCGACCGCCTCCAGCGGCTCCAGGCCGGTGGCGAGCGCCGGGTCGGCGGTCCACAGCCGACCGAGCACCTCGGCGCCGAGCAGCAGCCGCTGCTCGGCGCCCAACTGCTGTGCGGCCCGCAGTTCGGTGCCGGGATCGCAGCGCTCCAGAAGCAGCGCACAGCGCCCGGCGTCGTGAGCCAGCACCCGGACGGCGCCGTGCCCGTCCCACAGCCGGAGCGCCTCGGCCTCGCCCACCGCCTCCGGATGCGGCCAGCTCACCTTGAGGACGGCCCGCCTCCCGTCGGGCAGTTCCGCCGGGGCCACCCAGGCGCAGCTGCCGCCGAGGAACGGCGCCCCCAGCCGCAGCGACCAGAGGTCGCGCAGCTCCTCGACCAGGGCGGGCAGCGCGGTGAGCCAGTCCCGTCCGCTGTCGCTGCCGCCGAGGGTCGTCAGCACGGGCAGCGACGGGGGGAAGAGGTCGACGGTCATGGCACCTCGCAGTGCGGTGGGCGGTGGGCGGCCCTCATGGTCGCAGCGGCCGGGGGCCGGATCAACGCGATATCGCGCGCTGATCGGTCCCCGGGGTCCTGCGGGTGGCGAGGGCGATCCGGTTCCAGGTGTTGATGGTGGTGATCAGCGCGAGCAGCCGGGCGAGCTCCTCCTCCGCGAAGTGCTCGGCGGCCCGTGCGTACACCTCGTCGCCGACGCCTGCGGAGGGGACGAGGTGCTCGCCGCCAAGGGGGAGCGGGAGCCGTACGCCGGCGCTCTGGAGCAGCTCACGCTCGCCGACTTCATCGAGTCCGGCGGCTACGACCGCCACGTCCGGCGGATGCGGCAGCGCTATCGGGGCCGTCGCCGTCTGCTGGCGTCCGTACTGGCGGAGCAGGCGCCGCACATCGGGCTCAGCGGTGTCGCCGCGGGGCTGCACGCCGTGCTGCGGCTGCCGCCGGGCACCGAGCGGTCGGCGGTCCGGGCCGCCGCCTGGCAGGGCCTGGCGCTGGAGGGACTGGCCGGCTACCGCCACCCCGACGCGGTCTCACCGGTGGTCGACGGGCTGGTGGTGGGGTACTCCGCGCCGTCCGACCGGGCGTTCGCGGAGGCGCTGGGTGCGCTGTGCCGCGCGTTGCCCCCGCCGTGACGGGCGGGGGCGACGGTGCGGCCCGCGCTATGCGGAGGCGCCGCGCGGTGCCAGCCACTCCTGCAGCTCGACCAGGTTCCCTTCGGGGTCCTGAAGGTGGGCGACCCGCATCCGGTCGCCCATGGGTGCGGGGTCCCGGGTGAACTCGGCTCCCCGGCCGAGGAGTTCGGTGTGGGCGGCGTCCAGGTCGTCCACCCGCAGGACGACCAGGGCGCGGTACCCCTCGGCCTGCCGCGCGAGCTGCTCCAGTACGGCTGCGGCCTGCGCCCGGTCCTGGAGGGCCACCGCGCCGTTCCCGGTGTCGGGGCTCAGCTTGGCGTAGGGGCCCTGCTCGGCCTCGAACTGCGGCTTGAGGCCGAGCACGTCCCGGTAGAAGCGGTAGACGGCGGGGAAGTCGGACACCAGCAGGCGGATCTGGGTGAGTTCCATGGCCGCCTTTCTACCGGGTGGCGGCCGGGTCGCCCGCTGCGGGTGCGGGCCCCTCGTCCTCACCCCAGCGGGCTGAGCCCGTCGGGTCCCAGCCGGTAGGCGGGGTGCGGTTCGGCGGTGGCGGCCAGCTCCAGGACGGCGGCGCCGACCTGGTCGGGGGTGAGCACGGGGCCGAGGCGGGAGAGGTGGGTCTCCACGTCGACACCGGCCCGTGCCGCATAGCCGGTGACCGCGCCCAATCCCAGGTCGGTGGCGGGGGTGAGGGTGGGGAGCAGGGAGGCAAACCGGATGCCGAGTCCGGCACGCCGGGACTCCTCGGCGGCGTACGCGGTGGCGAAGCGGACCATGGCCTTGGCTCCGGCGTATCCGCCGCTGATGGGGGAGCCGCCGATCGCCGCGCCGCTGGAGAGGGTGACCACGGTGCTGC
>NZ_LIQR01000595.1 GCF_001418575.1 Peterkaempfera griseoplana
CGCGGGGGCCGATGCGGTGCACTGCGGCACCGAGGGGGAGGTCACAGCGCGGCCGTACGCGGTCGTCACCGCCGGTCCTGCGGTGACGGGGTGCCGTACGCGGGCCGGTGCGCCCGGAGGCGGCGGGACACCGAGGGGTCGCCGCACCGGCGGGTGAGCTTGGCGAGGACTTGTCGGACCGAGCGGGAGGTGGCACACGATGGCACGGCATCTGCGGCCGGAGACACCGGAGTTCCTGGACGGCGCCCCGCTGCGGCTGTCCTTCTCCGCCGTGCTGGCGGGCGCTCCGGAGGCGGTGTTCCGGGAGCTGACGGAGGTGCCCGCCGGCTGGCCGGAGTGGTTCCGTCAGGTGTCCCTGGTGGAGTACCTGGGCGAGCCGCCGCACGGGGTGGGCAGCTGCCGCCGGGTGCAACTGACAGGCGGCACGCGCTTTGTGGAGACGGTGCTGGTCCAGGAGCCGGCGCGGCGGTTCGTCTACCGGGTGGAGGAGAGCGGGGTCCCCGGCCTGCTGGCGATGATGGAGGAGTGGCGGTTGTCCCCGTCGCCGTACGGCGGGACGCGGCTGCAGTGGACGACGGCGGTGGACGCCCGGCAGCCGCTGCGTGGGCTGTGGGGGGCGGCGCGCCCGCTGCTGGGGCGGGCCTTCCAGCAGGCGGCCCGGCGGCTGGACGCCAGGGTCGCGGTGGGCGCCGCCACAAGCTGACGCTGCGCCGGCCGGCGGCCCGCTGCGCCGGTCGGCGGCCCGTGGCGGACCCGGACGGCGTCAGTCCTCCCAGGGGCCTCCGGCCAGGAAGCGGTCCAGCTGCGCCCGGTAGGGGGCGATGTCGATGCCCTGCTCGGCGAGCCAGGTGTCGGAGTAGTACTTGTCCAGGTAGCGGTCGCCGGGGTCGCACAGCAGGGTCACCAGGGAGCCGCGGCGCCCTGCGGCGCGCATCTCGGCGACGATCCGCAGGGCGCTCCACAGCCCCGTGCCGGTGGATCCGCCGGCCCGGCGGCCGAGGACCGCCTCCAGGGTGCGGACGGCGGCCACGGAGGCTCCGTCGGGGACCTTCATCATCCGGTCGATGGCGCCCGGGACGAAGCTGGGCTCGATCCTGGGGCGGCCGATGCCCTCGATCCGCGACCCCCGCTCGCAGTGCACGTTCTGATCGCCCGTCACCCAGCCGTCGAAGAAGCAGGAGTTCTCCGGGTCGGCGACGCAGATGCGGGTGTCGTACTGCTGGTAGCGGACATAGCGGCCGATGGTGGCGGAGGTGCCGCCGGTCCCTGCGGTGGCGACGATCCAGGCGGGCTCGGGATAGCGCTCCATGCGCAGCTGGCTGTAGACGGACTCGGCGATGTTGTTGTTGCCCCGCCAGTCGGTGGCCCGTTCCGCGTAGGTGAACTGGTCCATGTAGTGGCCGCCGGTCTCCTCGGCGAGCCGGGCGGAGACCTCGTAGACCGTCCGGGGGTCGTCGACCAGGTGACAGGTGCCGCCCTGGAACTCGATCAGGCTGATCTTCTCGCAGCTGGTGGTGCGGGGCATCACCGCGACGAAGGGCACACCCACCAGGCCCGCGAAGTACGCCTCGGAGACGGCGGTGGAGCCGCTGGAGGCCTCGATGACGGGCTTGCCGGGGCGGATCCAGCCGTTGCACAGCCCGTACAGGAAGAGCGAGCGGGCGAGGCGGTGCTTGAGGCTTCCGGTGGGGTGGGTGGACTCGTCCTTGAGGTAGAGGTCGATCCCCCACTCCTCGGGCAGCGGGAACCGCAGCAGATGGGTGTCGGCGGAGCGGTTGGCGTCGGCCTGCACCTTGCGCACGGCCTCCTTGAGCCACGTGCGGTACGCCTCGTCGGAACGGTCGACGTCGAGGGTCGCCGCTGCCCGGCCGGGGGTCTCCTGCTGGTCCGCCATGCCGACGAGCCTCCTTGCGCCCAGGGGGTGATCGGCGCTCAGCGTAACAGGTGACTACCATAAGTGACTGTTACGCCTTCTCCATGCGCCCCTTATGCCACCCCGGGTCCGCCGAACGGCCGGATGCGCTCCCGCACACCGCCCCTCACCGGCCGGTTCGCGCCGTGCGCTCCCGGATGCAGCATCGCGCCCGCGTGTGCGCAAGTTGCGGAACCGGGCCGCCGGGGTGAGTCTGGACCACATCGCGTTCCGTTGCGACCCAGACACTCTGCGCGTTCGAGCGTCTCGAATCGCGCAGCCGGCCCCACCGATGGAGGGAGTCGTCGCGTCATGGAGGATCGGGTCAGGACTTACGAACTGCGGCTGACCGCAGTCCCGAGCCGCTTTGAGGCGGTGCGCCGGATAACCGCGGCGCACCTGCGGTACTGGAAGTTCACGTCGCTGGTGGATTCGGCCCTGCTCGGAGTGACCGAGCTGCTCGCCAACGTCCACCAGCACGCCGCGGGCGGAGAGGAGTGCGTCCTGCGGCTGCGGGCCGCCCCCGACTGCCTGACCGTCTCCGTCCATGACGCCGACCCGACCCTGCCGGTCGCCCGTGAGGCCGAGGTGTGGGAGGTCAGCGGCAGAGGCCTGGCCATCGTCGCGGCGCTCAGCAAGGAGTGGGGCGCGCAGGTGGAGCCGGACGGCTGCCTGGCGGGGAAGGTCGTCTGGTTCGCGCTCAGCGCCGACCCGGTCCGGCCCGAGCCGCTGCGGGCCCCGCAGGTGCGGCGCATCCTCACCCGTCCGCGGCTCACCGTGGACCCGCTGCGGCCGTCCGCGCCGCTGCGTACCGCCCCCCTGGTGCTGCCCGGCGGCGGCCTGGACGACGACGAGCACCGGGTGCCGGTACGCCCCGGGCGGGCCCGGCCGGTGGCCGTACCGCTCCGCTGACGGCTCGGGGGCCGTCACGGCCGTCACACGCACGCAGGGTGCCGGGGGCGCGGGCACCCTGCGCGTCGCGTGCGGCGCACGGCGCAGCCGCCCGGCCCCACCCGGGAGCGGCGCCGCCGGGAGCGCCTTCCCTCAGCCCTGGAGCGCGGCATCCGCCGCCACCGACCGCCCCCGTGCGACCGCGCGGGGGCTTCTCGGGCGGCCGGGTCCGGCCGGGCGCCACCTGCCCCGGCGGGAGATCGTCGGGCGAGGAATGAAAACGACATCCATGTTGCTGAAGCGGGCGGACTTCGGAGAAGGGAGGCCTACCCCCATGGCCCGCAATGAGATCCGCCCGGTCGTCAGACTGCGCTCCACCGCCGGCACGGGTTACACCTATGTGACCCGCAAGAGCCGCCGCAACGACCCCGACCGGCTGGAGCTGCGCAAGTACGACCCCCTCGCCCGCCGGCACGCGCTCTTCCGCGAGGCCCGCTAGCCGGGCCGGGCCGCCCGGGCCCGTACGCCACAGGAGCCGCCCATCGCCGGGGAGGGAGGGGCGGCTCCTGTTCATGTGGTGGCAATCGACATAGAAGAATGTCCATCAAGGGGTCACCGCCCTGCAAAACGCATGTCACAACAGCCTGGCAGCCTTTGAGTCGAAGGATGACTCAGAGAGAGGACTCGCCATGAGCGACTTCCACCTGCTGCTGGCAGCCGCAGCCACCGCCGCCTACGAGCTGTCGCCCGCCGACTCCGGAGCCGGCGCACCGCCGCGCATCCCCGGCCACGAGGCCGACCGGCTGGCCAGCATGGGCACCGCCGCCCCGGCACGCAGGTCACGCCAGGAGCCCCGGGGGGCCGGTACGCCCGCGCGGTGGCGCCGGTTCGGCATCCGGCCCGCCACCGCCGCCCCGCCCTCCTGAGCGGCGCGGGGGCCCGGGCGGAGAATCCCGCACCGGGGCGCCGCCGGGGCCCGCGAGCCCGGCCGCCGGTGGATTCCGCAAACCGTGGGAGCGCTCCCATACCGGGGCGATACCCTCCTGACGTCCGCCGCACACGGATGGCGGACACCAGGAGGGAGCAGGACCCATGGAGAGCCTCACCAAGCGCCGGCCGCCGCGAACACAGCTCCAGGCATGGCTGTACAGCGCGCTGGGTCCGGACGCCGAACTGGCCGGTCTCACCGAGTGCACCGACGGCTGGTTCAACGCCGTCTACGCGGTCACCCTGACGGACGGCCGCGAGGTGATCCTCAAGGTCGCTCCCCCGGCGGACATGAAGCTGATGCGCTACGAGGGCGACCTGCTGTACGCGGAGGCCCAGTTCTACCGGCAGGCCGCCGGCTGCGGCATGCCGCAGCCGGCCCTGCTGCACGTGGACCTCGACCAGGGGTACCTGGTGCTGGAGCGGCTCCGCGGCACCCCGCTGGACAAGGTGGCCGGAACGCTGGCCCCCGCCGCCCTGGCCGGGGTGCGCCGCCAGGTGGGCGCCGCGTCGGCCCGGCTGCACACCGTCACCGGCCCGGCCTTCGGCTACATCCGCCGCGACGGCCGCACCCAGTCGCAGAGCTGGCGGACCTCCTTCCTCGCCATCATCGACGACGTCCTGGCCGACGCCACCGAGCTGAACACCGAACTGCCCGCCCCGCCCGACCGCATCGGCGCCCTGATCCACCGTCACGCCGACGTGCTGGACGAGGTGACCCGCCCCGCGCTGGTCCACTTCGACCTCTGGGACGGCAACGCCTTCGTCCTGGAACAGCCGGACGGCTCCTGGCGGCTGGAGGGCGTCATCGACGGCGAACGGGCCTTCTGGGGCGACCCGGTGGCCGAGCTGGTCTCACTGGCCGTCTTCGCCGAACCCGAGGACTCCCCCGGTCTGCTGGAGGGCTACGCGGAGGCGGCCGGCGCCCCGCTGCGGCTGGAGGGGTCCGCCCGGCAGCGGCTCACCCTCTACCGCATCTACCTGGACCTCATCCTGGCCACCGAGGGCGCCACCCGGGGCTACGGGGAGGAGCACGACGGGGTGCGCCTGCTGGCGCTGGAGAAGCTGGACGCCGAACTGGGCCTGCTGGGCCGCGTCTGACCGCTCCCCGCCCGGCACCCGGGGCGCCTCCCCCTCCTCGCCGTCACCGGGCAGGAGGGGGCGCCCCGTCGAGGCGAAGTGCCGGACGGGCCCTGGGCGGTACGGCGACACACTCCGGCAATTAGTACTACTTCGCCCGATTCTGACTAGAGTGAGCCCCCTGGACAAGGGGAGCCACCATGTCGACCACGCCCATCTTCCATGACGTTCCGTCAGCCGTCGGCTGCGAGTGCCCTGCCTGCAGCGCGGTGGAGCTGGCCAGGGACGTACGCCGGCTGCGCCTGGTCAGGCCGGGCCGCGGACCGGCCCGTGCCCCGCAGCGGACGGTGGTCGCCGTCGCCGCGGCCGGCAGCGCACTGGCGGCCGCCGGCGGTGCGCAGGCCGCCCAGGGCGCGGCCGCGGCGGGCGCGGCCACTTTGACGCCCTCGGCCCTGCCGGGGGCCGCCGCCCTGCCGGGGGCTGCCGCGCTGCCCGGCCGCTCGACCCCGGTGGCCTGGACCGGCCGCCACGCCCGGACCCGGCACTCCGCCGTCGCGCTGGACCTCACCCGTACCGAGATCGTCGCCCGGGCCGCACGGTGGGTCGACTCCCGCGTCCCCTACAGCCGCTCCCGGTTCCACGACGGCTACCGCACCGACTGCTCCGGCTTCGTCTCCATGGCCTGGGGCCTGGCCGCCAGCGCCTGGACGGGCAACCTGGCCGACTTCGCGGTGCCCATCTCCAAGGACGACCTGGCCGAGGGCGACATCCTGCTCTTCCACAACCCCTCGGCGCCCGCGCGGGGTTCCCATGTGGTGCTCTTCGACCACTGGGCGAACCGCTCCCACACCGCCTATGTCGGCTACGAGCAGGCGCCGCCGCACACCCTGCGCCGGACCATCCCCTACGGCTACTTCACCCACCGCTCGCAGTACCGGGCCTACCGCTACCGGAACCTGGTGGACGGCGACGCCGACGGCAGCTCCTTCCCGGGCGCCGACGCCTTCGGACCCGGCGCCGACAACCCCTCGGTGACCAGCCTGGGCACCATGCTGATCGCCCGCGGCGGCGGCCGCTTCTACGCCGACGGCCCCGGCCCCCGGTGGGGCGACGCCGACGCCGCGGCCACCCGCGCCTTCCAGCAGGCCCAGGGCTGGGAGGGCGCCGAGGCCGACGGACTGCCGGGTCCGCACACCTGGCGGCTGCTGGTCACCGGCGCCGGGCGGGACATCCCGGCCGAGGAGCCGGCCGAGGACTTCCCCGGAGCCGAGGACTTCACCCCGGGGACGGTCGGCGACCAGGTGCTCGCCATCGGGCAGCAGCTGGTGGCCCACGGCTACGCGGCCCACTACCGGATCGGCCCCACCCCGGTGTGGACGGAGGCGGACCGGCGCAACGTCCAGGACTTCCAGCGCGCCCAGGGCTGGCACGGCGACGAGGCCGACGGCTACCCGGGCCCCGACACCTGGCGGCTGCTCTTCGGCTGAGCCCGGTCCGCGCGGGTCAGCCGGCCGCGGTGCTCTGGGGGTCGTCCAGGAAGGGCTGCCAGGCGAGTTCGGCGGCACCGGTGAGATCGGGGCGCTCCAGGGCGGCGGGCAGGACCGGGACCCCGGCGCTGCGGCCCCACAGGCACCGTTCGGCGACCACGGCCGGCAGCCGTTCCGGCGCCGCGGCGAGCAGGTCCAGATGGATGCCGCCGAGCACGATGCGGTCGGGGTTGAGGATGTTGACCATCCCGGCCAGACCGGCACCGAGGCACTCCACCACCCGGTCCACGGCGGCCCGGGCCACCGGGTCGTGGGAGGCGGCCCGGACGACCGCCCGGGCCGCCTCCAGCAGCGGCTCGGCGGGACCGGGGGTGACTCCGGCGGCGGCCAGCAGCGCGGGCGGGTCCGCCTCGACGTCCAGGCAGCCGCGACGGCCGCAGGGGCAGGGGCGTCCGCCCGGGTCGACGGTGAGCTGCCCGACCTCCAGGGCCAGCCCGTCGCTGCCGGTGTGCAGCCGGCCGTCGACCACCAGCGCGCCGCCGACACCCCGGTGACCGGAGGTGACATAGAGCAGGTGGCGGGCGCCGCAGCCGGCCCCGTGGCGGTGCTCGGCGAGGGCGGCCAGGTTGGCGTCGTTGGCGACGGCGGTGGGCAGTCCGGGCAGCGCCCCGGCGACGGCGGCGGCGAAGAGGTCCCGTACCGGGGTGCCGCTCGGCCAGTCCAGGTACATGGCGGCGAGCGCCCGGCCGCCGGAGTCGGTGACGGGTGTCGGTACGGCCAGTGCGGCGCCCAGGCAGCGCCGGGGGGAGGCGGCCACCAGGCGTGCGCCGGCCTCGGCCACCGCGCGCAGCACCTCCTCGGGGTCGGCGGTACGGGGCAGCGGACGGTCGACCGGTTCGCCGAGCGTGCCGCCGAGTCCGGCCAGGGCGACGCTGAAGCCGTCCGCGTGGAGCTGTGCGGCCAGCACCACCGGGCCTCCCGGGGCGACGGCGAGGCGGTGCGAGGGGCGGCCGCGGCCGCTGCCGGACGGACGGGGGTCCACCGCGACCAGGCCCAGCGCCTCCAGTTCGGCGGCGATCGCCCCGGCGGTGGCGCGGGTGACGGCCAGTTCCGAGGTGAGCACCGACCGGGTGGGGGCCCGGCCGGAGTGGATCAGCGCGAGCGCGGGCCCCAGCAGGCCGCGGCCCCGGTCCAGGGCGGGCCGGACCGCCGGCCGGTCGCGGCCGGGTACCCGCTGCGCGGGGCTTGTCGTGGTGTGCGGCACGCCCCTATTCTGCATTTGTGCCGCTACTCAACAAAATACCCCGCCCGGAATCCGGCCGCGCGCGGCGCACCCTCCGCCGCGCCCGATCCCTCCC
>NZ_LIQR01000596.1 GCF_001418575.1 Peterkaempfera griseoplana
GCGCCGCACAGCCCTGGCGCTCACCCTCACCACCCTGCTCTCCCTGCTGGGCCTGGGCGCCGCCACCCAGCACGCGGCCGCCGCCGAGACGCTGATCTCGCAGTCCCGCCCGGTCACCGCCTCGTCCATGGAGAGCGCCAACTTCCCCGCCGGGGCCGTCGTCGACGGCGACCCCGCCACCCGCTGGGCCAGCACCTGGAGCGACCCCGCCTGGATCCGGATCGACCTCGGGGCCGGCGCCACCGTCTCCCGGGTGGAGCTGGACTGGGAGGCCGCCTACGCCGACGCCTTCCAGCTGCAGACCTCCGACGACGCCACCACCTGGACCACCGTCTACTCCACCGGCACCGGCACCGGCGGCGTGCAGAACCTCGCCGTCTCCGGCAGCGGACGCTATCTGCGCCTCTACGCCACCCACCGGGCCACCGGCTACGGCTACTCGCTCTACGAGATCAAGGCATACGGCACGGCGAGCCTGCCCACGGACGGCTACGTCCTGGCGAACCCCCAGGTCACCGGGGTCATCCCGTCCACCTACACCCCGCCGCACGCCTACTTCCACGAGTTCCAGGCGAACTGCTCGGCCAACCACAACCTGCCCGACGACCCGATCGTCTACCCGGGGCAGGCCGGCAAGTCCCATATGCACACCTTCATGGGCAACACCACCACCAACGCCGGCTCCACCCTGGCGTCGCTCCAGGCGGGCGGCACCACCTGCCTCGCCCCCGGGGACAGGTCGGCGTACTGGATGCCGACCCTGTACGACGGCAGCACCGCGATCAACCCGGTCGGGGTGCAGACCATCTACTACAAGAGCGCGATCAACGACTACACCAGCGTGCGGCCGTTCCCGCCGGGCCTGCGATTCGTGGTCGGCAGCCCGGCGGCCACGGCCAACGAGTTCGCCACCGACCCGGGCTGGGTGGCCGGCTGGGAGTGCGGCGACAGCTACCACAACATCGACCTGCCGGTGAACTGTCCGTCCGGCGGCCAGGCCGAGATCCGCTACCAGGCTCCCAGCTGCTGGAACGGTCTCTACCTGGACACCCCCGACCACAAGAGCCACATGGCCTACCCGGTCAACGGCGTCTGCCCGGCGGACCACCCGGTCGCACTGCCGATGATCGAGTTCAAGATGGCCTTCCCGGTCAACGACGCCGACCTCTCGCAGCTCCACCTGTCGAGCGGGCGCGGCTTCTCCTTCCACTACGACTTCTTCAACGCCTGGGACGCACCCACGCTCGCCGCGATGGTGAACCACTGCATCGTCGGCGGCCTGCAGTGCGACGCCCGCGGCTACGACCAGAACCAGCCGGAGAAGGGCGCCGCGCTCAACGCGCAGTACCTGCTGCCCTGATCCACCGGTCCCGGTCCGTTCCCCGGACCGGGACCGTCCCGTGGACCGCGTCCGTCCCGCAGGGCGCGTCCGTCCCGCAGACCGCGTCCGCGGCCGTCCTTGGCACAGAGGGCGGCCGCGGACGCCACCAACCGGAGAGCCGGATCCATGAGAGCAGTCGCAGCCGTACTCCTGACCCTGGCCGCCACGGCGGGCTGCGCCTCCGGCGGCGGTCCCGCGCACGGGGTTCCCGGGGCGGCTTCCGCGGGGGCGCCGACGGCGGGGGCCGCCTCGGCCGGGCCAACCCCCGCCGGGGCGTCCGCGCCCGGGAGCGCCCCGGCCGGGTCCCCCGCCGCGGCCACCGTGATGATCTGTGCGGAGGAGATCCGCGAGGAGATCGCCGGAGCCCTGGGGACCGCCCCCCGGTCCCCGCTCTCCCCGCACTGGGACGGCCATGTGTACTGGTGCGCTTATGACTACGGCGGCGGCCGCAGCATGCGGCTCTCCGTCGAGGAACTCCCCGACCGCCCCACTGCGGCATCCCGGTTCGGCCGGCTGCGGGCCGCCGCGGCCGGCAGCCGTACCGTGCGCGGGCTGGGGGACGCCGCCTTCGCCCGCGGCGACGGGTCGGCGGTGGCCCTCAGGGACCGCATGGTGCTGACGGTCGACGTGAGCCGCCTCCCGGCGGTCTTCGGCACGCCGCCGCGTCCCCGGGCAGGGGTGGCCCTCACCGTCGCCACCACCGTCACGATCTGCTGGAAGGAGCACTGACCGGCACCGGCTGCGCGCCGGTGACCGGCGGGAAACCTCGATAGAGCGCTCTCACGGCATGCTATAAAGAGTTCCATGACCGAAGTCACCCGGTCGGCTGCACGTCGATCCGCCACCCTGGAGGACGTCGCCCGCGTCGCCGGCGTCTCCCGGGCCACCGTCTCCCGCGTCATCAACGGGGTGCGCAATGTCGCCCCGGAGATCCAGGAGACCGTACGCCAGGCCGTGGAGGCCACCGGGTACGTCCCCAACAGCGCGGCCCGTTCCCTGGTCACCCGCAGGGCGGGCGCCGTCGCCCTGGTGGTCTCCGGCACGGGAGCCCGGGACAGTGACGACGAGGCGGCGCGGACCAGGATCTTCACCGACCCCTTCTTCGGCCGGGTGGTCAGCGGCGTCCTCAGCGGGCTGCGCCCCAAGGGACTGCACCCGGTGCTGATGCTCGCGGACGACGCCGACGGCCGGGAACAGGTCCTCGCCTTTCTGCGGCAGGGCAACGCCGACGGCGCCCTGGTGGTGTCCACCCACGCCGAGGACCCGCTGCCCGCCCAACTCGCCCGCAACGGACTGCCGGTGGTGCTGTTCGGCAGGCCCCAGCCACGGGTTCCGGTCAGCCATGTCGACCTGGCCAACCACGAGGGCGCCGCACTCGCCGCGGACCACCTCTTCGCCCGGGGCTGCCGCCGCACCGCGGTGATCGCCGGACCCTCCGCCGTGCCCGCGGCCCGTGAACGGCTGGACGGCTTCCGGGAGGCCATGAAGCGGCGCGGCCTGCCCGATGTCCCCCACGCCGAGGCGGACTTCACCCAGGCGGGCGGCGAGCGGGCGATGACCCGACTGCTGGCCGACCACCCCGAGCTGGACGGCGTCTTCGCCGCCAACGATCTGATGGCGCAGGGCGCCCTGGCCATCCTGCGGGAGCAGGGGCGCAGCGTCCCCGGGGACGTCGCGGTCATCGGCTTCGACGACAGCAGCGCAGCCACCGCGGGCCGCCCGCTGCTCACCACCATCCGGCAGCCGGTCGAGGCCATGGCCGAGGAGATGACCCGGATCCTGCTGGACGGCCTCGACCGCCCGGACCGGCCGGACCGCAGGGCCGTGTCGGTGGTCTTCGAGCCGTCCCTGGTGGTCCGTCAGTCCGCCTGACCCCTTGGGTGTCCGCCGCACGGCCGGCAGACCCAGGGCGCTCCCCAGGCGTGCCCAGGCCGCTGCGCAAGCCCACCACCCACGCGCACCCGGCCGAGCCGCGCCCACCCCGCCGGTCCGGGCGCACCCCGCCCGTCCGGGCCGCCGCGGGGCGGAAAATCCCCCTGCACGGCGCGCTCGGGCGGCCTAGGCTTCCGTCCATGCGTATCGCTCCCATCGTCTAGTGCCGGCACAAGGCCCCACCACCCTTGTGCCCACTCGCGATCACGGAGCGTAATCATCATGGCCCGCCTCTCCGCCCGTCCGCTGCTGCGGAACGGCAACTTCCTTCTGCTGACCTCCGGTCAGGTCGTCTCGTCCGCCGGCGACCAGGTCCAGGACTTCGCCCTGCTGCTCCTGGTGCTGGCCATGGCCGGCTCGTCCGGGCAGGCCGGTCTGGTCCTCGGACTGAACAGTGCGGCGTTCCTGCTCTCCGGGCTCTTCGCCGGAGCCCTGGTGGACCGCTGGGACCGCCGGCGCACCATGGTCTGGTGCGAACTCGGGCGGGCCGCGGCCGCCGGCAGCGTCGCGGCCGCACTCTGGACGGGCCGGCTGACGCTGCCCCACCTCTACGCCTTCGCAGCGGTCGGCGGCATCCTCAGCTCCCTCTTCCAGGCCGCCGGCACCGCCGCCCTGGTCAATGTCGTCGGCCCCGACCGGCTCCCCGCGGCGCTGGCGACCACCCAGGGTGTGCTGGGCGCGGTGCGGGTCGGCGGTGCCCCGCTGGGCGCCCTGGTCCAGGCGGCCGGCCGGGCCGTGCCGTTCGCGTTCAACGCCGCCTCCTTCCTGGTCTCCGCGGTGACCCTGCGGCTGATGCGGGCCTCCTTCCGGACGCGGCGGCCGGCGGCGGACGGCCGCAGCGTGCTCGCGGACATCCGGGAGGGCATCGGCTGGCTCTGGCGCCGCCCGGTGCTCCGTCTGCTGCTGCTGGCCCAGACCGCCGACACCCTGCGCTACGGCGCCGGCTATCTGGTGATCATCTCCCTGGCACAGGCGGCCGGTGCCTCGCCGGTGCAGATCGGCCTGGTCTTCACCGGGGCCGCGATCGGCGCGCTGCTGGGCTCCCTGCTGGCGCCCCGGGCGGCGGCGCGCCTCCCGCTGGGGCGGCTCACCGTGCTGATGCTCTGGGTGGAGGCTCTGACGTTCCCGCTGTACGCGGTGGCTCCGGGGCCGCTGCTGCTCGGGGTGGTGGCCGCGGCCGAGTCGGTGATCGCCCCCATCCACTCGGTGGCCATCAGCAGCCATCGCCTCAGCACCACCCCGGACCGGCTGCGCGGCCGGACCTCGGCCGCCGTGCAGACCCTCACCGCGGGCGCCCTCTCGGCGGGGGCGGCGCTCGGCGGTGCTCTGGTCGCGGTCCTGGGCGCCCGTGCCACCACGCTGGTGCTCGCCGGGTGGCTCGCGCTGCTGGCACTCTCCGTCACCGCCAGCCGCCGGGTCCGCACCGCCGGGAGTGGTGGCTCATTCGCGGGGCCGGAGCGCCGCGATGTGGCCGCGCACCGTTAGGCCCCGGGGCGCACGGGTGTCGCGGCCGGGCGGGCGCGGCGTCGTGCACGGCGGGTCAGCGGTGTCCCGCCGCGGCGGGACA
>NZ_LIQR01000597.1 GCF_001418575.1 Peterkaempfera griseoplana
CCCGAGCCCGCACCGTGAGGGCGAGAGCGCTGCTGGCAGCCGCCGGCCTGCTGCTCGCCGCATGCAGCGGCCCCGCCGCCGACCACGGCGCCTCCACACCCTCCGCCGGCACCCCGGCCGCCCCCGCGCAGGCCTCCACCGGCTCCCTGCACATCGCCGTGATCAGCCACGGCGGCCCTGGTGACGCCTTCTGGAACGTGGTCAAGAACGGTGCCCTGGCCGCCGGGAAGCAGCTCGGCGTGCAGGTCGACTACACCTCCGACCCCGACCCGGCCGGTCAGGCCAGGCTGATCGACAACGCGGTGGCCCAGCACGTCGGCGGCCTGGTGGTCTCGATGGCCAACCCCGACGCCCTGCAGACCGCCGTCAAGGCGGCCGTCGCCGCCGGCATCCCGGTGGTGACCATCAACTCCGGCTCCGCGCAGAGTGCTTCCTTCGGTGCCATCGGCCATGTCGGCCAGGAGGAGTCGGTCGCCGGCCGGGGCGCCGGCGCCAGGCTGAAGCAGCAGGGCCGGCACAAGCTCCTCTGCGTCATCCACGAGGCCGGCAACATCGGGCTCAACCAGCGCTGCGACGGCGCCCGCAGGGGCTTCGGCGGACCGGTCGTCAACCTCCAGGTGGACGCGGCCAACCCCACCGATGTGGTCTCCCGGATCCGCGGCGCACTCCAGGCGGACACCGCCGTCGACGGGGTGCTCACCCTCAACGCCCAGATCGCCGCGGACGCCGTCGACGCCGTCAAGGCGGTGGGCTCCAAGGCCCAGGTCGCCACCTTCGACCTCAACCCCGACGTGCTGAACGCCATCAAGGCCGGCACCGTCTCCTTCGCGGTGGACCAGCAGCAGTACCAGCAGGGCTATCTGCCCGTGGTGATGCTCAAGCTCTACCACGACAACGGCAACACCCTCGGCGGCGGCACCCCCGTCCTGACCGGACCCGGCTTCGTGGACGCGTCCGATGTCGACCAGGTCGCCCGGTACGCGGCCCGGGGCACCCGATGACCGCCACCGCCGCCCCGCCCGCCGGCGGACAGGACCGGCGGACCGTCCGCCGGGCACTGTCCGACCGGCTGGTGGCCCGCCCCGAACTGGGCGCGCTGCTCGGCGCCCTGCTGGTCTTCGGTTTCTTCTCACTCACCACCGGGCAGTTCCTCAGCCCGCTGGGCGCGGCCACCTGGCTGGACGACTCCGCGACCCTCGGCATCGTCGCCGTCGCGGTGGCACTGCTGATGATCGGTGGCGAGTTCGACCTCTCCGCAGGGGTGATGACCGCCTCCACCGCCCTGGTCACCGCACTGCTCTCGGTCCACCTCGGCTGGAACGTCTGGGCCGCCCTGCTGGTCTCGCTGCTCTTCGCGGTCGCCGTGGGCACCCTCAACGGATGGCTGGTGATGCGCACCGGGCTGCCCAGCTTCATCGTCACCCTGGGCTCCTTCCTCGCCCTCCAGGGCCTCAACCTCGGCGTCACCCGAGCCGTCACAGGATCGGTGCAGGTCAGCGGCATGCGAGGCGCCCACGGCTATGCCTCCGCCGGCTATCTCTTCGCCTCCACCGTGGACATCGGCTCCACCGCCTTCCCGGTCTCCATCCTCTGGTGGGCCGCCGTGGCCGCCGCGGCGTCGGTGGTGCTGCTGCACACCCGCTTCGGCAACTGGGTCTTCGCGGTGGGCGGTTCGGCGCCGAGCGCCCGCCAGGTCGGGGTGCCGGTGGGGCGCACCAAGACGCTGCTCTTCGTGACCACCTCGGTCGCCGCCTGGCTGGTCGGCAGCATCAACATCCTCAGATTCACCACCGTGCAGGCCGACCAGGGCGTGGGGCTGGAGTTCCAGTACATCGTCGCGGCGGTGATCGGCGGCTGTCTGATGACCGGCGGCTTCGGCTCCGCGGCGGGGGCCGCCGTCGGGGCGCTGATCTTCGGCATGGCCCGGCAGGGCATCGTCTTCGCCCGCTGGAACAGCGACTGGTTCATGCTCTTCCTCGGCGTGATGCTGCTCTCCGCGGTCCTGGTCAACAACGGCTTCCGGCGGCGCGCGGAGAGGGTACGGCGATGAGTGCACCCCTGCTGGAGGCCCGCTCCCTCGGCATGTCGTACGGCAGCGTGACCGCGCTCCACGACGTCTCCGTGGAGGTCCGCGCCGGCCAGGTCGCCTGTGTGCTCGGCGACAACGGCGCGGGCAAGTCCACCCTGATCAAGATCCTCGCCGGGGCCCTCCGGCCCACCGAGGGCCGGCTGCTGCTGGACGGCGCACCGGTGCGGTTCGGCTCGCCCCGCGACGCCCTGGACCAGGGCATCTCCACCGTCTTCCAGGACCTCGCGCTGGTCCCGCTGATGAGCGTCTGGCGGAACTTCTTCCTCGGCTCCGAACCCCGCCGCCGCCTGGGCCCCGTACGGATGCTGGACCGCCGCACCGGACGCGAGGCCGCCCGCAGCGCACTGGCCGGGATGGGCATCGACCTGCGCGACGTGGAGCAGCCGGTGGGCACCCTCTCCGGCGGCGAGCGGCAGTGCGTCGCCATCGCCCGCGCCGTCCACTTCGGCGCCCGGGTGCTGATCCTGGACGAGCCCACCGCCGCCCTCGGAGTCAGACAGGCCGCGATGGTGCTGCGCCATGTCGCCCAGGCCCGCGACCGCGGCCTCGGCGTGGTGCTGATCACCCACAACCCGCACCACGCCCACCCCGTCGGGGACCGCTTCCTGCTGCTCAACCGCGGCCGCAGCCTGGGCTGTTTCAACAAGCAGGACATCACCCCGGACGAACTCACCCGGCAGATGGCAGGAGGCGCCGAACTGCAGGCCCTGGCACACGAACTGCGCACCACCCCCGCAGCGGACGGCGGCTGACGCGCGGCCGCCGCCTCCCACGCTTCGCCCCTCCCGCCGACTACACCTGGGGGTGCGTCCCCTCGACGAAAGGCATCACCATGCGCGTCGGTCTCCTGGGAACGGGCCGGATCGGCTCCTTCCACGCCCGCACCCTCGCCCACCACGCCGCCGTCAGCCACCTCCTGCTCGCCGACGCCGACCCCGGGCGGGCCCGGCAGGCCGCCGCCCGCCTCACCGGCGCCCCGGCCGCGGTCACCGCCCTGCCCGGCACCGACGACGTCCTCGCCGCGGGCCTGGACGCGGTGGTCATCGCCACCGCCACGGACGCCCACGCCGCACTGATCGCCCGCGCGGCCCGGGCCGGGCTGCCCGCGTACTGCGAGAAGCCGATCGCCCTCGACGTCCCCGGCACCCTGGAGGCGCTGGGCGAGGTGGAGCGGCACGGCACGGCCCTGCAACTGGGCTTCCAGCGCCGCTTCGACCGCGGCTACACGGCCGCCAGACAGGCGCTGCACTCCGGGCGGCTGGGCTTCGTCCACACCATCCGAGCGGTCACCGCCGACCCGGCCCCGCCACCGGCCGCCTATGTGCCCACCTCCGGCGGCCTCTACCGGGACTGCCTGGTCCATGACTTCGACATCGTCCGCTGGGTCACCGGACGCGAGGTGGTCCGGGTGTACGCCGACGGATCCAACCGCGGCGCCCCGTTCTTCGCCGAGGCCGGCGACGTGGACACCGCGGCCGCGCTGCTCACCCTGGACGACGGCACCCTGGTCGGCTGCCACGCCACCCGCTACCACGGCGCGGGCTACGACGTCCGGATGGAACTGGCCGGCAGTCTGGACCAGTTGGTGGTCGGCCTGGACGCCCGCACCCCGATGACCTCCGCGGAACCCGGCGGCCCCGGCGCACCCGACCACCCCTGGCCCGACTTCCTCACCCGTTTCCACGACGCCTACGTCAGCGAGATCGGGGTCTTCCTGGACGTCGCCCGCGGGCTGCGGCCCAGCCCCTGCACCGGCGCCGACGCGCTGGAGGCGCTGCTGGTGGCCGAGGCCTGCGAGCGCTCCCGCCGGCTGGGCGCCCCGGTCTCCCTCGACTCGGTACGCCCCGCCGCGCTCCCCGCCGGGGAGCCCGCCCGGTGACCCCGCCCGGCCGGGCGCCTCCCGGACCGTACGGGCGCCCCGGCCGGCATCTCCCCAGATCCGACTCCGTCAGCGAAGGACGATCCCGATGACCACCGTTTCCGTGCCGCCGATGCTGAGCAGGGTCGCCGCCGCGCCGATCTCCTGGGGGGTCTGCGAGGTCCCCGGCTGGGGCCACCAGCTGCCCCCCGGACGGGTACTCGCCGAGATGCGGCAACTGGGCCTCACCGCGACCGAGTTCGGCCCCGAGGGGTTCCTCCCCGAAGGGCCCGCCGCCCGGGCGGCGGAGCTGGCCGCCCACGGACTGACCGCCGTCGGAGGCTTCGTCCCCCTCGTACTGCACCGGCCCGACCACGACCCGGTGCCGGCCGTCCGCAGCGCCCTGGACGCCCTGGCCGCCTGCGGCGCCCGGACCCTGGTGCTGGCCGCCGCCACCGGCCTGGACGGCTACGACACCAGACCGGACCCCGGCGCCGAGGGCTGGCGGCTGCTGCTCGGCCGCCTCGACACCATCGCGGAGCTGGCCGCCGGGTACGGCGTCGCCGCCGCGCTGCACCCGCACATCGGCACCCTGGTGGAGCGGGCGGAGGAGGTCCGGCGGGTCCTCGACGGCAGCTCCGCCCCGCTCTGCCTGGACACCGGCCATCTGCTGGTGGGCGGCACCGACCCGGTGGAACTCGCCCGCCGGGCACCCGACCGGATCGCCCACGTCCACCTCAAGGACGTCGACGCCGCCGCGGCCCGCGAGGTGCGTGAGGGACGCGTCCCCTACGCCCGGGCCGTCGCCGCCGGGCTCTACCGGCCGCTCGGACAGGGCGACGTGGACATCGCGGCCCTGGTTGCGACCCTGGAGGGGCACGGATACCGCGGCTGGTACGTGATGGAGCAGGACGCCGTGCTCACCGCCGAGCCAGGCCCCGGTGCCGGGCCGCTGCGCGACGTCGCCGACTCGCTGGACTTCCTGCGCACGGTGGCCGGGTGAGCGGCCACGGCGGCGGCCCCGCACCCGGCCACGACCTGATCACCCTGGGCCGGGTCGGCGTCGACCTGTACCCGCAGCAGACGGGGGTGCCACTGGCGGAGGTCCGCACCTTCGCCAAGTCCCTGGGCGGCACGGCCACCAACGTCGCCGTCGCCGCGGCCCGGCACGGACTGCACACCGCGGTGGTCACCGGCGTCGGCGACGACCCCTGGGCCCCGTACGTCCGCTCCGCGCTGCGAGCCTTCGGCGTCGACGACGGCGGAGTGGTCACCGTCCCCGGGCTGCAGACCCCGGTGGTGTTCTGCGAGATCCACCCGCCCGACGACTTCCCGATCCTCTTCTACCGCCGGCCCGTCGCCCCCGACCAGTGCCTCACCGCCGAGGCGCTGGATCTGACGGCCCTCGCCCGCGCCCGGATGGTGTGGATCACCGGCAGCGGCCTGGCCGTGGAGCCGACCCGTTCCACCACCCTGCTCGCCGCCGCCCAGGCCGGCCCCGCCACCGATGTCGTCCTCGACCTCGACTGGCGCCCCTCCTTCTGGGCCGAGCCGCACACCGCGGCGCACTGGTACGCCCAGGCGCTGCACACCGCCACCGTCGCGGTGGGCAACCGGGACGAGACCGAGGTGGCCGTCGGCACCCGCGACCCCGACCGCGCCGCCGACCTGCTGCTGGAGCGCGGAGTGCGGCTGGCCGTGGTCAAGCAGGGCCCGGACGGAGTGCTGGCCCGCACCGCCCACGAGGAGGTACGGATGGCGCCGCTGCCGGTACGGGTGGTCAACGGCCTCGGCGCGGGCGACGCCTTCGGCGGGGCGCTCGCCGCCGGACTGCTGGCCGGCCGGCCGCTGCGCGAGGTGGTCGAGACCGCCAACGCCGCCGGCGCCCTGGTCGCCGGGCGGCTCGCCTGCGCCGACGACATGCCCGAGCCCCGGGAGATCCGGGCCCTGGTCGCCCGCGCCTACCGCCACCGTCCGGGCGATCCGCCGCTGGCCGTTCCCCCGTCGCCGCTGCGCACACCCGCCCGCTCCGGCACCGCGGCCGCCCGGGAGGCGATGGCATGATCCCTCCCAC
>NZ_LIQR01000598.1 GCF_001418575.1 Peterkaempfera griseoplana
CCGTACGGGCGCCGAACACCGCAGGCCCGTACGGGCCCCCCGTCGACGAAGAGGGATCTCACTTGCGCAAGCGAACGTCACGACGCCGACTGCCCGCCGCCATCGCGATAGGCGTGGCCACGGCAGGCTGCATCGCCCTTCTGCCGCCCGCGTAGGCGGCGGGCGGCAGAAGGGCGATGCAGCCTGCCGTGGCCACGCCTATCGCGATGGCGGCGGGCAGTCGGCGTCGTGACGTTCGCTTGCGCAAGTGAGATCCCTCTTCGTCGACGGGGGGCCCGTACGGGCCTGCGGTGTTCGGCGCCCGTACGGGCGCCGAAGTGTTCGAGGACGCCGGTACCGCCGCTGCCCGTGCGGCCGGCCGGCGGGGTGGCGGCCGGCGGTGCGTGGGTCCGGGCCGGCCCGGCGGCTGTGCTGCCCGCCCGGCCGTCCTCGGCGACGACCGGCTCCCATGAGCAGGGACGCTTCATGATCGGCAGTCAGTTGCACTTGGCTGTAAGGGCGTTGATGGCGGCGGGCCGGGTGGCGATGCTGCGGCCGACGGGGCGGGCCACCCGTACGGCGTGCGGGCGCGGAGCCGCCCGGCCGGGTTCCCCGGCGCGCGGGCGCTCTCGGTCGGCTCCCGGCCGTTCGTCCCTGGCCCTTCGCCACTGGCTCGCCGGGCCGCACAGCCTTCGGCGCCGTGCGGGCCGGGCCCCTCCGGCGGCCGGGGCAGGCCCGCCGCCTGCCGCGGTCCCTCCTGGCCGGCGGCGGCCCTCTGTGGTCGCCCGGTCGCCGCAGGTCACGGGCATGTCGGGCCGGGTGGGCGGCCCGGGGAAGGTCTGCGGTCCGGGGCGTTGTCAGTGGTGCCGTTCACCATGGGACTGTGCGGGCCGTCCGGGCTCGTACGGGCAGGCCGAGGGAGGGGAATGGCGTTGACGCGGAGTCCGCGCAGGGGGTTACCCTGAGAGTGTTCGAACGAAGGTTCGAACAGAGGGTGAGCGGGGTAGTCCTCCGACGAGGACAGCCGGCCCGGTCACCGGTCGCGGAGAGGTACGGGGGAGACCCGGCGACCGGGTACGGCACCGCCCGCCCCGAGCGGAGTCGCGTCGGCAGCCCGAACCGTCGGCACGAGGAACAGCTAGGAGGCACGATGACCAGGCGCCATGCAGACCCGGTCGAGGTCCGGGGCACCGGCGACAGGCCCACGCACTTCCTCTGGCGCGACCGGATCTACGCGGTACGGGAGGTGCTCGGCCACTGGAAGGAGAGCGGGCCGTGGTGGGAGGAGGCCCGGCGGGCCGGTGCTCCCGGCGGCGCGGGCCGCACCCTGCCGGTGGCCGAGGCCCCGCCGATGACCGCGCTCGGTCGCTGCATCCGCACCGAGCGGGAGGTCTGGCGGGTCGAGGCGAGCCCGGGCCGGACCTTCGCGGCGGGCGTGTACGACCTCAGCCTCGACCCGGAGGCCGGCCGCTGGACGCTCACCAGGACCGCGGACTGAGGGGGTGGTGCAGATGACGGTCACCGGCGGCGACGCCCGTGTCTTCCGGCTGGACGGCGGCACCCCCGAGGGGATCTTCCCCGTCCAGCAGAGAGCGCTGCCCCAGCAGCCCGCCCGCCCGGTCGGCGGCTACGGCACCCCGCACCGCAGGCCCTCCGACGTCCATCCCGTGCTGCGCCGGGCCGCCGCCCCGCCCGCGGCCCTCGATCTGCTCGCCCAGGCCCAGCGCACCCTGGAGGGCGCCCGCGGCCTGGAGGACCCCCTGGAGCGCTACGCCGCCGCCCACCTGGCGGCACTGCGCACCTCGGCCGCCGTCCTGGCCGTGCGGGGCCGCCCGGAGAAGAGCCCCCGCCGCCGCAAGGCCATCCGCAGCGCCTGGGAGGTGCTGCCGGAGGTCGCCCCGGAGCTCGCCGAGTGGGCGGTGTACTTCGCCGCGGGCGCCCGCAAGCGCGCCGCGGCCGAGGCCGGCATCCAGGGCGCCGCCAGCCCGCGGGACGCCGACGACCTCATCCGCAACACCGCGCTCTTCCTGCGGATCGTGCAGCGGCTGCTCTCGCTGCGGCCCGCAGCCTCCGCCCCCGCGCTCCCGCTGGAGGACTTCGAGGACGACCCCGGAGACTTCGGCGTCCTCGACGACCTCGACGACCTCGACGACCTCGGCGAAGGGGAGGGGGGTGACCCGGCGCCCCCGATGCCCCGTACCGGCTGACCCCGATCCGTACCACCTCCCTGAGGAGTCCCCTTGAGCACCGACGACTCCTTCGCCCGGCGTCCGGGGCGCGGCTCCGCCGCGGGCAGCCCCTTCGCCCATCTGCATGTGGCCTCCGGCCACTCCCTGCAGTACGGCACCTCCG
>NZ_LIQR01000599.1 GCF_001418575.1 Peterkaempfera griseoplana
CCCCCGCTCCGCCCCGCCCGCCGCCTGGCTGGACACCCCGCTCTTCGCGTCCCTGGCCGAGCAGTGGCGCGCCGTCGGCCGCGCCGTCCCCGGCCTGCCCGACGCCGAGTGGAACCACCTCACCCGCAGGCCGCCGGGCTGACCGCCGCACCGCGCACCGCCCGGGCCGGGATTTGCCGCGCCCGACGGCGGGGCGGAGGATGGCCCGCGGACCGACGGACGGACGCTGGGACCAGGGAGACCGCATGAGTGCGAGGCCGCTGCTCAACCGCAGGCTCGACGGGATGGGCACCACCATCTTCGCCGAGATGTCGGCACTGGCCGTCAGGACCGGTTCGATCAACCTCGGCCAGGGGTTCCCCGACATCGACGGGCCCTCGGAGATCGCCGAGGCGGCGGCCCGGGCGGTCGTCGAGGGCCGCGGCAACCAGTACCCGCCCGGCCCCGGCATCCCCGAGCTGCGTACCGCCGTCGCCGAGCACCAGCAGCGGTTCTACGGCCTCGACCACGACCCCGACACCGAGGTCCTGGTCACCGCGGGCGCCACCGAGGCCATCGCCGCCGCGATGCTCGCGCTGCTGGAACCGGGCGACGAGGTGATCGCCCTGGAGCCGTTCTACGACTCCTACGCGGCCTGCATCGCCATGGCCGGAGCCCGCCGGGTCCCGCTGACCCTGCACGCGCCCGACTTCCGGCCGGACCTCGACCGGCTCCGCTCCCTCATCACCCCGCGCACCCGCATCCTGCTGCTCAACTCCCCGCACAACCCCACCGGGACGGTGCTCGACAAGGCGGAGCTGTCGGCGATCGCCGCGCTGGCGGTCGAGCACGACCTGCTCGTGGTCAGCGACGAGGTGTACGAGCACCTGGTCTTCGCCGGGTCCCACCACCCGATCGCCGCCCTCCCGGGCATGCGCGAGCGCACGGTGACCATCTCCTCCGCGGGCAAGACCTTCTCCTTCACCGGATGGAAGGTCGGCTGGGTCACGGGCTCCCGCGAACTCGTCACGGCGGTCCGCACGGCGAAGCAGTTCCTGACGTACGTCGCCTCGGGCCCCTTCCAGTACGCCGTCGCCGAGGCCCTGGCCCTTCCCGGCACCTACTACGAGGCCTTCCGCACCGACCTCCAGGCAAAGCGCGACCTGCTGGCCACCGGCCTGCGCGACGCCGGCTTCACCGTGTACGAGCCGCAGGGCACCTACTTCATCACCACCGACATCGCCCGGCTGGCCCCCGGGGTCGACGCCCTGACCTTCTGCCGCACCCTCCCGGAGAAGTGCGGCGTCGTCGCCGTCCCCAACTCCGTCTTCTACGACCACCCCGAAGCCGGCCGCACCCAGGTCCGCTTCGCCTTCTGCAAGCGGCCCGACGTTCTCACCGAAGCCGCCGAACGCCTGCAGCGCCTGTAGTGCCCGGCCGTGACGGACCGCCGGGTCGACGCACCGCGCCCGCGGCCGCAGGAGGCGGCCGCGGGCGCGGTGGAGGCGGGACCGACCAGACGCGCGCCGGCCTCCGGGACGTGTCGCGTCACGGTGTCGTCAACGCGAACTGCTTCACCGCCACTTCGCCTCCCAGCTCCTCGGTGGCGTAGTTGAAGACGGCGAACCGGTAGCCCATGAAGAACGTCCAGTTGTCCTTCAGCGTGAGAGCCGGGCCCAGAGGCGTGAAGTGGACGCCGTCGGTGCTGTAGGAGAATGTCCCCTGACGGCCCGGCCCGGGGCGGATGTCCGCGTTGACCCGCAGCCATATCTGGCGGTGGTCCGAGACGTCGGTGCTCGCGCGCTCGTCGCCTGTGCTGACGGTGTTCCAGTTCCCGTCCATGGCGACGCCGTCGACGGTGGCGAGCGTGTAGGTGTCGCCGTCGCGCCTGACGCCGATCCATGCGGACAGGTCGCGCAGCAGTGCCAGTCCTGCCCGGTCCCCGGGCTTCATCCGGGCGTAGTTCAGGACGATGGTCGCTGTGGACGAGGGGCCCTGGATACGGTGGGTCAGGGTGTTCCGGGCCGAGTAGAGGTCCTCGGTCACCGTCGCGGTCCCCAGGCGCAGTTGGCCGTCGAGCGACCACTTGCTGTTGTCCGGGTTGTGGTTCCACTCCCACTGCGGCCCGAGGACCTGGCCCTTGAAGGTGTCGATTCCGATGAGCGGTTCGACCGGCCGGGGTGGCGGGGGGAGGTTCGGGCGGGGATAGGACGTACCCCAGGCACCGTCGACGAGTTGCAGGACGGGCCAGCCGTCCGGCGTCCAGGTGATCGGGGCCATGGCCGGGACGCGACCGCCGGGAAACGCGTCCACGAAGGCCATGTAGTACCAGTCGCCGCTCTGGGTCTGCACGAGTCCGCCCTGGTGCGGAACTCCGCCGCCGGGGATCGGGCCCTTCAGGTCGAGGAGGAGCTGCTGCATCGTGTACGGCCCGAAGGGACCCGTCGTGGACTTCAGGATGTACTGGCCGTTGGCCGGCCGGGTGACGAAGATGTAGTAGTTCCCGTTGATCTTGTAGAAGCGGGAGCCCTCCAGGACGCCGACACTCGGCGGTGTGCTGAACACGTGCTCCGACCGGACCTCGCTGCGCGCGTCGGGCGAGAGCTGGGCCACGTGGATGTCGGTGTTGCCGTAGGCCACGTAGATCGTGTCGTCGTCGTCGACGAGCATCCCCGCGTCGTAGTACACGTTGTCGATCGTGGTGTGCCGGCTCCAGGGGCCCTCCACGGATGCGGCGGTGTAGACGTAGGTCTTGGCGAAGTCGATGTGACCCAGCCAGTAGAACGTCTCGTTGCTCGGCCGGTAGCCGAGGGTGGACGCCCATATGCCCCTGACGTAGCCGCGTCCGCCGTTCAGGTCGTACTTGTCCCCGAAGTCCAGGACGGGTACGGAGTGTCCTGCGAACTCCCAGTTGACCAGGTCGTAGGAGCGGAGGATCGGCGCCCCCGGCGAGTAGTGCATGGTGGAGGCGGAGTAGTAGTACGTGTCGGCCACGCGGATGATGTCGATGTCCGCGAAGTCCTGCCAGAACACCGGGTTGGTGTACTGCGCCGAAGGGGGCGGGGAGGTCTGCCCGGCGGCGCCGGCGGGCTCGGCGGCGGCGGCCTGCGGGATGTGAGCGGCGGAGGCCGCGGCAGCCACGACCAGACCGGTGCCGGCCGCCAGCACCTGCCTGCGGCTACGCGGTTGAGAGGACCAGGACATGCGAGATCACACTCCTTGCGGGGATTACTCGTGGTCCGCCTTGCAGAAGGCGCTGACGGGGTTCGGGCCCTGCGCGGTGAGCAGGCCGAGACGGTAGGGCAGCGCACCGTAGGGGTTCTGCGCGGCCGGGTCGAGACCCTGGTACAGGTACTGCAGCGGCTCGCACGGGTCGATGATCATTTCCTGGTTCACGTGGTGCCGCACCACCTCGCCGTGCGAGATGTCCTGCGTCCAGGGCGTGCCGTCGAAGGAGACGTTGGTCGACCGCGCGAAGGGGTTCTCGGCCGTGTCGGCGAGCGGTTTCCACTGCCCGGCCAGGCTGCTGCCCGTCCAGGAGCGGAACATCCTCCGGCCGTCGTCCCCGATGGCCTCGACGATGAGCAGGTACTGCCCCGAGCGCTGGATCTTGTAGATGTTGCTCGCCTCGAACAGCTTGAAGCGGTTCGGGTCCGAAAGGGCGATGGTGGTGTTGTGGTACCCGTTCGGGAAGTCCTTGACGGTCGTCTCGGACCGGTAGAGGTGGCCGTTGTCGTCGGAGGAGAACAGGTAGCAGTTCTTCTCGTCGCAGGTGTTGAAGAAGTCGACCCAGTACCCGTTGCCGATGTTCTGCTTGATGACGTCCGGCATACCACCCGTGTAGAAGTGGCCGACCGGACTCCACGACAGCGGGTCGTCGATGTCGGTGGTCGTCGAGTAGGCCCCGCCCTGGCCGTCCTGGAACACCAGGTACCAGCGCTTCTGCGGCTCGAACCAGAAGACCTCCGGCGCGGCGCGGTATCCCGGACCGATGCCGGACCGGTCCAGGTAGGTGATCGGGGCGTCCGCGGCCTGCGACCAGTCGGTGAAGCTGGTGTAGGCCAGACCCCACCCATTGCCGTCAGCCGTGGTCATGAAGACGTGGTACTTGCCGTTCACATAGACCACAGAGGGGTCCTTGACGGCCAGCGAGGCATGGGTGGCATCCGGCTTGGGCCCGATGAGCGGCCCGCTGGACGTCCACTGGAACGAGGCCGACGGCGGGGCCGACGACGAGTCCGACGATGTGGCCGCTCCTGCGGGCGACGCCAGAGCGGCCACCGCCACCAGGGCGGCGGCCGCCACTCCGAGGCGGAATCCGACCCGGGACAAGTTCATGCGTGCTCCTCGGCTACCTGGATTGTTAGCGCTCACAATGCGCTCGACACGTCACGCTAATCCGGCGACCCCCGTTCCGCAATGCCGCCGTCAAACTTCGTGGGCGGAATCATGCATGTCGGAGCACCAGGGCAGCTGGACGAGCGGGTCGGCGACATCCCGACGAGGTACCGCATGTACCCGCATGTACCCCTTTGGGGCCAACCTGCTTATTAACGCTCACATTCAGGTCGCCCGGCGGAATCACCGGAAACAGCAGCTGCGGCGTCCACGCCACGTGGTCACCGCGTCCCCGCCGACGGGCGCACGGCGGTTGGGCCCCTCGGCCGCCTTGGGTCGTCGGTGCTCAGCGCGGCGTGGACGCGGGCGGAACATCCACGGCCGGTCTCCGGCAGCGGCCCACCGAAGCCGGCCGGAGCCCGCCCCGGTTCACCTTCCGCAAGCGGTACACCGTCCTCGGCGAGGCCGTCACCCACCTGAAGCGCCTCCGGCAGCGCCCCGCCTACTGCGGGGCGAGCGGCACCGCGTCGAAGCCGTCGAAGAGAAAGGCGTAGACCTGCGCCAGATAGGCGGTCAGCTCCTGCTGGTCGGGAAAGCGCACATAGGTCAGCTGGTACCACTGGTCGACCGACAGCGGGCGGTTCTTCAACAGGTGCAGCAGCCCCGCCCTGATGACCTCGCGGTAGTCGGGCCAGGCGGCGTCGAAGGTGTCGCGCAGCTCACCGAGGTCGTCCACCGCCTCGACACCGAGCATCGCCGCGCAGAAGTGCACAAAGCGCCGATCCACGCCCGGCACCTCGAGGCCGAGCTCGGCCAGCGGAACGGCGGTCGGGTCCAGGACGCCACCCGGGTAGGGGTACACCGTCGTGTTCCACAGGTCGTCCTCCACCGCGGGCCCCTCGGGTCCGGTGCCCTGCGCGGGGCGGTAGACGCCGTACAGCAGGCCGAGCGTGAGGAAATCGGCGTACACATAGTTGACCTGCCCGTCGGGGCCGTACGGCTCACGCGGGTCGATGGCGATTGCGGTGGCCTTCCCCGCGCAGTTCAGGAAGGGACCGTAGACGGCCTCGAACGGCAGGACCGGGGACAGGTCATGGGTGCTCAGAGCCGCAGCGCGGAGGGCGTCCTCGGCCTGGACGAGTGATTCCTCGGAGTCGAAGCGGCTCGCCCACGGACCGGTGCGGGGCGGCAGCTCGTCACGAAGCGGCATAGAGACGGGGCTCCTTTTTCGACGCGTGTGGAGAATCAGGGTGCGGGAGCGATCGGCGGTTCGGCGCGATCGCCGTAGAAATACGCATGGACATCCGCGAGGAATTCATAGAGCTCATCATCGGACTGGAACGGGTACCGGGTGAGGCTCCACCACTCCCTGATCGACGCGGGCCGCTGCGCCAGCAGGTACTCCAGGCTCTCGCGCAGCCGGGCGGCGTACGGGCTGCCGTCCCGCGCCGAGTCGCGGTACACCGCGATGTCGTCGATCAGCTCCGGATGGAAAGCGTTCCGGTAGAACTCGCGAAGCCGCTCGTCCTCATGCCAGCCAGGAATCTCCCAAGCCGTCCAGCCCATCAGAATTCACCGCAATCCACTGGTGCCGCCGCTCCGGCGGGACAGAATATCATAGCCCCTGGTGCCGGTGCCGGTTGTGCTTGAATGCCGGTTCCGGGAACATCGTGTGGAGTTTGTGGCCGCCGTTTCCGTCCGGCTCGTAGACCGCTTTGATGGTGGCGTCCTTGAAATTGACGTCCTTGTAGTTGATCGATCCGTCGTGATTGAGCGGATTCTGCGGGTCGATGTAGTAGCCGCGGAATCTTCCGGCGTGCCCGCCCGGCCCCCATGCCTCCTGCGGGGAGAACTCGACGACCTGGCGGTCGGTGCGGGTGGGGTCGAGTTTGGAGCGCGCGTACTGGTCCGCGTAGACGAAGGACTCGTTGTCCTTGAAGGCCGTGGAGTAGCTGTCGCACTTGTGCCGGTTCGGGGCGCCCTTGTCGGCGTCGTAGTAGAGGTCGGGCGGGCTGAGGTTCGTCTTGGCGTCGGGACCGTGCAGCGGGTCGATCTTGTTGGTCGACTGGACGTAGCCGGTCACCGGGTGCCTGGCGACGGTCTGCGCACCGGCCGGGCCCTGCATCACCGGAGTGCCGAGGCGGTCCTTGAGCTGCTGGTCCGTCACCCTCAGGTGCCGGCCGACGCCGTGGCCCTGGCTCTCCAGCTCGTCCACCCGCTCGTCGATGCGGCGGTGGTACAGCTGACGAAGCGGCTTGCGGCCCGGCACCGACTGACCGGGCTCCAGCTTGATCTTCTCCCCGGAGAGCGAGGTGCCCGCCCCCTTGAAGCCCTTCTGGACCGCCTTCTCGGCGTCGTCGAGATTCTTCTTGGTGATCTCCAGACCTCGGCCGATGGAGCGGTGGCCGCCGGCCATCGCCTTCGACATGTCGCCGATCATGGAGTCGATGACCGGGCGGACCGCCTTGTCCACGATCCGGCCGAGCTTGCCGCGCCCGAGAACCCGGCCCCGGGTCCCGGCGTCCAGGTTGCGCGAGTGCCGCTCCACCCGGTCCGCGTGCTCGTGCGCACGGCTCGCGGCCTGCGAGAGTGCGTTCCGGTCGGCTCTGAAACCCTGACTCACTCGGCACCCCCGACACCCAGTGCTGCCTCGACCCCGTGGAAGACCAGACCGGAGACCGCCCGTTCGATGGCCGCCTGGAAGGGTTCAATCGCCACCGAGACCAGCTGTCCGACGATGGCGTCCTCGATCTCCTGGAGGATCGCGTTCACGATCCGCTTGCCCGCCTCGACGATCGCCGCCTCCGCCGCCGCGGCGGCCCCGAGGGTGGCGACCGCCGCCGCTGCCGCCGCCGCCATCTCCGCGGCCATCGCCACCAGTTGGGCGATCACCGCCATCTTGGCGACGACCACCGCGTCGGCGGCGATCTCCAGACTCGTCGCCAGCACTCCGCAGCAGTCGATCAGCACCGTCATGTGTTCGGTGGAGGCCTCGCCCCAACGGGCGAGCAGGGCGTCGTAGGAGGCTCCCTCGTACGCGCCGCCCAGGTTCTTCACCAGGATGTCCGTGTCGTCGTGGGTCTCCGACATCCCCTGCCCGAACTCCCGGACGTGCCCGGCCCACTCACGCAGCTCGTCCTCGTCCACGTCGGGCCAGTTGAGCCCCATCAGATCCATGATCCAGACAAGCTCGGACGGCAGCTCGATCGACAACGCCCAACCCCCATGCTCGAACGGACACGTGCCGGTTCTCCGACGGAAGACGGATGAGTCCGCCGCACGGTTCCAGCCGGACCGCGAACGCGCCGCCGACGGCGCGGACCTGCGGGACCGGAGATCCACCGCGCCGCCCGGCCGCGGCGGTTCACGGCACCCGGGGCCCGGAGACGAAACGGCCGTCGCTGTCGTAGGGCCAGGCGTTGGCGACGCATCCGTGCAGACCCTTGATCTGCTGCATCATCACGGGCGCCGGCCGGCCGCGGCCGGCGCAGGTCATGTGCGTGTAGCCCAGGTAGTGCCCCATCTCATGATTGATGATCAGCGCCCGGTAGTCGTGGATCGGACCGTCGAAGGTGGGCG
The DNA here is from genome assembly GCF_001418575.1 of Peterkaempfera griseoplana. Lineage (GTDB taxonomy): Bacteria > Actinomycetota > Actinomycetes > Streptomycetales > Streptomycetaceae > Peterkaempfera > Peterkaempfera griseoplana. The sequence continues at coordinate 7,897 of NZ_LIQR01000599.1, forward strand.
AGCCCTCCACCCAGCGTCTGAGGTTCACCACCACCCCGCCGGGCACCTCGCAGTTGTACTCGCCCTCGGTGTCCTGGTGGATGCCCTCCCAGCACAGGGTGTCCGCCGTGCCCGGGGTCGCGATCCGCACCGTGAGGTCATAGGGCTGTCCGGCGCCGGCGGGCTGGAAGGAGGCGGTCCCGTCGTGCGTCCAGCCACGGGGCGCGGCGAGGATGTCGGCGATCTCGCCGGCCGCCCGGTCCGGCGAGAGGTCGAGCCCCGACTCGACCTGCACCCGGTAGCGCAGCAGATGCGCCCCGCGGCCGGACTTCCTCCCGCCCGCCGTCGCGGTGACGAACGTCCCGGGACCTGTCGCGGGAACGCGGATCCTGGTGGGGGTCGGCTTCGGGCGGGGGGCAGGCTTCCTCACCGGGGTCCGTTCAGGCGTGGACGTGGAGCCGGCGCCCGCCGCGCTCCGCGGGTGGTGCGGCGCGCCCTTCGCCGTGTCGCCGTGCCCGCCGTACGGACCGTGCCCGCCGTACGGACCGTGCCCGCCGT
>NZ_LIQR01000006.1 GCF_001418575.1 Peterkaempfera griseoplana
TCGTCTTCGTCGGCGGCGGCTACGCCGGGGTGGAGGCACTGGCGGAGCTGGAGGACATGGCCCGCTACGCCACCCGCTACTACCACAACGTCACCGCCGACGACCTGCGCTGGGTCCTCGTCGAGGCCACCGACCGCATCCTCCCGGAGGTCAGCCCGGAACTGGGCCGCTACACCGTCTCCGAACTGCGCGGCCGCAACATCGAGGTACGCCTCGGCACCAGGCTGGAGTCCCTCACCGACCGGATCGTGGTCCTCTCCGACGGCAGCCGCTTCGCCGCCCGCACCCTCGTCTGGACCGCAGGCGTCCGCCCTGCCCCCGTCCTCGCCGACTCCGGCCTGCCCCGGGACCGGAACGGCCGCGTCCGCTGCGAGCCCACCCTGCGGATCAGCGGCCTCCAGGACGCCTGGTCGGCCGGGGACTGCGCCGCCGTCCCCGACCCCGGCCGCCCCGGTGAGTACTGTGCCCCCAACGCCCAGCACGCCGCCCGGCAGGGCACCCTGGTCGGTGACAACGTCGTCGCCTGCCTGCGCGGCGAGGCACAGACCCCCTACCGGCACTCCGGCGGCGGAGCGATGGCCACCCTGGGCCGGCACAAGGGCGTCGCCCAGCTCGGCGGGCGCCGAATCACCGGCCGCCCGGCCTGGCTGATCCACCGCGCCTACCACCTCAGCCGGATGCCGACCTTCAACCGCAAGGCCCGCGTCCTCGCCGACTGGATCCTGGCCGGGCTCTCCACCCGGGAGATCGTCTCGCTGGGCTCACTGGAGCATCCCCGCGCCGAATTCGAGGCCGCCATGGGCAGCCGCCCCCTGCGCCCACCGCAGCCCGAGCCGCCGACACGGCCGGGCGNNCCGGCCACGGCCGCCGATCCGATCGGTCACACTGATCCATGACCCCGCGTGCGACAGCGCATGCGAGGAGTGACGAGTCCGAGGAACGCGAGGAAGCAGCGGTCGTCTTGAATCTCACGCGCTGGAGCGCCCGGCTCCCCGGAGCACAGCGGCGAACCGCCCCGCAGCAGGCGGGCGAGCGGTCGCCCGGCCCCGCCGACGCCTCCGGCACGGCAGCGGTCCCCCTCGCCCGGCCGGGCCTGGGCGCCACCGCCGACGACCGGGACGGCCACGGACCGGACAGCCAGGGACTCCGCGGGGAGGGACGCGACGGCGACCCGCACGCAGGCGGGCACGAGCTCTCCGTCCACGACGTCCTCGCCC
>NZ_LIQR01000060.1 GCF_001418575.1 Peterkaempfera griseoplana
GGCGTACGGGGGGCCGGGCGTCGGGCGGCGGGGTGGTCGCGGGCCGTGCCTCGGCCTCGCTACCGCCCCGTCGGCCTTCCGCCCCTGGTGCAGTTGGTCCGGTCACAGGCGTTGACCCTACCTCCGGCCGCCCGGCCCGGCTCACCCGCACACCGCGGCGGGCGCGGCGGTGTGCGGGGGCAGGCCGCAGCGGGGCCGGACGCCGGGTTCCGGGCGGGGACGCCCACAATGGAGCCATGTACGACGAACGCCTCACCGCGCCCCGGTCCTGGTGGCTGCTTCCGGTCGCGACCGGCATCTGCCTCGGACTCATCCTGCTGCGCTTCGGGCCGGTCCCGGCCGCGATCGGACTGGTCGCGGGAGTGGTGCTCAGCGCCGCGGCACTGAGCAGCTACGGGTCGGCCCGTATCCGGGTGGTGCAGGGCTCGCTGGTCGCCGGGGAGGCCCGGGTGCCGGTGGAGGCGCTGGGCCAGGCCTGGCCGCTGGACCGCGCGGAGACCGTCGCATGGCGCACGGCCAAGGCGGACCCGCGCGCGTTCATGCTGCTGCGCAGCTATGTGCCGACGGCGCTGCGGGTGGAGGTCAGCGATCCGCAGGATCCGACGCCGTACCTGTACCTGTCCACGCGCGCCCCGGAGCAGCTCGCTGCGGCCCTGGAGGCAGCCCGCGCGGGGCAGCGGCCCGGCTGAGTCAGCGCGGCCGGGAGCGGGCCCGTGAGGGAGTTTCCGGGGGCTGGGCGCGGGCCCAGTAGCCGGGGTCCGGGGGGACCCTCCTGCGCAGGTCGTTGCGGACCTGGTCGGAGAGCCTGCGGGTGTCGCGGCTGTTGATGGTGGCGCCGATGCCCGCGCCGATCAGCAGCGGGGTCAGGGTGGGGACCTTGCGCAGGGTGCTGCGGGTGAGCCGGCGGCGCAGCTGCTGCTTGAGCTCGCCGCTGAGACGCAGCGCGGCCATGCCCACCGGCCTGGTGAGGTCGATGCCCCGGCGGTTGGTCCAGGCGTTGACATAGGCGCTGGCCCGGTCGGTGACGCCGCCCTGGGCGCGCATCCCGTACACCTCGTGCAGTTCGGCGATGAGTTTGACCTCGATGCCGGCGACCGCCAGGGTCTCCGCGGCGATCTCCACCGCCATGGCGGGCGGGGTGGGGAGCATGGCGACGGCTCCCACGCCGGCCCCGATGCCGGCCGATGCCTTGACGGCCCCGGCGGTGAGCCGGTCGGCGAGCTGTTCGGGGTCGGTCGCCCCCGGGTGCTGGGCACGCAGGGTCGCCAGATCGCGCACCGGGATGCGGGGGGCGGCGTCGAGCAGCCGGTCCGCAAGGGTGCGTACGCCGAGCACGGTGCCCTGTGCGGCGGTGCGCCCGCCGCGCCCGAGCACTCCGGCCAGTGCGCCTGCGAGCGAGGCCAGACGCTGCCGGCCTCGCTCGCGACGGTGGGACGGCTCCGCTTCGGCGGTACCGTCCCATTGCTCCATCTCCGCGGCGATCGACGCAATCTCGTCCGCCGCCTCTTCGGCCGCCCGATCGGCGACCTCACCTGCCTCCGGTCCGGGTTTCCGGAACCAGTCGGCGCTGCTGAGTCTCCGGATGCGTGCCATGACTCTCCGGTTACCCGCCGATCAGGCGGCGCAGTCCCGGCAGATGGGGTTGCCGTTCTTCTCCGAGGCCAGCTGGCTCCGGTGGTGGACCAGGAAGCAGCTCATGCAGGTGAACTCGTCCGCCTGGCGCGGCAGCACCCGGACGGACAGCTCCTCGTTTGAGAGGTCTGCGCCGGGCAGTTCCAGCCCTTCCGCCTGCTCGAACTCGTCGACGTCGACAGAGCTCGACGACTTCTCGTTCCTGCGGGCCTTCAGTTCCTCGATGGAGTCCTCGTTGAGGTCGTCATCGGTCTTGCGTGGGGTGTCGTAGTCGGTTGCCATCTCGCACTCCCCCTCCGGGTGTCTGCGGTATCTCCAGCGCACGTAACGCATGGGGGGCCGGTCTTGTGCCCGACCCGAGGCGGAGATTTTGCCTTACTTCAAGGCCTGTTACTCAATCGACACCCAACCGCACCCCCGAAGAGGTGATCGCATCCGGTGTCGGTGGAGGGTCACGGGGGGCTGCGGGGGTGCTGCCGCGCAGGTCCCACTGCACACTTACCGTGATGATGGCCTGGGGAAACGTCTCACCGGAAACCGCCGCGAAAGCCCCTAATCCCGGGCCCTGCCGATCAAGCCGCCCCGCCGGGGGGAGTGCGGGGGGCGATTCCTGGTCACGTTGGGTGATATTGTCCGGCGCAGCGTCGCTGGCGAAGCGCATTCGTACGGTCACTCCCCGTCAGGGACTGTGACCTTACTCACCATACCGTGCTGTCCGGACAAAGGGTGAGAAATCACGCCGGTCCCCGGGCTGCCCTCCGTGCCAGCAGGGCGGCGCGCCGCTCGTCGAAGCGGGTCGCCTGGGTGTCCAGGCCGTCCAGGAACGCCCCCAGCTCCTCCTGGGCGCGCGTTCCCTCGGGGCCGAGGTCTCCCCGCTCCATCACCTTCAGATAGCGCACAACGGGCTGCAGCACGTCGTCGAGGTGGATGCGCAGGTTGTAGACGCCGCCGATGGCGATCTGGGCCGCCGCGCGCTCGAAGCCCGGCATTCCGTGGCCCGGCATCCGGAAGCCGGTCACCACGTCGGCGACGGCGCGCATGGCCTGGTCCGGGGCGATCTCCAGGGCGGCCAGCAGCAGGTTCCGGTAGAAGACCATGTGCAGGTTCTCGTCGGTGGCGATCCGGGCCAGCATCCGCTCGCACACCGGGTCGCCGGAGAAGGTCCCGGTATTGCGGTGGGAGATCCGGGTGGCGAGTTCTTGGAACGCGACGTACGCCACCGAGTGCAGCATGCTGTGCCGGTTGTCGGACTCGAAGCCGGCCGACATGTGGTCCATCCGCGCCCGCTCCAGCGCCACCGGGTCGACGGCGCGGGCGGTCAGCAGGTAGTCGCGGATCGCGATGCCGTGGCGCCCCTCCTCGGCCGTCCAGCGGTGCACCCAGGTCCCCCAGGCGCCGTCCCGGCCGAACATGGTCGCGATCTCGTGGTGGTAGCTGGGGAGGTTGTCCTCGGTCAGCAGGTTGACCACCAGGGAGACCCGGCCGACGTCGGTGAGCCCCGAGTGCTCCGGGGACCAGGCCTCGCCGCCCATCACCCCGTCGAAGTCGCGCCCCCGGCTCCACGGCACGTACTCGTGCGGCATCCACTCCTTGGCGACCTTGAGGTGGCGGTTGAGCTCCTGCTCGACGACCTCCTCCAGGGCGTGCAGCAGCCGTACGTCGGTCCAGGCGGTGGATGCGCTGGGGTGTGCGGGGGCAATGGTCACGGGGGCGGGCTCCTGGGTAGGCAGGGACGTACCTACGGGGCCGTAGGTTACGCCACCGTAAGTTGAAGCCGCCGGAAATGACAAGCGGCTGCGTCACGATCCCTGGCGGGCATGACGGCGCCCCCGGAGGCGCGTCGGCACCTCCGGGGGCGCAGGACGGCTCCAGGGCCGTCGGCGGGCCTCTCAGGCCCCGGGAATGCGCACCCGCATCTGGAGTCCGCCTCCGGGCCGCGGAACGGCCTCGATGGCACCTCCGTGGGCCCGTACCACCGAGCGCACGATGGAGAGCCCCAGTCCGACCCCCTTGTCGCTGCGGGTCCGCTCGGCGCTCTTGACCCGCCGGAACGGCTCGAAGATGTGCTCCATCTCGTACCCGGGGATGACCGGACCGGTGTTGGACACCACCAGCTCCCCGGCCCCGCCCGGGACCACCTCGGTGGAGACCTCCACCCAGCCGTCGGGCACGTTGTAGCGCACCGCGTTCTGGATCAGGTTGAGCGCGATCCGCTCCAGCAGCACGCCGTTCCCCGAGACCGTCGCGGCGCCGAGCGCGGCCCGCAGCTCCACCTGGCGGGTCGCGGCCTCCGTCCGGGTCTGCTCCAGGGCCTGGGAGGCCACCTCGGAGAGCTCCACCGGGCGCCGGTCGACCAACTCGTTGTCGCTGCGGGCGAGCAGCAGCAGGCCCTCCACCAGCTGCTCGCTGCGCTCGTTGGTGGCCAGCAGGGTCTTGCCGAGCTGCTGCACGTCCGGCGAGGCTTCGGGGTCCGAGAGCTGCACCTCCAGCAGGGTGCGGTTGATCGCCAGCGGGGTGCGCAGCTCGTGGGAGGCGTTGGCGACGAACTTGCGCTGCGAGTCGAAGGACCGGTCGAGCCGGTCCAGCATCTCGTCGAAGGTGTCGGCCAGCTCCTTGAGCTCGTCGTCCGGGCCGTCCAGCTCGATCCGGCGGTGCAGATCGGATCCGGCCACCTCACGGGCGGTACGGGTGATCTTGCCGAGTGGGCGGAGCACCCGGCCGGCCACCGCGTAGCCCAGGGCGAAGGCGGCCACCGCCAGTCCGACCAGGACGGTGATGGACTTGCGCAGCAGGGTCTCCAGGGCGGCGTGCTGGGCCTGGGACTGCCAGGCGGCGATCTGCTCCTGGAACTGGTGCGGGGTCCATGACTGCCCGGTCTGCGAGTTCACCACCACGGTGTTCTCCGGGATGGTGGTCATCGGCAGCTGGGCGCCGGTCTGCAGCGCCTGGCGGGCCAGCATGTAGATCACCAGCACCAGCAGCACCCCGGCCATCAGGAACATCCCGCCGTAGAGCAGGGTCAGCCTGATCCGGATCGTCGGGCGGAAGGGCAGCCAGCGCAGCCCGGCGCCCGGGTAGTAGGTCTCGGGCGTCCTGGGCGGCTCGGCGGGACGCGGGGGGTGGTCCGGATGCGGCGGCGTCGGAACGGGGTCACGGCGGGGCACGGCGGTGGAACCGCCGGTCGGGGCGGACGGTGGGGTGGCCATGGTCGTCCCCTGTCAGATCCGGTAGCCGGAGCCGGGCACCGTGACGATCACGGCGGGCTCCCCGAGCTTGCGGCGCAGTGTCATCACGGTGACCCGGACGACATTGGTGAACGGGTCCGTGTTCTCGTCCCAGGCCTTCTCCAGCAGCTGCTCGGCGGAGACCACCGCGCCGTTGGCACGCAGCAGCACCTCCAGCACCGCGAACTCCTTGGGTGCCAGCTGCACGGGGCGGCCGTCACGGGTGACCTCGCGGCGGCCGGGGTCGAGGGAGATGCCGGAGCGCTCCAGTACGGGCGGCAGCGCGGCCGTGGTGCGGCGGCCGAGGGCCCGCACCCGGGCCACCAGTTCGCTGAAGGCGAACGGCTTGGGAAGGTAGTCGTCCGCGCCGAGCTCCAGTCCCTCCACCCGGTCGCTGATGTCGCCCGCGGCGGTCAGCATGATCACCCGGGTCGGCAGACCCGAGTCGACCACGGCCCGGCAGACGTCGTCGCCGTGCACCAGCGGCAGGTCGCGGTCCAGGACGACCACGTCGTAGTCGTTGACGCCGACCCGTTCCAGGGCGGCCTCGCCGTCGTACACCACGTCCACCGCCATCGCCTCGCGGCGCAGTCCGGTGGCGACGGCTTCGGCGAGCAGCTGCTCGTCCTCGACGACGAGTACCCGCACGGCGGCCTTCCTTCCCTTCGAGGCCGGGGGTGGTGGCGGCCACCGCCCCCGGCTGTGCGATCCGGTCCGCCGGGTCCGTCCCTGCGTGCCTGCACACACGGGCAGGCCGGCGTCCGGGCTGCGGGACCGGGGGGCCCGGCGGCCGGACGGACGGCTCCGACGGTGTCACCATCCTGCCTCTTCGAGGTGTAAAGCAGTGGTAAGCGGGCATCCACGAGAACGCAGCGACCTCAGCGAACGCGGTCGGCCCGGCCGGTACGGCAGGGGCTCTCGGCATTTCCCCGGCACTTGAGGTTTCCCTGAGCTTCGGGGTGGGGAGGACGACTGCAACCCGCGATCACGCCGTCCGGCGGCGTATCGCACCCGCCCGCTGTGCGGCACTCCGCACCGGGTGAGGGACATAACGTTCGCGGTCACGGCCTCCGAGGCCGGGACCGTACCGGGAGCCGCCACCTGGTGGAGCACTCCCCGGTCCCCACGCCGTATCCCGAAAGCCCGGGGTCGCCCGACATCCCATAGGGGGTCTGCCGATGGACGCCTTCACCGCCGGCATCCTGCAGCGCATACGGAAGACCGAGCAGGATCTCAACCGAGCCCTGGAGTCCGGTGACGACTTCCTGGCCGAGGTCGAGCAGTCCGAACTCGACGATCTGCGCCGGCTGGCGGCCGAGCACGGCGTCAGCGTGGCAGCAGGCGAGGCGCTGCCCAGGACCGCCTGAGCACCACCCGCACACCGAGGAGACCCCGGACGCGCCGCTGCGTCGTCCGGGGTCTCGCACGTCCGACGGCTCTACGCGTGTTGCGGGCCCACTCCGGCCGCCCACGGTCGGGGGCGCCGTGCCGCAACCTGGGCGGCGTACCCGTACGTGCCGCGCCGCTGTGGCGGCGGCGCGGCTTGGGGCGCGCGGGTCAGTCGTGCCAGGCTCCCAGGTCCTCCAGTAGCCCCTGGAGCGGTTCGAAGACCCCGGGCGCGGCGGTGACGGTGAGTTCACCGGAAGGCTCCAGGCCCGGCCGGCCGCCCGATACCGCGCCCGCCTCGCGGGCGATCAGCACCCCCGCGGCCATGTCCCACGGGTGGAGGCCGCGCTCGTAGAAGGCGTCCAGACGGCCGCAGGCGACATCGCAGAGGTCGACCGCCGCGGCGCCCCCGCGGCGGATGTCCCGCACCTGGGGGATCAGGGCCCGGACCACCTCCGCCTGGTGGTCCCGGACGTGCTGCACATAGTTGAAGCCCGTGCAGACCAGGGCCTGGCCCAAGGGGGGCGCCGGACGGCAGGTGATGCGCTGCCCGTTGCGGTACGCGCCGTCACCCACCACGGCCTGGAAGGTCTCGCCGCGCTCCGGCACCGCCACCACTCCCACCACCGCCCGGCCGTCCACCTCCGCCGCGATGCTGACCGCCCAGGCGGGCAGGCCGTAGAGGTAGTTGACCGTGCCGTCCAACGGGTCGAACACCCAGCGGACACCGGTGGTGCCCGAGCGGCTGGCGCCCTCCTCGCCGAGCATGCCGTCGTCCGGACGGCGGGCCGAGATCAGCTCCACGATCAGCTTCTCCGAGGCGGTGTCCATCTCGGTCACCACGTCCACGGGGCTGCTCTTGGTGGCGGCCACCCCGAGGTCCGCCGGGCGGCCGTCGCGCAGCAGCGCACCGGCCTCCCGGGCCGCTTCCAGGGCGATGTCGAGAAGCTCGCGATGGAGCGGGTTCATGGGGCGGTCCTCCAGGGACGGGTTCCTACAGGGGCGGACGCACGGACGGGCACCGGCACGACGGGCACCGGCACGAGCAGGCACAGGGACGGACGGACACAGGGGCGGACGCAGGGACGGTCGCGGGCGGGGACAGGCGCGGACCGGCGCCGGCGGCGCGGGGCCGGAGCGCTCAGGCGCCGGCCGCGGCGGGCCGCGGGCCCCGCGGGTTGGGGCAGCAGTCGGCCGGGCAGACGTCATGGGCCGCGCCCAGCGCCCCGAAGGCGCACCGGGCGGGACTGGCGCCCCGCTCACCGGCCGCACGCTCCAGCACCAGTTCGCGCACCGCGGCGACGAACCGGGCGTCCGAGCCCACGGTCGCGGCACGGGCCACCGGCAGACCGAGCTCCTCCGCCTTCGCGCGGGCCTCCGTGTCAAGGTCGTACTTGACCTCCATGTGGTCGGAGACGAAGCCGATCGGCACCATGACCGCGGCGGGGGCGCCCTCCCGGTGCAGGGCCTCCAGGTGGTCGCAGACGTCCGGCTCCAGCCAGGGGATGTGCGGGGCGCCGCTGCGGCTCTGGTAGACGAGCTCCCAGGGGCGGCCGATGATCCCGGTCGCCTCCGCGACCGCGCCCGCAACCAGGCGGGCGACGTCCAGGTGCTGGGCGACGTAGGCGCCGCCGGGCGTGCCCCGGGCGGGGTCGTCGGGCGCGCCGGAGGTCTCGGCCATCGCGGTGGGGATGGAGTGGGTGGTGAAGACGAGGTGGGCGGTGTCCCGCACCTCCTCCGGCAGCTCGGCCAGGGCTTCCAGGGTGTTCTCCACCATGGGCCCGACGAACCCGGGGTGGTTGAAGTAGGCCCGCAGCTTGTCGATCCGCAGCTCGGGCGCGCCCTCCTCGCGCAGCTGCGCCAGGGCGTCGGCGAGGTTCTCCCGGTACTGGCGGCAGCCGGAGTAGCCGGCGTAGGCGCTGGTGGTGAGGGTGAGGATGCGCCGGTGACCGGCTGCCGCCAGCTCCCGGAGGGTGTCCACCAGATAGGGAGCCCAGTTGCGGTTGCCCCAGTGAACGGGCAGATCCAGGCCGTGGCTCTCGAACTCCTTGCGCAGGGCGGCGAGCAGCTCGCGGTTCTGCTCGTTGATCGGGCTGACACCGCCGAACAGGAAGTAGTGCTGCCCCACCTCGGCCAGCCGTTCCCTGGGGATGCCCCGGCCGCGGGTGACGTTCTCCAGGAACGGCACCACGTCGTCCGGGCCCTCGGGCCCGCCGAAGGAGAGCAGCAGCAGGGCGTCGTAGGGCGCGACGTCGTTCAGGGCGCCGCCGGGTGTGCGCGAGTCGGACATGACACCGATCCTGCCACTGCGCGGCTCCGCTGCCACGGCAGGGCTCGTCAGGCAAATCGTTTGCCGTGCTACGTAAGCTGTGTGGGCCAGCCACATTCCTTACACGCGGAGCACCCGTGCCGTCCCTGCTGTCGACCTACCGCCAGATCTTCGCCGCACCCGGCAGTCTGGCCTTCTCCACCACCGGCCTGGTCTCCCGGTTGCCCATCTCGATGACCGGCATCGGCATCGTCACGATGCTCGCCCAGCTGCGGGGCAGCTACAGCCTGGCCGGGGCGGTCTCGGCGACCCTGGCGCTGGCGGCCGCGGCGCTGGGCCCGCAGGTCTCACGGCTGGTGGACCGGTACGGCCAGCGGCGGGTGTCGCTGCCCGCGGTCGCGCTGAGCATGGCGGCGACGGCCGCGATGCTGCTCTGCGCCCGGCTCGGGGCGCCGGACTGGACGTTCTTCCCGAGCGCCGCGGGGATGGCCGTGATGCCCAGCGTGGGGTCGATGGTGCGGGCCCGCTGGGCCCACCTGTACCGCGGCGATCCGTCGAAGCTGCACACCGCGTACGCCTTCGAGGCGGTGATGGACGAGGTCTGCTTCATCGTCGGGCCGATCCTCTCCATCGGGCTGGCCACCTCGCTCTTCCCCGAGGCGGGGGTGCTGCTGTCGGGGGTCTTCCTGACGGTGGGGACGCTGCTGTTCACCGCGCAGCGGCGTACCGAGCCGCCGGTGCACCCACGGGAGCAGCACGAGGGCGGTTCCGCGATCCGCAGCCGGGGGCTGCAGGTGGTGGTGCTGACCTTCGTCGCCACCGGCGGGATCTTCGGCTCGGTCGAGGTGGTGACCGTGGCCTTCGCCCAGGAGCACGGCCACACGGCGCTCTCCAGCGTGGTGCTGGCGGTCTACGCCTGCGGGTCGGGGGTGGCCGGGATCGTCTTCGGGGCGCTGCGGCCCACCGGCCCCATGTCCCGGCGCTTCCTGGTGGGCGTGTCGGTGATGGCGGTGAGTATGCTCCCGCTCCTACTGGTAGGAAACCTCGTGGCCCTGGCGGTGGCGCTGTTCGTCGCCGGGCTGTCGATCTCCCCGACCATGGTCACCACCATGGGCATGGTGGAGCGGCTCGTACCCGCCGCCAAGCTCAACGAGGGACTGACCTGGACGATCACCGGACTGGCCGTCGGAGTCGCGGCCGGTTCGTCGGTCGGCGGGTGGACGGTGGACCGGGCGGGGGCGTCGACCGGGTACTGGGTACCCGTGACGGCCGCCCTGGTCGCCGCGGTCACGGCGTTCCTCGGGTCGCGCCGGCTGCGGTCGGCGCAGGAGCAGGAGGCAGAGCGTGTCGGAGTCGGGGAGCCGCAGCCGCAGCACCATCCTTGAGCGGGCCCGCTGGACGAACTGGGCGGGGAACCAGAGCGCCAGTCCGGCCAGGGTGGTCGCACCCGCCTCCACCGCCGAGCTGGCGGAGGCGGTGCGGCAGGCCGCGGCCGAGGGGCTGACGGTCAAGGCGGTCGGCTCGGGGCACTCCTTCACCTCCATAGCCTCGGCCGAGTCCGGGGTGCTGGTGCGGCCGGACCTGCTGACCGCGGTACGCGGGATCGACCGCGAGGCGGGCACCGTCACCGTGGAGTCGGGGCTGCCGCTGGAACAGCTCAACCGGGTGCTGGAAGCGGCCGGGCTCTCGCTCACCAACATGGGCGACATCATGGTGCAGACCGTCGCCGGGGCGACCAGCACCGGAACCCACGGCACCGGCCGCGACTCGGGTTCGCTGGCGGCGCAGATCCGCGAGCTGGAGATCGTGCTGGCGGACGGTACGGTCACCACCTGCTCCGCCGAGGAGAACGCCGAGCTCTTCCAGGGCGCCCGGCTGGGTCTGGGGGCGCTGGGCGTGGTGAGTGCGATCACCTTCGGGGTGGAGCCGCTGTTCCTGCTCACCGCCCATGAGAAGCCGATGCGCTTCGACGAGGTGCTGGCGGACTTCGAGGATCTGGCGGCGGTGAACGAGCACTTCGAGTTCTACTGGTTCCCGCACACCGACCGGTGCAGCACCAAGCGGAACAACCGCAGTCAGGGGCCCGCCACCCCGCTTCCGCGGTTCCGGGAGTGGCTGGACGACGAGTTCCTGTCAAACACGGTGTGGGAGGGCGTCTGCCGGGTGGGCCGGCGTTTCCCGGCTGCCATTCCGGCGATCGCGCAGGTCGCCAGCCGGGCCTGGTCGGAGCGCAGCTATACGGACACCGCGTACAAGGTTTTCACCAGCCCGCGGCGGGTGCGCTTCATCGAGATGGAGTACGCGGTGCCGCGGGCCGCCGCCACCGAGGTGCTGCGGGAGCTGCGGGAGCTGGTGGAGCGCTCCGACTGGCGGATCAGCTTCCCGGTGGAGGTGCGTGTCGCCCCCGCGGACGACCTGTGGCTCTCCACCGCCGGTGGCCGGGACACCTGTTACATCGCGGTCCACCTGTACCGGGGGACCACCGACCCGGGTTACTTCTCGGCGGTCGAGCGCATCATGACGGCACATCAGGGCCGTCCGCACTGGGGGAAGCTGCACACCCGCGACGCCGAGTACCTGACGTCGGTGTACCCGCGGTTCGGAGACTTCCTCGCGCTGCGCGACCGGGTGGACCCCGAACGCCGGTTCGGTAACGGCTATCTTCGCAGGGTCCTCGGCGACTGACCGATTCCATGTGCAGTCTGTCCGCAATGAAGGACAGTGGTGGCGAATACTGCGCTCCATTTGGCCGAAAGATGTGAAGATGATCACCGTCCACCGGTCGGCGGTCGGCCATCGGAGTGGCGGCCCTTGAGATTCCACGGAATCGCGGGAGACTTGAGCGGCGAGCCGAGCCTCCGCGGCGCCACGAATGGAGTACTGTTCGTGGAGCCTGGCCGCAGGCTGCCCGACAACCCGCCACCCGGCGGCAGGGCGGACGGCGGAGGAGATGGAGGGCGGCACTCGTCCCGGGGCCGCCGGCTCCCGGTGCACGAGCGGGAGTGAACCGGTGCGGCGCCGACCGGCGGTGTCGCAAAGAGGTAACCGTGCCACAAGGGCGTGCCGAGGCCAAGGTCCGACACGCCGGAGAAGTCTGCAATGTTGTGGCCAGCCGCCCGTCGGCAGGCCACACTCGTTACGGGAGCAGCGACGCAGGTGACGTCGGCAGGCACCACCCGGGAGGTAACCGTGCCCGAACTGCGTGTCGTGGCTGTCAGCAATGACGGCACACGGCTGGTGCTCAAGGCTGCCGACAGCACGGAGTACACCCTTCCCATCGACGAGCGGCTGCGTGCCGCGATCCGGGGCGACCGTCCCCGGCTGGGGCAGATCGAGATCGAGGTGGAGAGCCACCTCCGCCCCCGCGACATCCAGGCGCGCATACGTGCCGGAGCCTCCGCGGAGGAGGTCGCCCAGCTGGCCGGGATCTCGGTGGACCGGGTCCGCCGTTTCGAGGGTCCGGTGCTGGCGGAGCGGGCGTTCATGGCGGAGCGGGCGCGCAAGACTCCCATCCGCCGGCACGGCGAGTCCACCGGTCCGCAGCTCGGTGACGCGGTGATGGAGCGTCTGATCCTGCGCGGCGCCGAGAAGGACAGCGAGCGCTGGGACTCCTGGCGGCGCGACGACGGCACCTGGGACGTGGTGCTGCAGTACCGCGCCGACGGCGAGGTGCGCAGCGCCGGCTGGACCTATGACCCGCCACGCCGGTTGGTGCAGCCCAACGACGACGAGGCCCGGGCGCTGATCGGCGAGTCCCCGGAGCGCGGCGGCGAGGACCCGGTCTTCCCGTTCGTGCCGCGGATCGCCCGGCTGCCGCAGGAGCGCACCGCCCGGCCCGCACTGGAGCGGCCCTCCGCGGACCGGATCATGGAGCGTCCGGTGGCCGAGGCCCGCGACTCGCTCACCAGCCTGCTGGATGTGGTGCCCAACTTCCGGGGCGACCTCGTGGTCGGTCCCGCGGAGGAGACGGCGGAGCAGGAGGCGGCGGAGGAGCCCGCGGCGGCTCCTGCGGCCAGTGCGGGTGCCGGCTCGGCGTACGCGGACATCCTGATGCCGCGGGCGGTCTCCCCGCACCGCGACCGGCTGGTCGGGACCACCGACCGGCAAGCGGAGGCGGACGGGGTGCGTCCGGGGCGGCGGGCCACGGTGCCCAGCTGGGACGAGATCGTCTTCGGCAGCCGCCGCAAGAAGCAGGACTGAGCGGACGGCTGCGGCGCGGAACCCCGGTGCGGGGTCCCGCGCCGCAGCTGCGCCCGGGGCCCCGGGGCCCGGCCGCTCCTCCCCCGGGTGCGAGGGGCCCGGTGTGAGCCGGGGGTCCCGCGCCGAGGCAGGCCGGGAATCAGCCGGGCAGCGGTCCGGTGGCCGCCGGGCGGGCCGGGTCCGCGCTCCACTCGCTCCAGGAGCCGGGGTAGAGGGCCGCCCGGAACCCTGCCGCCTCCAGTGCCAGCACCTGGTGTGCGGCGGTGACTCCTGAACCGCAGTAGACGCCGGTCTCGGTGCCGGCCACACCGAGGTCGCGGAAGCGGGCGGCGAGCTTCTCCGCGGGCAGGAACCGCCCGTCCTCCATCAGGTTGCCCGTGGTGGGCGCGCTGACCGCACCCGGGATGTGCCCGGCCCTGGGGTCGACCGGCTCCACCTCGCCCCGGTAGCGCTCCCCCGCACGTGCGTCCAGCAGCAGCCCCGAGCGGGCCAGCCGGGCTGCCGCGTCGGCGTCCAGCACCGGCATCCCCCCGGTCACCGGGGTGAAGTCGCCGTTCCCGTGGCCGGGGGTGTCGGTGGACAGCGGCAGCCCCTGCGCGGTCCAGGCGGCCAGGCCGCCGTCGAGCACCCGCACCGAGGGGTGTCCGGCCCAGCGCAGCAGCCACCAGGCCCGCGCCGCGGAGGTGGCCGGCCCGGCGTCGTACACCACCACGTCCCGTCCGGCAGACACCCCGGCCCGGCGCAGCGCCTGCGCCAGCACCCCGGGGTCGGGCAGCGGATGGCGGCCGTGCGCCCCGGGCGGCGCGGCGAGCTCCCGGTCGAGGTCGACGTAGTGCGCGCCGGGCAGGTGCCCGGCGCGGTACTCCTGCTCTCCGGGCGGGCCTCCGAGCTGCCAGCGGACATCGAGCAGCGCTGGAGGCACGGGGCTCCGCAGGGCCTCGGCGAGTTCGCCCGCCGTGATCAGGGGGTAGGGAGTCTGGTGGCTGTCCATGGCCACATTGTGCTCCGCGGCGGCGACACCGCGCGGTCAACGGTGTGGACGCCGTGTCACACCGCCTGTCGCACACCGTTCGTCGTTCACGGTTCCTTGTTCAGGTTTCCTTGTTCCGGTTTCCTTGTTCACGGTTCCTCGTTCACCGCTCCTCGCACGCCGCACGACCGTCCCCTGCAGATGCCCTCAAGCATGTGGCTTCTAGGATGGCGTTCTTCGCAAGTCGTTCTTTTCGCGCTCTTTGCCCGGGTGCCCAGCGCGGCCCGGGGAGCGGACGGGCGGATGATGGCACCATCCGTCCCGGTGTCCACGTACGCCGGCCGGTACGCCCTGGAGGAGCCTGCAGATGACCGATGCCAGAACCCTGTCCGCCCAGGGGAGCCCCTGCTGGGTGAGCCTGATGGCCCGCGACCTCGACACCGCCGGGGAGTTCTACGGAGCCCTGCTGGGCTGGGAGTTCAAGGGCGGCCCGACCGGGCTCGGCCCCTATGTGCGCGCGACGCTGAACGGGGCGCCGGTGGCCGGCCTGGGCGTGGCACCGGCCGGCTTCCCCGTGGAGTGGACCACCTACTTCGCGGCCGACAGCACCGACGGGACCGCACAGCGCATCCGCGAGTGCGGCGGCACGGTGGCCGTGGGCCCCGTGCAGGCGGAGGGCGCCGGCCGGCTGGTGATCGCCTCCGATGTGTCGGGGGCGGTGTTCGGGGTGTGGGAGGGTCAGGAGCACTCGGGCTGGCAGGCGGTGGACGTGCCCGGTGCGCCGTCCTGGACGGAGCTGATCACCCCCGACCTCGACGGAGCCGCGTTCTTCTACGGCTCGGTCTTCGGACAGGCCGTGGAGCGGCGGGGCCCGGACGCGGTGCTGATGGTGGACGGCAGCGTGGTGGCCGGGATCAGGGGGGCGACGGAGCTGCGCGGCGGGCCGCCCCGGTGGCGGGTCTACTTCGCGGTGACCGACGTGGAGGAGGCGGTGCAGCGGGCCGTGGAGTTGGGCGGGCGGCTGCTGGTGGAGCCGTCGGACTCCCCCTACGGTCGCTACGCACGGCTGCTGGACCGGGAGGGCGGCCGTTTCTCCCTGGTGGAGCGAGGAAACTGACGCGCGATCAGTTGACGGCGGCGGCGTCCCGGTCGCCGGACTCGAAGGGCAGTACGTCGGGGGAGAGTGCGGCGGCGCGGGCGCCCGCGGCGGTCATCCGCCGCCGGTGGTGGCGGCGGCAGAGCACCTCGTAGCCGACCTCGTCACTGCTCGCGGCGACGTCCCCGACGACGACCTGGGCGCCCTCCACCACCATCACCCCGCCGACGGTGCGGGCGTTGTGGGTGGCGCGGGAGCCGCACCAGCACAGCGCCTCGACCTGGAGTACCTCGACCCGGTCGGCAAGCTCGATCAGCCGCTGCGAGCCGGGGAAGAGCCTGGTGCGGAAGTCGGTGGTGATGCCGAAGGTGTAGACGTCGATGTCCAGCTCGTCGACCAGCCGGGCCAGCTGGTCCACCTGCTGCGCCGCGAAGAACTGGGCCTCGTCGCAGATCAGGTAGTCGACCCGGCCGCCGCCGGAGAGCAGCTGGACGACATGGCTGTGGAAGTCCAGGTCGTCGGTCACCTCGACCGCTCCGGTGGCCAGGCCGAGCCGGCTGGAGAGGGTGGCCGCGCCGGCCCGGTCGTTGCGGGTGAAGATGATGCCCTGCCGGCCGCGGGCGGCGTGGTTGTGGTCCATCTGCAGGGCAAGGGTCGACTTGCCGCAGTCCATCGTCCCCGAGAAGAACACCAGCTCGGCCATCGGAGGTGCGGAAACCTTTCTTGTGAGGACGCGGGAGGGAGGAGGAGCGCGGCGGCGGGTCAGCCGCCGCGGACCTCCAGCAGCGGTACGTGCTGCTCGGCGGGGGTCATGGAGCCGTGCAGGCCGACCATCGCGGACTCGTTGGGCTCGGTACGGGAGGCGGTCACCGCGACGTCCGCGCAGGCCGCAGCCACCACGTCGCCGATCCGCCGGTACACCCGCTCCTCGACGACCGGGCCGAACCAGCCCGCCTCGATCGCCTGGTCCCGGGTGGCGACCCACATCCGGTCCCCCAGCACCTCGCTCCACACCGCGAACACGTCGGCGGCAGCGCCGGGCACCGCGTAGACGTGCCGGGCACGGCCCTCGCCGCCGAGCAGCGAGACCCCGGCGCCCAGCTCCCAGTCCTCGTCGAAGTCGATCCGGTCCTCCGGAGCGATGTCGATCATGCCGTGGTCGGCGGTGACATACAGCGCGGAGCGCGGCGGCAGCTGCTCGGCGAGCCGCCTGACCAGCCGGTCCACGGTGTTGAGCATCATCCGCCACTCGTCGGAGTCCACGCCGTGCCGGTGGCCCATGCCGTCCAGCTCGCTGACATAGGTGTAGACCAGAGCACGGTCGGAGTCCGCCAGCCGCTCGGCGGCCAGGTCCATCCGCTCCTCACCGGTGTAGCGGCCCAGGAAGGTGCCACCGGAGAGCGCCACCCGGGTGAGCGGGGTCTGGGCGAAGAGCGGCGAGGTCACCTGGCAGGTCTCCACACCGGACAGCTGCACCCGCTCGAAGACGGTCGGGTGCGGCTGCCAGCTGTGCGGGTCCACCGGCGGCTGCCAGCGCAGCTGGTTCATCAGCCGGTCCTCGCCGGGGATGACCACGGTGTAGCCGGCCAGTCCGTGGACACCCGGCGGCAGCCCGGTGCCCACCGACGCCAGACTGGTCGCGGTGGTCGACGGGAAACCCGCCGTCAGCGGTCTGCCGGTACCGCCCAGGGAGGTGCCCAGCAGCGAGGTGAGGAACGGCGCGTACTCGGGGTGGGCGCGCAGCAGCTCCCAGCCCAGTCCGTCGACCAGGAACACGCACACCCGGTCGGCGGGCTCCAGCAGCAGACCCGGTTCGGCGCCGGAGTAGGGCGCGACCCCGAGCCCGGCGGCGAGCGCGGGCAGCAGGTCGGAGAGCGAGGCGGTGCCGTACGCGGGCGCGGGCGCCGACGCGGGGTCGAGGATCTCGAACGGCTCGGACGGAGGCGGTAGGCGGAGCGAACTCGTCATGGGGTGGTGCGGTCCGGCCTCATGCGCCCTGCGCGACGGTGGCCTCGGAGAGCGCCTGGGCGAAACGCAGCGCCTCGGCGACCGTCTCCGGGCCGTCCCCTGCCTCGCTCACCCGCAGCGACAGGTCGTCGGCGGTGGCGGAACCGGTGTAGCCGTGGTCGGCGTCGCAGTTGGGGTCGGAGCAGCCCGCGGGCTCCAGGTCCAGACGCTGAACGGCGCCCCAGCCGATGGTGAGCACCACCTCGCGGGGCAGGGTGCCCGGGGTGTACGTCTCCGGGTTGGCCACCACGCGGCTGAGCACCACCGAGGAGATCCGGCCCAGCCGCACACTCTCCGTGGAGGTGGTCGCATACGGCACCGGGGAGGTCTCGTCGGCGGTCTGCTCGTCGGTGTGGCTGACCACGAAGCGGGTGGCGGTCAGCACCAGCACGGTCACATGCCGTCGCACCTCGTTGGCGTCGAACGTGGTCTCCTGGTGGACCAGGTACGAGCTGATCGGCTCGGTGCCCACCGCGGACTCCACCGCCTCCGAGACCAGGGCGGGGTAGTAGCCGCTGCGCTCGATCGCCGTGCGCAGGCCCTGCGTGGTGGTCGTACCGGTCTTCGCCATATCTCCATCCTGGCATGCCCGGACGCGGTTCCGTGCCGCGTGGGCACAGCGGCGTCGGGATCGTCCGGGAGTTGGGGGCTGCGCCGCCCCGAAAGATTACAGCGTGGCCGCACACCCGGCCCCGGACCGCGAACGCCCGGCCGAACCCCGGCCCGGAGCACGGGCGGCATGACCGCCGGTGGACTTACGGCCGGTCGGCCGGGCTCACCGGGGGCCCCGGCGGGGCCTACGGGCATAGCCCGCGTCAGGCTCCGGGGCGGGTACCGAGGTGGAATCCGGGCCGGGTTCCGGGCCGGTCCTGAGCGCCACCCCGGCCGAGCCGGCGCCGGGCGGTGCCCCGGTCAGAGGGTGGACATGGCGCGGGGGCCGAGGTCGCTGCGCGCGGGCTGGGGGGCGACCCGGACCCGGGCGGCCAGCACGGTGAGCCCCCGCGGCGCGACCACCACCGGCTCCAGCTCGACGGACGCCACCTCGGGCAGATCGTCGACCAGCCGGGAGACCCGCAGCAGCAGCTCCTCCAGCGCCGCGGTGTCCACCGGGTCCGCCCCGCGCCAGCCGAAGAGCAGCGGCGCAGCCCGGACCTCGCGCACCAGCTCGGCGGCATCCCGGTCGGTGGCGGGCAGCAGCCGGTGGGCGACATCGCCGAGGAGTTCCGCGGGCGCACCGGAGATCCCGAAGGAGAGGATCGCGCCCACCGCGGGATCGACGGCCGCGGAGACCACGGTGTCCACCCCGCGCGGCGCCATCGGCTGCACCACCAGCTGCGACTGGGTGGCGCTGCCGAGCAGTTCGGCCATCTCCCGGTGGGCACGGCGCAGCTCTGCCTCACCGGTCAGGTCCAGGCGGACACTGCCCAGGTCCGGGCGGTGCCGCAGATGGCCGGCGGTGGCCTTGAGGGCGACGGGGTAGCCGAGGGTGGCTGCCGCGCGGGCGGCGGTGTCCTCGTCGGGGGCGGGCAGGGCACGGACCACATGGATGCCGTAGTCGGCGAGCAGGGCGGCGGCAGCGTCGTCGTCCAGGGTGATCCTGGCTCCGGGCTGGGTGCGGGCGGCCGCGGCGGTGCGGGTGGCCAGCGCCGCCTCGACCCGGGCCCTGGCGGCGGCCTCATCGATGCCGTCCAGCTCGGGGACGCGGGCGGAGCTCTCGGCGGCGACGGTGGCGCGGCGCCACTCGGCGTAGCGGACGGCGTGCGCCAGTGCCCGCACTGCGCGTTCCGGCGCGGGGTACGCGGGAACGGTGCCGGGCTGAAGGACACCGGCGTCGTCGCGGCGGCGCAGCCTGGCGGGGAGGTCGGCGAGGGCGAGGTGGGCGAGCAGCAGCGGCTTGCCGGCGGCCTGCGCCCGGTCGGTGGCCTCGCTGAGGGCTTCGGCGACGGCGGGCGCGTCGGAGGTGAGCTCGGGGTCCCCGTCGGTGGTGCCGAAGAGGGTGGAGCCGGGGAAGCCCGGGGTGCCGATGGGCGGGATGACCACCGTGATCACCGCGTCCACGGCGGGGTCGTCCAGGGCGGTGGCCAGGGCGATCCGGAAGTGGTCGCCGGTGGCCGCGGTGGTGAGGTCGACCGGGGGGCGGGGACGCAGTCCGGCGCTGAGGCAGGCGTCATGGGTGAGCAGGGCGAGGGAGTCGGAGTTGCCCACGACGGCGATCCGGTCGCCGCGCGGCAGCGGCTGGTAGGCCAGGAGTTCACCGGTGTCGAAGAGTTCGGTGATGGTGTCCACCCGGATCACACCGGCCTGCTGGAAGAGGGTGTCCACCGTGCTGTCGCGCAGCGCGGAGGCGGTGGCCGGTACGGCGTGTCCGGGCGGGACGCTGCCGGTGTGACGGCCCCCCTTGACCACCACGACGGGTTTGGAGGCGCCGATCCGGCGGGCGATGCGGGTGAACTTGCGGGGGTTGCCGAAGGACTCCAGGTAGAGCAGCACGATCCGGGTGGCCGGGTCCTCCTCCCAGTACTGCAGCAGGTCGTTGCCCGAGACGTCGGCACGGTTGCCCACCGAGGCGAAGCTGGAGACGCCGATGGAGCGGTGGTGTGCGCTCTCCAGCAGCGCCGCCCCGATGGCTCCGGACTGGCTGAACAGGCCGAAGCCTCCGGCGCCGGGCAGCAGTGGGGAGAGCGAGGCGTTGAGCGGGGCTTCGGGCGCGGTGTTGATCAGGCCGAAGGCGTTGGGGCCGATCACCCGCATACCGGCGGCGCGGGCCTGCCGGACCAGCTCGCGCTGCTCCTCGCGGCCTTCGGGGCCGGTCTCGGCGTACCCCGCGGTGACCACGACCAGCCCCTGCACCCCGTTCGCCCCGCAGTCCGCGACGGTGGCCGGGACGGCCGCGGCGGGGACGGCGAGCACCGCCAGGTCGACCGGTCCGGGGATGTCCCGTACGGAGCGGTGGACCGGCAGGCCGTCCAGCACGGTGCCGGGCGGGGCCGCGCTGTTGACGGCATGGACCTCTCCCGGGAATCCCGAGGCCAGCAGGTCGCGCAGCAGGGTGCGGCCGACGGCTGCGGGGTTGCGGGAGGCCCCGACGACGGCGACCGACCGGGGGGAGAGCAGCCGTTGCACGGACCGTGCCTCGGCGCGATGCTCTCTGGCGCGCATCACCGCGAGGGAGGCCTCGGTGGGCTCCAGATCGAACTCCAGATGGACGATCCCCTCGGCGAAACTGCGCTGCTGGGTGTAGCCGGCGTCCGTGAACACCTTGATCATCTTGCGGTTCTCCGGCAGCACCTCGGCCGCGAAGCGGCGGATGCCGCGTTCCCGGGCGACCGCGGCAATGTGCTCCAGCAGGGCCGAGGCGACACCGCGGCCCTGGTGGGCGTCCTGCACCAGGAAGGCGACCTCCGCCTCGGACGCGCCGGAGTCGGCGCCGGCCGGGCGTCCGTCGGCGTCGATCCGGTCGTAGCGGACCGTGGCGATGAACCGGTCGCGGACGATGGCGGCCAGGCCTACCCGGTTGAGGTAGTCGTGGTGGGTGAACCGGCGCACGTCCCGGTCGGACAGCCTCGGGTAGGGCGCGAAGAAGCGGAAATACTTCGACTGGTCGGAGACCTGGCCGTAGAACTCCACCAGCCGCTCCGCGTCGTCCGGCCTGATGGGGCGGATGCGCGCGGTGCCGCCGTCACGCAGGAGGACGTCGGCCTCCCAGTGCTGGGGGTAGGTTCGCTCGGGATCGCCGGGTACCGGAGTCTCGTCCACCCGGCCAGGCTATCCGGGGCCGGGCGCCGGGGCCGCTCCGTACGCGGGCCGGGCACCGCCGTGCAACACTGGTCTAGACAACATGGCCGCCACGGCCGCACCGGGAAGGCATCCTCATGGCTGAGCGCCGCGTCACCGTCGGATGGGCCGAGGGCCTGCATGCCCGCCCCGCGTCGATCTTCGTCCGGGCCGCCACCACCCTCGGCGTGCCGGTGACCATCGCCAGGCCTGACGGGACCCCGGTCAATGCCGCCTCCATGCTCGCGGTGATGACGCTCGGCGCCCACCACGGCGACGAGGTCGTCCTCGCCTCCGACGCCGACACCGCCGACCCGGCCCTGGAGCGCCTGGCCCGTCTCGTGCAGGGCGGACTGGACGCCCTGCCCCCTCTCTGACGCTTCATCAGAGTAGCGGCGCGGGAACGGAGACGGCGCACCGGCTCCGGCCCACGTCGCCACCTGACGCCGGCGGTCGTTCCGGTCGCACGGCCGCAGCCTCGACCAGGTCGCGCACCACCCGACAGCCCCGGCGATCGGCACGCGGCGTAGGCGGATCACCGCGGCACCCGCCCCGCCCGAAGCGGTTCACCGGGCGGACGGACGGCCCTGGCTAGCGCTCCCCTCGCCAGGACCGATTCCCTGGCCGTCCGCCACCTGGAGTGGCGGACGGCCCGGCGGGTGCCCGATATCCCCGACGGGCAGGTCTCTCATCGGCGGGGCGGCCCAGAGCATCGGCGGTCGCGACGGCCGACGGCTCGCCGACACCCCCAAATCCCCGTGAACACCCGACCGGGGCAGCGGGCGATCGGCCGGAGCCGCCCACGGTCACTGCGGCAGCGCATAGGCTCCGGCGGCGATGTCCTCGAGGAGGGTCGGTCCGGTCGGCGTCCAGCCGAGCAGCTCCTGGGTGCGGGCGCTGGACGAGGCGACGTCCATGCCGAAGAACCGTCCGATCCAGCCGAAGTGGGCCTCGGCGTCCTCCGGCGCGACCGACACCGTCGGCAGGCCCAGGTAGTCACCGATGGCTGCGGCGATGTCACGGGAGGGGATACCGCTCTCGGCCACCGCGTGCATCCGCGAACCCGCCGGCGCCTTCTCCAGCGCGAGCCGCACCATCCGCGCGGCGTCCGAGCGATGCACGGCCGCCCAGCGGGTCGAGCCGTCACCGACGTAGCCGGCCGCCCCTCGTTCCTTCGCGATCTGCGTCAGTACCGCGGTGAAGCCGTGGTCGCCCATGCCGTGCACGGTCGGGGAGAAGCGCAGCGCGACCGCACGGACACCCCGCCCGGCGTAGGACAGAGCGAGGTTCTCGCTGCCGCCGCGCATTGAGTCGGCGCCGTGGAACGGCGACGCGTCGTCTTCTGTGGACAGCCTGCCGGTGGCGCCCAGGGCGAGCCCGGAGGCGAGCAGGAAGGGCCGGTCGCTGCCTTCGAGGGCGTCGAGCATCCGCTTGACGGCGGTGTGTTCGCTGCGCCCAGCACCGACGTAGTCGGAGAAGTCGTGCTTGAAGGCCAGGTGGATGACACCGTCGGCGGCCCCGGCCGCCGAGGCGAGGCTGTCGGGGTCGTCGAGGCTGCCGCGATGGGCGGTGGCGTCCTTGGCCTCCAGCGCGGCGGCCGCCTCGTCGGAACGGGCGAGCCCGACGACCTTGTGGCCGTGGGCGAGCAGTTCGTCGGTGACAGCCGAGCCGATCCAGCCGGAGGCACCGGTGACAAAGACGCGCATGACGGACTTCCTTCCACAGGCATGTCAGTGAATGACATCGAAGCTAGCACACCATGTCAGTCCCTGTCATCGCTACACTCCTCAGCATGGGTCGCTGGATGCCGGACGCGCGCGGACGAATGATCCGCTCCGCGATGGAACTCTTCGCCGAGCGCGGCTTCGAGCAGACCACCGCGGGCGACATCGCCGAGCGCGCCGGGGTCACCGAGCGCACCTTCTTCCGGCACTTCACCGACAAGCGCGAGGTCCTCTTCGACGGTTCCGCCACCATGGAGCGGACGGCGCACGACGCGATCCTGGCGGCGCCCGCCGACCTCTCGCCGCTCGAAGCGGCGCTGGCCGGAGTGGTCGCCGGCGCGGACCTGCTCTCGGACGTACGCGACCACGCCGTTCGCCGCTCCCGCATCATCTCGGCCAACCCGGCCCTGCAGGAGCGCGAGCTGCTGAAGATGGCGGCGATGGTGGACTCGACCACAGAGGCGCTCCGCACGCGCGGCGTGACCGATCCGGCAGCCGGCCTGGCGGCCCACAGCGCGGTGACGGTCTTTCAGATCGCCTTCAGCCGCTGGGTCTCGACGGAGGAGCCGCCCGAGATCTTGGGCTGCATCGAGGAGACCGCGGCAGCGCTGCGCGCGCTGAAGTGACCGACCCGGGTCCCGGTCCGGTGCCGGATGGCGCCCAGGTCCGTGTGACGTGCTCGCATGCGGTCCGGGCAGGCCGCGGCGACCGAGTGCCGCCTCGGGCGGTGGGGACGGCGAGCCGGCAGCGGAGGGCGCGGCAGCACCGGAACCGCCCGCCCGGGAGGTGACCCCGGACGAAGCGCCGCCGGGCCCTGGGACGCCGCCGCCCGGGCGCTTTCCAGCCGGAGGCCGCGGCCCGACCCGCCGCAGGACTACCGCAAGGTACTGAGCACCCGTGCGCAGCGGCCGAGCATGTCGACCAGCCGGTCCCGCTCCTCCGGCGAGAACTCCTCAGCCAGCGCCCGCTCCACCAGCACCGCTCGCCCGTCCGCCCGTGCCAGTGCACCGCGGCCGCTCTCCGTGAGGTGGATCTCCAGCAACCCCTTGTGCCACGGGTGGGGGCTGCGCTCCACCAGACCCGCCTCCTCCAGGTTCCGCAGCAGCACGGTCATCGCCTGCGGTGTCACCAGACAGGCCCTGGCCAGTCCCGCGGAGGAGATGCCGGGGCTGCCCGAGAGGGCGAGCAGTGCGGCGTACTGCGGAACGGTGAGCCCGGCGGGCCGTACCGCCGCGGTCTTCGCGGCCATCAGCTCCTGCTCGGCGCGCTTGAGGTGCGAGCCGAGGCGTTCCTCCGGGGGCATCGTCATGGCTGGGAACATACAAGCTTTTTCTGTCGTTCCACCCTTGGCGACCATCAATGCTTTGATAGCGTCCTTCCATGATCCCCGACAGTCATCTCGATCTGCTGACCCGCCCCCTCTTCGTCCACCTGGGCACCATCGGGCCGGACGGTGCTCCCCAGGTCAACCCCGTCTGGACGATCTGGGACGGTGAGTTCCTGCGCTTCACCACGACCACCGACCGCCGCAAGCACCTCAACACGGTCAAGGACCCGCACGTCGCCGTCTCCGTCAACGACCCGGAGCAGCCCTACCGCTACCTGGAGGTCCGCGGCGTCGTCGAGCGCGTCGACCCGGACCCCGACGGCGACTTCTTCGATGTGCTGGCCACGCGGTACGGCCTCGAGTACCAGCGCCCGGTGGGTGACGCCGAGCGCCGGGTCGTGCTGGTCGTCCGTCCCACGAGGATCACCAAGCAGTAGGACGGACCCGCCGCGAGGGGCCCGTCCGGAGCGGAGGAAGCCCTCCCGCTCCGGACCGGAACGGACCGTCACGACCAGCTCGGCTCGACTGCGTCCGCCGAACCCGGGCAGGCGGGCGCGACGTGCGGTCGACACGGTGAGGCGGGCCGAGAGGCGACTCCCCTCTCGGCCCGCCCTGCAGCACCGTCGGCACCGCGCCCCTGCCTCCGGCTCGCTCGCACAGCGCCGGCCATGGGCCCCGGGCTGCCGACCACCGGCCTCCGGTGCGAAGGACGGCCCCGCTGGGACGGGTTCCGTCCCGCGCCCGCGGACTCAGCCCTTCACGCAGACGACCTGCTTGAGCTGTGCCACCACCTCGACCAGGTCGCGCTGCTGCTCGATGACCTTCTCGATCGGCTTGTAGGCGCCGGGGATCTCGTCCACCACACCGCTGTCCTTGCGGCACTCCACTCCCCTGGTCTGCAGCTCCAGATCACGGGTGGTGAAGCGCTTCTTGGCGGCCGTGCGGCTCATCTTCCGGCCGGCCCCGTGCGAGGCCGAGTTGAAGGCCGCGGCGTTGCCGAGGCCGCGGACGATGTACGAACCCGTGCCCATCGAACCCGGGATGATCCCGTAGTCGCCGGAGCCGGCCCTGATCGCTCCCTTCCGGGTGACCAGCAGTTCCCGGCCGTCGTAGACCTCTTCGCTGACGTAGTTGTGGTGACAGGAGATCACCTGGTCGAAGGTGACCTTGGCCCTGCGGAACTCCCGCCGGACAACGTCCTGGAAGAGCGCCATCATGATCGACCGGTTCTTCTTGGCGTACTCCTGTGCCCAGAAGAGGTCCGAGCGGTAGGCGGCCATCTGCGGGGTGTCCGCGATGAAGACCGCCAGGTCGCGGTCGGCCAGGTCCTGGTTGTGCGGCAGTGAGCGGGCCACCCCGATGTGATGGTCGGCCAGTTCCTTGCCGATGTTGCGTGACCCGGAGTGCAGCATCAGCCAGACCGCGCCGGCGGTGTCCAGGCACACCTCGATGAAGTGGTTGCCGCCGCCGAGCGACCCCATCTGCGACAGTGCCCGCTCCCGGCGGAAACGCACCGACGGGGCCAGGTCGTCGAAGCGCTGCCAGAAGTCGTCCCAGCCCGCGGTGGGCAGGCCGTGCAGCCGACCGGGGTCGACCGGGTCGTCATGGCCCTGGCGGCCGACCGGGATGGCCTCCTCGATGCGGGAGCGCAGCCGGGAGAGGTCGTCCGGCAGATCACGGGCGGTGAGCGAGGTCTTGACCGCGCTCATTCCGCAGCCGATGTCCACGCCGACCGCGGCCGGGCAGACCGCACCCTCCATGGCGATCACGGAGCCGACGGTGGCCCCCTTGCCCAGGTGGACGTCGGGCATCACGGCGAGTCCGCTGATCCAGGGCAGCGAGGAGATGTTGCGGAGCTGCTGCATGGCCGCGCCCTCGACGGCCGCCGGATCGGTCCACATGCGGATCGGTACCCGGACACCGGGTACCTCGGTGTACGACATGACCGGTTCGACCTCCATGGTCGGTTGCTCGACTGGCAGTGCCATGCATCCGTCCGGCATGGCTCGGGAAGTCCGTGCACCGCTGGTGTGCCGCCCGGGGCGGACGGCAGCGGTCGGCAGGTGCGGAGTGGCGCGGTCGGCGTACTACCGCCGGCGGGACCCCTGACAGGGCAGGGCGCGGCGGAACCCAGGGGAGCGAACGGCACCGTACCGGCGCACTCGTCGTTGCTCGACCCGCATGGCTTCCGCCTCCCTTCACCCGCTCCGGGGCCCGTCTTCCGGGCGCGGCCCCATCTACCCACGCCGGGACCGGGGTGTGCAACGGATTTCCGGACCGCTGGGAACCTTTGGCCATCCGGGCTCCTCTGTAGGTGGGACGGCACAGGAAGGGGGCGCGATGGGCCGCACACAGGAGTCGACCGCACCACCGTGGGAGGCCGCCGCGCAGTTGCTGCCTGCCGCGCAGCACGGCGACGTCCTCGCCATGGACGAGCTGCTGCGGTTGCTGACGCCCTATGTGACCCGGCTGTGCCGCCCGATCGCGCAGACCGACACGGCGGACGCGGTGCAGGAGTCACTGGTCGCGGTCTTCCGGGGGCTGCGCTCACTGAACGACCCGGCGGCGCTTTACGGCTGGGTCCGCACGGTCACCCTGAGGGAGGCGGTGCGGGTGGCGCGCCGGACCGCCCGGGAGACCCCGGTGGCGGAGTGGGACGACCGGCCGGCCATGGGCGATCCTCAGCTCGCCGGGGATGTGCACGATGTGCTGCGGCGGCTGCCGGCGGACCATCGGGCGATCCTGGTACTGCGGGAGGTGGAGGGGTTGGACGAGCGGACGGCCAGCGCGGTGCTGGGTGTCTCCCTGGGCACGGTGAAGTCCCGGCTGCACCGCGCACGGGAGGGCTTCCGGAAGGCGTGGCAGCGATGAGTGGCGAGGCGGCGGGGATGCAGCAGATGGATCCGGTGCGGCGGCTGCGGGTGCTGGCCGCCGGGGTCAGGGGCGGGATGTTCGCGGAGGGGTTCATCGACGCTCCGCCCGAGGGCGTGTGGGCGGTGGCCGCTGATCTGGAGGGTGAGTTGCCGCATCTGGTGCCCTCGGTGCGGTCGTTCCGGCTGATGGATGACTCCGGGTCGCGGCTGCGGGCGGTGGCGGTGGGACCACTGGGCCATCGGGCCGACTTCGAGGTGGTGCTGGAGTACGGCTGGTGTCTGATGCAGAGCCCGCTGGTGATAGGCGGGATGGCAGCGGTGGCCGAGGGCTCGGGCACCAGATTCGCGGTGCTGGGCGGTGTACGCACAGCCGGGCTGGTACCGGTCGCGGCGGTGCTGCGGGCCGTGGGGGCGGTACGGATCGGGCGGATGGTGGAGCGGGTGCGGCGGCGCACGGCAGCGCGGCGCTGACGCCGCCGGGCGGCCGCCCCTCGGTACTGACGGGCACTGGTCCGGCGCAACCGGTTTGGGTCGCCGCGTAGGCCGCCGCAACCCGGCACCGGACCCCCAGTGGGCCAGCGCAACCCGCTCGGGTCCCCGAGCAGGCCACCGCAACCCGACACCGGACCCCGGACAGGCCAGCGCAACCGCCTCAGGTCCCCCAGCAGGCCACCGCAACCCGACACCGGTCCCCCAGCGGGCCGGCACACCCCGACACCGGACCCCGGACGGGCCACCACAGCCGGCGGCGGCCACCGCCACCGGGCCGCCGCAGGCCGCCACACCCGTCGGTCAGCCCCGGAACAAAGCTCGGGCGGATTCCGCGATCAA
Organism: Peterkaempfera griseoplana; assembly: GCF_001418575.1. Lineage (GTDB taxonomy): Bacteria > Actinomycetota > Actinomycetes > Streptomycetales > Streptomycetaceae > Peterkaempfera > Peterkaempfera griseoplana. The sequence goes on from NZ_LIQR01000060.1 coordinate 27,314, forward strand.
CTCCGGCTGCTCCTGCGGCAGATGGGAACCAACCCCGGGGACTATTCGGATCTGCAACTCCTCCGCATACCGTCCTGGGTCGGTCATCACTGCGGGTGGGAGGGTGACATCGCGCTCACCAGCCAGCAGCACCGTGGGCGTGGTGAGCCTCAGCTGCTTGTAGTGACCGCGCACAAGGCGGGGTATGTCATGCAGCGCATAGGCGCGGTTGAGCAACTCCCCTGCGCGGTCATGACCGGGCCGTCCGGCCGTGTGGGCGTACTCCTCCAGCTCCTGCGAGGTCCAGACGGACGGGTCGGCGGTACGCCGGCGCAGCAGGCCCTGGGTGAAGCCGGGCAGGTGACGCAGCACCGCACGGCCGACCAGGGGTGTCTCCAGCGGCGCGGTGTGCCAGTACCGCCAGGCGTTGGGCGCCAGCCGGCGGTGCAGCGGCCACGGGTGGATGGAGTTGAGGGCGAGGTGGTGGGTGAAGCGCCCGGGGTCGCGCAGACAGAGCATGAAGCCCAGCCAGCCACCCCATCCATGGCCGATCAGTCCGACCCGGTCCAGGCCGATGGCGTCCAGCAGCGCCAGGATGTCGGCGACCCGGGTGTCGGTGTCATAGCCGTGCGACGGGGCGTCGGACCAGCCTGCACCACGCAGGTCGGGGCAGATCAACCGGTGGTCGCGGGTCAGGAGCGGCAACACACGGTGCCAGGCGTACCAGTGCTGCGGGAAGGTGTGCAGCAGGAGCAGCGGGTCGCCGCCGGCACCGGCCTCGGCCAGATGGAAGCGGACACCCCCGGCGGTGACCCAGCGGTGGGTGACCCCGGGCGCGGTCGGCATGGGGTGGTTGGCGGTGTCGGGCTGGGCGGTACCGGTGGTCATCGTTCTGCCTCCTGGGGCGCGGTCGGGACCCTGTCGGGTTCCCGCTCGGTCAGGAGGCGGCGATGCGTACAAAGGTTCCGGACGGGCCGGACAGCGGTCGGACTCGCGTCCCGGGCAGGGACACGGGTGGCGGCGCAGGCCGGGGTGCGGAGGGAGATGCGGGCGACACGGTGCGGGCCGGGGTGCGGACGGCCCCGCAGTGCGCTGGAATCGGGGGATGGAGTGCGTTTTCTGCGCCGTGGTGGCCGACTCCGCAGCGGCGCATGTGGTCCACCGCGACGACCGGACGGTGGCGTTCCTGGACCGGCGTCCGCTCTTCCCCGGGCACACCCTGGTGGTGCCGGCGGTCCATCTGGAGACCCTGGCCGACCTGCCCGTGGACCTGCTGGAGCCGTTCTTCGCGGTGGTGCAGCGGGTGGCGAAGGCGATGGAGGGGGCCCTGGGCGCTGCGGGCTCCTTCGTCGCGGCCAACAACCGGATCAGCCAGTCGGTCCCGCATCTCCATGTCCATGTGGTGCCACGCAACCCCAAGGACGGTCTGCGGGGCTTCTTCTGGCCCCGGACCTGCTACCGCGACGACGCCGAGGCGGCCGAGGTCGCGGCGAGGCTCCGCTCGGCCCTGGCGGGCTGACCCGATCACCTGCCGACCGACGGACAGCTTCCAGGGCGCCGGTCCGCAGCACGGCTCGGGCGGACGGCCTCACCTGAGGGTGCGCGCCGCATCGGGGCAGGCATCAGGCACGCCCGGCCGAGGGCACAAACGCTCACGGCGGCTCGGCGCGGGCCCGGACGCGTCTTCCCCACGTG
>NZ_LIQR01000600.1 GCF_001418575.1 Peterkaempfera griseoplana
GGTGTGGGGTGCGGGGAAGTGGCCGGGGTCGGCGTCGGAGACGGCGATGCGCAGGCCGGCCGGGGTGAGGTCGAAGCGGGCGCGGATCTCCCGGCCCGGCGACGCGCGCCCGTGGCGTACGGCGTTGGTGAGGAGCTCGCTGAGGACCAGCTCCGCCGGGTCCAGACAGTGGTCGGCGCCGCAGATGGTGAGGAAGTGGCGCAGCAGACGGCGGCCCTTCCCGACCGACGCGGGGTGGCGGGTGAGGCGGCACTCCAGCTCACCGTGCCGGGTGGTCGACGTTTCTGCCGGGGACATCGGGCTGCCTTCCTGCTGTGACTGATCGTGAGTCGAGTGTCACTGGTTGCTACTACGCTTGCGAGGGTTGGAGGTTCAGCTGGTCAAGTGCAGGACGGGGGGCTTTGCGATGGCGCCGACGAAGGATCTCGACGGGGCGGCGAGTCCGCGGGCGTTCTTCGGTGCGGAGCTGCGGCGGATGCGCGTCGCCGCAGGTCTGACGCAGGAGGGGCTCGGCGCGAGGATCTATGTCTCGGGCGCGTACGTGGGCCAGATCGAGGCCACGACGCGCTCTCCCAACCAGGAGCTTGCTGTGCGGCTCGACACGGCGCTGGGCGGTGAGGGCCACTTCGTGCGGCTGTACGAGATGGTCGAGCGGAGCAGGGAGCATCCGCCGTTCTTCGCGAGCTTCGCGGAGCTGGAGAAGACGGCCACGGGGATCGAGGTGTACGCAGCCCATCTCGTCCCGGGGTGGCTGCAGACCGCCGCGTATGCGCGGGAGACGTTCCGGGCGGTGTGGCCCTACACACCGGAGGAGCGGATCGAGGAGATGGTGGCGGCCCGGCTGGCCCGGGCGGAACTGCTCAAGGACCCAACAGGCGTGGAGTTGTGGGCGGTTCTCGACGAGGCGGTGATCAGGCGGCCCGGGCTCAACCCCGGCATGATGCGGGAACAGCTGGAGCGCATCGCGGATCTGGCGCGGTCGAGGCGCATTGTGGTGCAGGTGCTGCCCTACAGCGTGGGGATGCACGCCCTGATGGCCGGGCCCCTCACACTGCTGTCCTTCGCGAACGCGCCCACGGTGGCTTATACGGAGGGTCCGCACTCCGGCCAGCTCTTCGATTCGCCCGAGACGATCAGGGCTTGTCGGCGGTCCTACGATCAGGTGAGAGCTGCCGCGATGCCGCCGGGAGCTTCGCTCGAACTGGTCGAGGCGATGACGGAGGGCTGCAAGTCATGATTACTGCAGGGGAGTTGGGCTCGGCCGTCTGGCGCAGGAGCAGCTACAGCAGCGGTGACGGCGGCGAGTGCGTCGAGGTGGCCGTCGGCTTGCCGGGGGCGGTGCCTGTCCGGGACAGCAAGGATCCGCAGGGGCCTGCGCTGGTGTTCCGGGGTGAGGCCTGGGCTGCGTTCGTGGCAGAGGTGAAGGCGGGCGGCTTCCACCGGGCCGGCTGAGGACGTCTACGGTCCTGGGGTTCCCGAGCGGGCGGCCGTGGTCGCGGTCGCAGGTGCTCGGGTCGTCGCCGTCCACGGCCGGTGCGTACATGCGAGGGCCGCTGCCCGGACCGGGCGGTCCGGGCAGCGGCCCCAGGTGGCGGTGGAGCGTTACGGCATCGAGTGGACGTGGGAGCCCACGGTGGTGGAGAAGGCGTTGCCGTTGGCGGCGTCCCAGTTGGTGGACCAGGTCATGGCGCCGCGGATGGTGGGCCACTTCGCCGGCGGGATGAAGGAGCCGCAGTGGGTGCCGGTGGCGAGGCAGTCCAGGGCGTTGTCGACCACCGAGGGGTCGACATAGCCGCTGCCGGCGGCCCGGCTGGAGGCGGGGACGCCGATGCCGACCTGGTCGGGTCGCAGGCCGCCCTGGATGTGGGTGCAGACCTGGGAGGTGATGAAGTCGACGGTGCCCTGGGAGTAGACGTTGCCGTTGCAGCCGTTCATCGAACCCGAGTTGTAGAACTGGGTGTTCACCACCGTGAGGATGTCCTTCACGGCCAGCGCCAGCTGGAAGTAGGCGCCGCTGGTGTTGTACATCCCGATGGTCTCGGGAGCCATGGTGAGGATGAAGCCCGACCCGGCCTTGCTCGCCAGGGAGTGCAGCGACTGCGCCATGTAGGTGGCGTTGACGCCGTTCTCCAGGTCGATGTCGACGCCGTCGAAGCCGTACTGCTGCATCAGTGAGTAGGCACTGTTGGCGAAGTTGGCGGCGGCGGTGGAGTCCCCGACCGAGATGGTGCCGTTCTGGCCGCCGACCGAGAGCACCACGCGCTTCCCGGCGGCGTGCTTGGCGGCGATGTCCGCCTTGAAGTCGGCGTCGGTGTAGCCGCCGAGCTTGGAGGCGAGGGCCGAGTCCAGGGTGAAGGTGATGCCGCCGGGCTTGGACGGGTCGGCGTCGGCGAAGGAGACGGCGATGATGTCGTAGGCGCTCTGGACGTCACGCAGCCGCTGCACGGTGGCGCCGTTGTCGAAGTTCTGCCAGTAGCCGGTGACCGCGTGCTTGGGCAGCCCGCTGGTCGGGGGCTGGGAGGTGGGG
>NZ_LIQR01000601.1 GCF_001418575.1 Peterkaempfera griseoplana
GGTGTCGCAGGCGGGGTCTCAGATGACCGTCTCGGCCTCCGCGTACCGCTCGGCGGGCACCGTCTTGAGATCGGCGACGGCGTCGGCCAGCGGCACCAGGTTGATGTCGGTGCCCTGCAGGGCGGTGATGTGCCCGAAGGCGCCCTTGTGGACGGCCTCGACGGCGTGCCAGCCGAAGCGGGTGGCCAGCACCCGGTCGTACGCCGTCGGGGTGCCGCCGCGCTGGACGTGGCCCAGGATCACCGGCCGCGCCTCCTTGCCCAGACGGTGCTCCAGCTCGCGGGAGAGCTGGGTGGCGACGCCGGTGAAGCGCTCGTGGCCGTAGATGTCGGTGGTGCCGGCCTCCCAGTGCATGGTGTCCGGCTCGGGCTTGGCGCCCTCGGCGCAGACCACGATGGCGAACTTCTTGCCCCGGTCGAAGCGCTCGCGGACGACCTCGGTGACCTTCTCGATGTTGAACGGCCGCTCCGGCACCACGATGGCGTGCGCGCCCGCCGCCATACCGGCGTGCAGCGCGATCCAGCCGGTGTGGCGGCCCATGAGCTCCACCACCATGACCCGCTGGTGGGACTCGGCGGTGGTCTTCAGCCGGTCCAGGGCCTCGGTGGCGACCGAGACGGCGGTGTCGAAACCGAAGGTCACATCGGTGCAGGCGATGTCGTTGTCGATGGTCTTGGGCACACCGACGATCGGCAGGCCGCCGTCGCTGAGCAGCCGGGCGGCCTTGAGGGTGCCCTCGCCGCCGATCGGGATGATCCCGTCCAAGCCGAGGTCCTCGCAGTACTTCTTCGCCCGCGCCACACCGTCGCGCAGATGGCTGGGCTGGACCCGAGTGGAACCCAGGATCGTGCCGCCCTGGGCGAGGATGCCGCTCACCGAGTCCAGGGTGAGCGGACGGTGGGCCCCCTCCAGCAGGCCTCGCCAGCCGTCCTCGAACCCGATGATCTCGTCCCCGTGGTCGGCCACTCCGCGGTGGACCACGGAACGGATCACGGCGTTGAGACCAGGGCAGTCACCGCCGCTGGTCAGCACACCAATACGCATCGCTTTGCAACTCCCGAGCAGAACCGGACGGCCGGACTACCACGTTTGAACGACCCGATCACCCTAGCGGTGCACTGCCACGCCGGTCTGGCGTGGAGATTGCCGCAACATGACGGAACGGTCGGATCGGATCGGATCACAGTCGTCCGGTCCCGATCATACCGGCCCCAGCGTCCGGCCAGACGGGGGCGGACGCGGAGGCGGCGCCTTCGGCGCCCCCGCGCTGGGGCACATCCGGGGGGCCCGCGGGTCGCGCCGGCCTCCCCTCATGCAGTTGTCCCGTGTATCCATGCCCAGCCTACGGGCCGATGGCACACGGAGCCGATGTCTGTTCGCCCCTCGGACATCGAGGCGAGGAACCCCCGTCGGCGCCCGGTCAGGCGCTCTGCTGCTCCCGGGCCGCCGCGATGCGCTCCGAGCGCAGCGCGTCGTACCAGGCGCTGTCCACGGGCGGAAGGGCGTTCACATCCAGCGCCAGCTTGATCAGCAGGTCGGCCATCGCAGGGTTGCGGGCCATCACCGGGCCGTGCAGATAGGTGCCGAAGACGGTGTCCCGCCAGGCTCCCTCGGTACCGTCCCCGGTGCCGTTGCCGCCGCCGACCTGAACCGACGCCAGCGGCGCCACCCCGGGGCCCAGATGGGTGATGCCCTGGTGGTTCTCGAAGCCGGTGAGCGGGGGCAGCCCCAGCCGGGGGTCGACCTCGGCCAGGATGTCGCCGACGTTGCGGGCGCCCTCGCCGCGGGTGCTGTGCACGTCCAGCAGGCCCAGGCCCGCCTCGCGCTGCCCCAGGTCGTTGACGAACTCATGGCCCAGGATCTGGTAGCCCGCGCACACCGAGAAGACGATGGCGCCGTTCTCGACCGCCCGCGGCAGCCCCGAGTCCATCCGGAGCCGCTCGGCCGCCAGCCGCTGCGGGCGGTCCTCACCGCCGCCGATCAGATAGATGTCGCCGCTGGTCGGGACCGCCTGGTCGGAACGGACGTCGATCCGGGTGACATCCAGGCCGCGCTGGCGCGCCCGCCGCTCCACCACCAGCACATTGCCGCGGTCGCCATAGGTGCTGAGCAGGTCCGGGTAGACCCACACCAGGCGCAGACTGCTGTCGCTCATCCTCGTCCCTCGATCTCCACGCTCATCGGTCAGCCTCCGCCGGGTCTCAGCCCGCCACGGCGCGGCGCAGCTGCTGGAATGCGGTGTAGTTGGCGATGGCCTCGATCCGGCCCTGCGGTGCCATCCGCACCGCCTCTGCCAGCGAGTCCACCACCTGGAAGTGCAGCCCTGCGACCTCCAGGCGCACCGCCAGGTCCAGCTTGCGCTGCCCCATCACGAACACCGGGTGGCCGACCAGCCGCTCGTAGTCCACGTCCCACAGCCACGAGGTGTCGGTGCCGTCCGCGTCCAGGGCGTTCACCGAGAGGATCACCGGCGTGGGCGGCCCGTCGATCAGCGAGAAGGTCTCCAGCCAGCCCGCCGGGTTCTTCGCCAGGAGCAGCCGTACCTCGCGGCCCTCGTAACTGACGACGTCGTACCGCCCGGCCACGGCCGTCACCGACTGCATCCGCTCCAGGGCGGTCTGCGGCGCCACCCCGAAGACCGCGGCCACCGCGGCGGAGGTCGCCGCGTTGGCGAGGTTGGCCCGGCCCGGCAGCTGCAGCCGGATCGGCCAGGGAACGCCCTGCGGGTCGTAGACGTGGTCACCGGAGAGCGCCCAGTGCGGCTGCGGCCGGCGGAAACCGCAGGCCCCGCAGAACCAGTCGTCCCCGGGGCGCTGCATCACACCGCCGCACGCCGGGCAGGACCAGGCGTCCTCCTTCCACGACTGTCCGGCGGCCACCCACACCACCCGGCGGCAGGAGGACGCGGCCCAGGTCACCAGCGGGTCGTCGGCGTTGGCGATCACCACCGCCTCGGTGTCCCCCAGGCCCTCGCGCCAGCGCTCCGCCAGCATCCGGGTCTCCGCCGCGCGGTCCAGCTGGTCGCGGGAGAGGTTGAGCAGCGCGATCGCCTTGGGACGGGTGTCCCGGGCCACTCCGGCCAGGTACTTCTCGTCCACCTCGATCACGCCGAAGCGGGAGTCGCTGCCGCCCGCCAGCGCCGCGGTGATGCCCGCGGGCATGTTGGCGCCCAGCGCGTTGGAGACCACCGGGCCGGCGGCCCGCAGCGCCTCCGCGATCAGCCGCGTGGTCGTGGTCTTGCCGTTGGTCGCGCTCACCAGGACCACGTCGAGGTGCTCGGCGAGCTTGGCCAGCAGATCGGGGTCGAGTCTGAGGGCGACCTTGCCGCCGATGACCGAGCCGCTGCCGCGGCCCGCCGTACGGGAGACGGCGGCCGCCACCCGGCCCGCAGTGACGGCGATCTTGGCGCGCGCGGGCAGCGACGTGTCGCGGCCGCCCTGCGCCGGGGCCTCCGAACCGGTGCCTGGCATCGTCAGTGGTTCCTCCTCGGTGCGGCGCCACCCTGGCCGCATCACGGCCACCGGGGCAACGGGGACGCCGTCAGCCTACCGACTCCCGTGACCGGCGCCGCGCGCCGCACCCCCGATGATCGTCGGTACCCGTGCAAACGGGTCCCCCGGGGGGCACCCGCCGGGCCCCCGGATAGGCTCGGCGCCATGGGTTCAGGCACCGCGCGCATCCGCATTCCCGGCAGTTCGGGCGGCGTCCGCCCGCTGCGCCTGCTGGGCGACCCGGGGCTCCGCGCCGCCTGTGCGCCGGTGACGGCCTTCGACGCGGAGCTGCTCCGCCTGGTGGAGGACATGTTCGCCACCATGTACGCCCAGGAGGGTGTCGGCCTGGCGGCCAACCAGATCGGTGTCCCGCTGCGGGTCTTCGTCTACGACTGCCCCGACGACGAGGACGTCCGGCATCTGGGCAGCATCGTCAACCCGGTCCTGACCGAGGCCGACGGTGTGGTGGTCACCGGGGAGGAGGGCTGCCTCTCCGTCCCCGGCGTCCGGTCCGGCACCCCTCGCTTCGACCGCGCCGTGGTGGAGGGCCTGGACCTCGCGGGGCGGCCGCTGCGGATCGAGGGGACCGGGTTCTTCGCCCGCTGCCTCCAGCACGAGGCCGGGCACCTGGACGGCGGGCTCTTCCTCGACCACCTCACCGGTCTGCGCCGCCGGCGGGCCCTGCGCACGACCCGGCGCCGCGGCCTGGCCTTCACCGACCCGGCACCGGCCTGACCCGGCGCGCCGGGGACCGCCCGGAGACGGGCAGCCGCTGGGCGTCAGCCGCAGCGGGCGGCGAGTACCGCGATGTCGTCGCCCTTGGCCTGGCCGAAGGCCGTCACCAGCGCGTCGCAGAGCTGCTCCAGCTCCGAGGGCCCCTGCTCGGCCGCCTGCCGCAGCTCGTCCAGGCTGTCGCCCAGATCCACCCCCCGGACCTCCACCAGGCCGTCGGTGACCAGCAGCACGCGGGTCCCCGCCGACATCTCCTCCACCAGCGGCTCCGGGTGCCGCATCCCCAGACCCAGCAGGGTGCCGCGGGCCCGGGAGTAGCGGGCCCCGCAGACCGGGTCCAGCAGCAGCGGCGGCAGATGCCCGGCATTGGCCACCTGCACCCGGTTCCGCCCCGGCTCCACCAGGGCCAGGCAGACCGTCGCGGTGACCCCGGGCTGGAACCGCACCATCAGCGAGTCCAGCCGGTCCAGCACCTGGCGCGGCCCGTGCCCCTCGGCGGCGTAGGCGCGCAGCGCATGCCGCAGTTCGCCCATCACCGCGGCGGCCTCCAGGGAGTGCCCGGCCACGTCGCCGATCGCCAGCAGCAGCCCGGCGTCGGTCTCCACGGCCTCGTAGAAGTCCCCGCCGATCTCGGCCTGGGAGGACGCCGGGACATAGCGCACGGCCAGCTCGACCCCGGGCACCCGGGGGAGCCGGGTGGGCAGGAAGCTGCGCTGCAGCGTGAGCGCCAGCGAGTGCTCCTCGGAGTACGTCCGCAGCGCCTCCACCGCCATGGCGGCGCCGTGCGCCAGCTGGTGGAGCAGCTCCCGGCTCTCGCCGTCGGCCACGGCCGCGGCCTCCACGGCGAGGCAGACCGGGGGACGGGCGCGCTTGGTGCGGGCCAGGACCGTGCAGACGTCGCCCGTCATGGGGCTCTCCGGCAGCTGCTCCTTCCAGTCGGGCTGCGGTACCACCGCCAGGTCCGCGCCGAGGCGGTCCCCCAGGGCCAGGCCGGCCAGCCAGTCCAGCACCCCGGGATGCGCGGGCCGGGGCTCCGGGCGCGCGGTGGGGGAGGGGGTGGCCATCCGCAGCATCCGCCCGTCGGGCGCCAGCACCACGGCGCAGGCCGCGGAGCCGGTCAGCTGTGCCGCGCCGGCCGCCGCCGCGGCCGCCAGGGTCTCCACCCGGGTGGCCGCATAGACGGCCAGCGCGGCCCGGTTGAGCTGGGTCATCCGGGTGGCGAGCCGTTCGGCCCGCTGCCGGGCCCGCGCGTACCGCAGCACCGCGGCCACGGTGGCCAGCAGTTCCTCGGGGGCGATCGGCTCGGTGAGGCAGGCGTCCGCGCCGCGCTCCGGGTCGTGGGCGGGGTCGGCGGGAGCGGGGGCAGCGGCGAAGACCTGGACCACCGGCAGCGCCGCGGTCTCGGGACGGCCCTTGATCCGGGTGCAGAGATCATGGCCGCGGACGTCCGGCAGCCGGGCGTCGAGCACCGCCACGTCGGGCCGGTCCTGGGGGTCGTCCAGGGCGGCGAGCGCCCCGGCGCCGTCGGCGGTCTCGACCACCCGGTGCCCTGCGGCGCGCAGCCACCCGGCCACCGGCCAGCGGCCTGCCCGGGGGTCGTGCACGACCAGTACGGTGGCGGGCGCGGACCCGTTCACGGCCGGGTGCCGTCCGTCCGCGTCCGGGCGTGCCGCGGTGCACCCGCAGCCGCCCCGTCCACCGTGCGCCGCCTCATAACAGCGATCCTCGCCCAAGCCCGGGCACCGCGCCAGCGACGCTGATCCGGTGGCGGCTCCGCTCAGCGGCGGTCGGTCCGGAACCGTTCGGCGTGTCGGCGGATCCAGACCGGCAGCAGCAGCCAGCAGAGCGCGTACCAGGCCGTCACCGCCGCGACGACCCAGCACGCGGTGGTGAGGCCTGCCGCCACATGGAGCAGGAGCAGCAGGGTCGAGCCCAGGGTCAGGGCGAGCAGGAGCATCCCCACGGTGGTGAGCCGGGCGGCCATGTGCACCAGTTCCGGCTTGAGGCGGTGCCCGGAGAGCATCCGGTGGACGGACACCGGCGCGATCAGCGCCCCGGTGGTGGCGGCGCCCAGCACCACGGTGATCACATAGACCGTCCGGTCGAAGTCGCCCAGCCGGGCGAACCGCGGGGTGAAGGCCACGCTGAGCAGAAAGCCCAGCAGGATCTGGACGCCCGTCTGGGCCACCCGGACCTCCTGCAGCAGCTCCGCCCAGCGGCGGTCGGCCCGCGAGTCGGCGTCCCCGCGGTGCTCGCCCTCCTGCTCCCCGTCCGCCATCCCGCCTCCCGTCGCACGCCCGGCCGCCCCAGAGGCGGCTGCCCCGCCGGCCGGCCCGGCATGCGCGGTGGCGGCCGTCAGGCGGAGCGCCGGCCGGGCCGGTCGAGGCCGAGTCCGGATCCGTCGGCGGCGAGCCGGAAGACCGCGTCGGCCTGCCGGGCCAGCTCCCGGTCGTGGGTGATCAGCACGGTGGTGCGGCCGGACATCAGACGGCGCAGCGGTGCGACGACCCGGCGTGCGGCGGGTGCGTCGAGGTCGGCGGTGGGCTCGTCGAGGACCAGGACGGGGGTGGCCCGCAGCAGTGCGCGGGCGATGGCGACCCGCCGGGCCTGCCCGCCGGACAGCTGCAGCCCCTCCTCGCCGAGCACGGTGTCGTAGCCGTGCGGCAGCACCCGCAGGAAGTCATGGGCGTCGGCGTCCACCGCGGCCTGCACGATCTGCTCCTCGGTGGCTTCCGGCCTGCCGTAGGCGATGTTGTCCCGTACCGAGGCGTGGAAGAGCTGCGGCCGCTGCGGCAGCAGGGTCACGGCCTGCCGTACCGAGTCCACGGTGGCGTCCCTGAGGTCGGTGCCGTCGAGCAGGACGCCTCCGAGGTCCGGGTCCATGAACCGCACCAGCAGCTTGGCGAGCGTGGACTTGCCGGCGCCGCTGGGGCCCATCACCGCCAGGATCTCCCCGGGGGCCACCGCGAAGTCGACGCCCTGCAGGACCGGTCGGCCGCCGTAGCCGGCCCGGACGCCCTTGCAGCGCAACTCGCCCCGGACCCCGGCCAGGGCGGTGGCGCCGGGCCGTTCCACGATCGGCGAGCGGGTGCCGAGCAGCTCGATCACCCGCTCGGCGCCGGCTCCTGCGGTTCCCAGCACGGCGGCGACGGCGGACAGTTGCTGGGCCGGCCCGAAGAGCTGGGCCATGAAGGCGGCGAAGGCCAGCAGTCCGCCCAGGGTCAGATTGCCCTGGGTGAGTTCGAAGGCGCCCAGACCCACCACGAACAGGCCTCCGACCACCTCCAGCACATTGAGCAGCGGCGGGTACAGCTCGGCGACCCGGGCGGTCGCCAGGTCGGCCCGCACCAGGGACTGCCCGTGCCGGCGTACCCGGTCCACCTCGCGGCTCTGCTGGTTGTAGGCGTGCGCCAGTTCGGAGTTGGCCAGACTCTCCTCCACCACCGCGGTGACGGAGCCCTCGCAGCGCCGGGACTCCCGGGAGAGCGTCTGGATGCGTGCGGCGAAGTGGCGTGCCGCAATCCAGAAGAGCGGTGCGACGGCGCATGCGGCCAGCGCCAGCGGCCAGCTGAGGTAGAAGGCGGCGGAGACGAAGAAGACCAGACTGATCAGGGCGGAGGCGGCGTCGATGACCCCGGAGGCGACCAGTTGCTCGATCTGGTCGATGTCGGTGGTGAGCCGGGCGACCACGTCGCCGTGCCAGCGCCTGCGCAGGGTGTCCGGCGGCAGGGTGTGCAGATGGGCGACCACGCCGGTGCGCAGCCGCAGCAGGAACCGTTCGGCGATCCGGGTGGCGGTGTACTGCCCGAGGAAGACCAGCAGCGCCGAGGCGATCGCCACGGCCACCATGCCCGTCGCCGGGGCCCAGAAGCCCGCGAAGTTCCGCGGCACCAGCACCTGGTCGATCAGGTTCCTGAACAGCAGTACCGAGACGACCTCGCCGGCCGCGCCTGCGACCAGCAGCGCGATGCTCACGGGGAGCCAGTACCGGTCGGGTCGCACCCAGGGCCAGAAACGGCGGAAGATTTCGCGGACGGGCAGGGCGGGGGCGAGATCCACCGGGGCTTCAGCGGAGGGGATCGCGGGCGGCTCCTGGTTCACAAGCACCTCCGGGCACGGGGCCTGGCAGGGGTACGGGGACCGGCGGCCGCGCCGCCGGTCCCCGCGTCAGGTTGGGGGGTCCGGCTAGTAGCGGAACCAGCGGCGGTAGCGGTCCCGGCGGAAACGCCGGTAGCCGCGGCCGTGACCGCGGAAGTGGTTCCGCCCGTTGCAGCAGCCACCGCCGCCGAACAGTGCGAAGACGCTCATGATGACCCTCCCTTCTTCGGATCGTCAGTTCGTCCCTGCATGGATATACGGGCATGGCTCGCAAAAGGATTTGTCAGATTTTGGTTTATTTTGCCTGAATTGGGAACAGCGGCGGTCCGCAGGGGCCGGGCGTGGAGCCGGCCGGCCGTGCCGGGAGCGGTTCGCCTGGCGTCGCAGGCGGAGGCCCCGGGGCGGGGCGGGTCAGCCGGCCGTACCGGATCCGGCCGCACTCGTTCCGGCCGGATCGCCCGAGGCGGCCGGCTCCGCGGTCCCGGCGGCGACCGGGCGGTGGCCTGCCGCGGCGAGCCTGCCCCACAGCAGGTCCGCGAGCGCCGTGACCATCTCCTCGCGGGAGCACGGCCGCTGCTCCAGCCACCAGTCGCCGGCCGCCAGCACCATCCCGGTGATACCGCGCCCCCAGGTCTCGGCGAGCAGTCCGGCCTGCGCGCCCAGGTCCACCTGGTGGCGTACGGCGGCTGCGATCTCGTCCGCGATCTTCTGCAGCGCCGGGGCCAGCGGACTGCCGGGCCCCAGGCCGTCGCCGGCCTCGGGGTGGGTGAGGAAGCGGTAGACCTGCGGCCGCGCCTCGATGGCGGCGAGGTAGGTGTCCAGCACCCCCTCCACCAGGTCGCGCCGCTCCAGCGGACGGGCGAGCGCGGCCCGTACGGAGGCCAGCAGTCCGGCGGTGTGCCGCTCGGCCAGCGCCTGGTACAGCCCGTGCTTGTCGGTGAAGTGCCGGTAGAGGATGGGCTTGGTGATACCGGCCTCGGCGGCGATGGCGTTCATGCTGGCGCCGGGCCCGTCGCGGCGGATGACGCGGTCGGCGGCGTCCAGCAGCTGCTGCCGGCGCTCCTCGGTACCGCTGCCCGACCCGATCCCCGTCATGGCGCCGCTCCTCACTGGTCACGCCCGTGGGGCGTTGACATTTCCTACTGTCCGGTAACAGACTTCGTATGAGGTTACCCGAGGTAACACCAAAGCGCGCCGGATTCCACGGAGAGACTGATGACCTTCACGCTCGAACTCAGCGACGACCAGATCGCCGTCCGTGACTGGCTGCACGGTTTCGCGGCCGACGTCATCCGACCGGCCGCCGCCGAGTGGGACGAGCGTGAGGAGACCCCCTGGCCGATCATCCAGGAGGCCGCCAAGCTGGGAATCTACTCGCTGGACTTCTACGCGCAGCAGTACTTCGACCCCTCCGGCCTCGGCATCCCGATCGCCATGGAGGAGCTCTTCTGGGGCGACGCCGGAATCGGCCTCGCCATCGTCGGCACCACCCTCGCCGCGGTGAGCGTCCTCGCCAACGGCACCGAGGAGCAGATCGGCACCTGGGTCCCCCAGATGTTCGGCACCCCCGACGACGTCAAGGTCGCCGCCTTCTGCTCCTCCGAGCCGGACGCCGGCTCCGACGTCTCCGCCATGCGCACCCGTGCGGTGTACGACGAGGCCAAGGACGAGTGGGTGCTGAACGGAACCAAGACCTGGGCCACCAACGGCGGGATCGCCGGCGTCCATGTCGTGGTCGCCGCGGTGGACCCCGCACTGGGCGCCCGCGGCCAGGCGTCCTTCGTGGTGCCGCCGGGCACCCCGGGCCTGAGCCAGGGACAGAAGTTCAAGAAGCACGGCATCCGCGCCTCGCACACCGCCGAGGTCGTGCTGGACGGCGTACGCCTCCCCGGCCACTGCCTGCTCGGCGGCAAGGAGAAGCTCGACGAGCGGCTGGCGCGGGCCCGTGAGCGCGCGGCGGCAGCGGCCCGCGGCGACTCCGGGCAGCGGGGCCGGAACGCGGCCATGGCCACCTTCGAGGCGTCCCGCCCCGCGGTCGGCGCGCAGGCGGTGGGCATCGCCAGGGCCGCGTACGAGGTCGCCCTGGACTACGCCAAGACCCGGATCCAGTTCGGCCGCCCCATCATCGACAACCAGGGCGTCGCCTTCACCCTCGCCGACATGCGCACCCGGATCGACGCCTCCCGGCTGCTGGTGTGGCGCGCCTCGTGGATGGCGGTCAACAACAAGCCCTTCACCGCGGCCGAGGGCTCGATGTCCAAGCTCTACGCCGGGGAGACCGCCAAGTGGGTCACCGCACAGGCCATGCAGATCCTGGGCGGCAACGGCTTCACCCGTGAGTACCCCGTGGAGCGGATGCACCGCGACGCCGCGATCTACACCATCTTCGAGGGCACCTCCGAGATCCAGCGCCTCGTCATCGCCCGCACCCTCTCCGGGATGCCGATCCGCTGACCCGTTCCGCGCCCGTCGGGCCTCCCGCGTGCGGGGGAGGCCCGACGGGCGTGCTCACCCCCGGGCCGGACGCCCCCGGTGGGCACCGTGCACCAGCGCGTCGGTCACCAGCCGGGCCTGCTGCGCCAGTGTCTGCAGCCGTTCCGCCTCGGCGGCCAGCGCCAGGCGCAGCTGGGCATAGCCGCGCAGTTCGAGGCTGCGGCAGAAGCGGTGCACGGTGGCTTCGGAGGTGCCGGCGGCCTGGGCGAGTTCGGTGATGGTGCGTTCGGCTGCTGCGCCGGGGTCGGCGAGGACCAGGTCGGCGATGACGCCCTCGGCGCGGGACAGCTGGTCCCGGCGGGCGCGGATGAGGGTCAGCAGGTCCTCAGGCACGTTCGGTCTCCTCGGTGGGACGGCGGCCGGCGGCCGGCTGGGTGGCGGTGCTCTGGGCGGGGCTCCAGGCGTCGAGTTCTGTGCGTACGGCGCTCCAGTGCGTCGGACCGAGCCCTTCGCCGGGGAACAGGCACAGCCTGCCCTGGCCGGCGTGGAGGGCGTGCCGGAGCGCGGCGGTGAACTCCTCGGCGCCGAACGGCTTGCCCCAGTCGGCGTCGCCGCCGCTGAGCGCGGCCGCGTCGGTGCTGCTCTGCACCATGGGGGTGACCGGCGCCGCGGATGCCCGGGCCAGCTCCCGGGTGACGTCCGCGACCCAGGCCGGGGTGCGGTGCAGGATCGCGTGGTACGTCATCGGCAGCAGGCCGTCCAGGAGGGCACCGAGGCCTGTGCCGTCCTGGCCCACCAGGCGGCGGCGTTCCTCCTCGGAGTCCGCCGGGACCAGGAACGCGCCCAGCCACAGGCCCGGTCGGGCTGCGTGGACGGCTTCGCAGATGTCGTGTGTCACTGCGGTCACGGTGTGCGTGCGGTAGCGGGTCCAGGCCGCAGCGTGCTCGTGGGCGATCAGGCGCGCGGCCTGCGCACCGCTCACCGTCAGGTGCAGCCCGCTGTGGGCGGCGAACTGGGTGAGGGTGGCGTCGTCGTAGGAGGCCGAGCGGGGCCGTGCACCCGGACGGAGTTCCAGCTCCCAGTGCAGCGGCCAGCGCAGGAAGTCCAGCACCAGTCCGTCGATCCCCGGCGTCCGGGCCAGGCCGGCGCACCGGGCTGCCAGGGCGGCGTTCCAGTCCGGGTCGTTGGGGCGCACACCGTCGTACCACTCCATGCGCCGCCAGGGCAGTCCGTCGTCCCCGACGGGCACCGGACCGTCCGGTCCCCGGAAGCAGGCGACGCTGCCGAGCAGCCGCAGGCCGCGCCGGTGCACCGCGGTGGCCAGGGCCGGCGTGACGGCCTCGGCCTTGGTGATGACGGTGTCCAGACCCGCAGTCGCGGCGGTGTCCAGCAGCCTGGCGAGCCGGGCATCCCCTGGGTCGGCCACGCTGCGGGCAAAGAGGTAACAGGAACGCACGAGCCGTGACTGTAGCCCAGCCGGGCAGCGCTGACGACACCTGGGGTGAAAATTACTTCCAAGCTAGGTGCTCATGACCCGCGAAACTATCGCAGGTGCCTTACCGAGACGGATGCGTCGGCGAGAAAGCGGCGCACACAGCTTGAAAGTAATTTTCGTTCCATCGTTGACATCAGCTGGTGGCCCTGGTCACCATGAGCGCCGTGCTCGGGCTTGCTCCGCGCAGCTCGTTCTGGTGCATCGGGCCGTGGCGCCGCGCAGGCCCGTACACCCGGTCTCCCCTCGCCCTGACCATCGGCCCCCCGGCCGGCTTCCTTCCGGAGTCCTCCATGCCCTCTGCTGCGTCTCTGCGCCGCCCCCTCATCCCGGTACTGGCTGCTGCCGGTGCGCTGTCTCTGGCTGCCTGTTCTTCCTCCGCGTCCGGCGGGGCGCCGAGGGACGCGCAGGCCGCTTCGAAGCCGTTGCCCAGCAGCGTTCCGGTCGGCACCACGCTGCGCATCGCGGATCAGAACAACCTGCTGGAGACGATCCTGCACGCTGCGGGGCAGGACCAGAACACGCCCTACAAGGTTGCCTACTCTTCCTTCCAGGGTGGGCCGGCCGTACTGGAGGCCTTCCGGGCCGACGCGGCCGACGTCGGTTTCGTCTCTGATGCGCCGGTGGTCTTCGCGCAGGCCCACGGGCAGGCCATCAAGGTCATCGGTGCGGTGCAGAACAGCCCGAACGCCACCCACCTGTGGACCTCCCCCAGCAGCACCGCCAAGAGCGTGGCCGATCTCAAGGGAAAGAAGATCGCCTACGCCGACGGCACCACCTTCCACCCCGCCGTGCTCAACGCCCTGAAGAAGGCCGGCCTCAAGCCCTCCGACGTCACCCTGGTCCCGCTCGGCCCCGCGGACATCCCCGCCGCTCTCGCCTCCGGCCAGGTCGACGTGGGCACCCTCACCGAGCCGCTGGTCACCAAGTACAGCACCGCCTATGCGAGCAAGGGCGCGCACGAAGTCACCGGCGACGACGGGCTCACCAGCGGCCTGCAGTTCCTCTTCGTGCCCCCGAAGGCGCTGGCCGACCCGGCCAAAGCCGCGGCCCTGGCCGACCTCGCCGCCCGCTTCACCAAGGCCGAACTGTGGCTGGCCCAGCACAAGGACGCCTGGGTCCAGGACTACTACGTGAAGGTGCAAAAGCTCTCCGCGAGCATCGGGCAGGCCGTCGTGGCCAACAACGGCACGCCCAGCATCCCCGACTTCACCACATCGATCAGCGAGCTGCAGAAGATCGCCGACGTCCTGACCGAGGCCGGCGCCATCAAGAAGGTCAACGTCGCCGACGACTTCGACATGCGCTTCGACGCCGTGCAGCACAACGCCGCCACGGCCGCGCAGTGACCACCGACTTCGAGAGGAACACCCCGGTGAGGACGTCATGAGCGCCGCCGACACGGTGGTGCGCACCGACCGCACCACCCGCCCACGCGCACCGCGCGGGCCACGTGGACAGCGCATCCCCTTCGCCCGCGCCCTCGGCCCCCTGCTGCTGCTCGGAATCTGGGCACTCGCCTCCGCCGTCGGCGCACTCGACCCCCAGACCCTCGCCTCGCCCGGCAAGGTCGCCGCCACCGCATGGGGCCTGCTGCGCACTGGTGAACTCGAGCACCACCTGTGGGTCTCCCTGCAGCGGGCCACCCTGGGTCTGGCCTTCGGCCTGATCGCCGCCGTGGTGCTGGCCCTGGCGGCCGGACTGTCCCGGATCGGCGACGCACTGATCGACGGCACGGCCCAACTGCTCCGCGCCCTGCCGATCCTGGCCATGGTCCCGCTGGCCATCCTGTGGTTCGGCATCGGCGAGGAGGTGAAGATCATCCTGGTGGCGCTGGGCACCTTCTTCCCCATCTACATCAACACCCACGCCTCACTCACCGGCCTCGACCTGAAGTGGGCCGAACTCGCCCAGACCCTGGGTCTGAACCGCCGCCAGTTCCTGCTGCGGATCGTGCTCCCCGGATCCGCACCCGGATTCTTCACCGGACTGCGCCTGGCCGTCACCGTCTCCTGGCTGGTCCTGGTCGTCAGTGAGCAAATCAACGCCACCAGCGGCATTGGCTACCTGATGGCCGACGCCCGCACCTTCGGCGAGACCGACATCATCGTCGTCGGCCTGGTCATCTACGGCCTGCTCGGCCTCGGCTCCGACACCCTGGTCCGACTCCTCGAAAGGAAGACGCTGCGATGGCGGACGACCCTGGGCTGAACCCCGGCCCGGACCAGGGCGTTGAGATCCGCGACCTGGTACGCACCTTCAGCGGGCGCAACGTCCTGGACGGAGTCGATCTCGACATCGCCCCCGGCGAGTTCGTCGCCCTGCTCGGGCACAGCGGCTCGGGCAAGTCGACACTGCTACGCGCCGCCGCCCGCCTCGATCACGGAGCACCCGGCTCCGGCAGCGTGGAGGTACCCGAGCCCAGCGCCGTCGTCTTTCAGGACGCCCGGCTGCTGCCCTGGGCCCGAGTCCTCGACAACGTCGTCCTGGGACTGCCGCAATCACGCGAGGCGGCCCGCACCCGCGGCCGTGCCGCACTCGCCGAGGTCGGCCTGACAGCCAAGGAACACGCCTGGCCGGGCACCGTCTCCGGCGGCGAGGCACAACGCGCCGCACTCGCCAGGGCGCTCGTCCGCGAGCCGAAGCTCCTGCTGCTGGACGAACCCTTCGGCGCGCTCGACGCACTCACCCGGATCCGCATGCACACCCTGCTACGTGCCCTGTGTGCACGCCACCGGCCCGCCGTCCTGCTCGTCACCCACGACGTGGACGAGGCGCTCGTCCTCGCCGACCGGGCCCTGGTGCTCACCGACGGCCGCTTCTCCCTCGACCTGCAGCTCGACTCCCTCGGCGACCGGGACCGCCGCGGCAACCCGATGTTCGCCGAGATGCGCCAGCGACTGCTGATCGAACTCGGCGTCCCCGAGCACGAGCGGGACGCGGTCACCACCTGACCCGCAGCCTCCAGCAGGCACAGCGAAGACCACCTCCCCACCGCCCCGGCAACCCCTCCACCGGGACGGTGGGGACGCAGGCGACCCCGCCCCCGACGCGCCCTTCCCCCCGTCTCTCATACCCAACT
>NZ_LIQR01000602.1 GCF_001418575.1 Peterkaempfera griseoplana
GCCCCGCACCACCTCTCCGCTTCCCTTCGCACCGACAGGTGATCAGCCATGCCCCTCCCCCGCCACGTCCGCAGCGCCGTCACCCTGGTCGCCGCTGCCTCGCTGGCCTCCTGCGCCGCCCGTCCGGCGGCCGCGCCGCCGACGGAGGTGCGGCCCGTGTCGGCGTCCTCGGCGCCCGCGCAGGCCGCGCCGCCCCCGGCGGACCAGGACGGACTGGCGGTCCCCGACGGTCTGGGGCCCGCGGTGCTGGACCGAATACCCGGCGGGAGCCGCCAGCTGCTGGTGGTCACCGGCGATGCCGAGGGGTCGTGGCGCTCCACGGCCGTGCTCTGGCGGCGTGACGCGGCAGGCCGCTGGCACCCCGGGCCGGCCTGGGTGGCGCACAACGCCCGGCTGGGCTGGACCGAGCACCACCGGGAGGGCGACCTGCGCAGCCCGGAGGGGGTGTGGACGCTCAGCGACGCGGGCGGCCGACTGCCCGACCCGCGCCCGCACGGCGGGCTGCCGTACCACCGCTCCGACGCCTTCGCCACCAGCGGCACCGGCTTCCTGGGGGAGCCGCTGACCGGCTCCTTCGACTATGTGGTGGCCATCGACTACAACCGGGTGCGCGGCACCTCGCCGATGGACGGCGCGCGTCCACAAGGCGGCGCCCTCGGCGGCGGGATCTGGCTGCACGTCGACCACGGCGGTCCCACCCATGCCTGCGTGGGGCTGTCCAAGTCCGACATGGCCTCACTGATCCGGCAGCTGGACCCCGCGGCGCATCCGGTGGTGGCGATGGGCACCCGGGCGTTCCTGGCCCGCGGCTGAGGCGCCCGGGCGCCGGGTCCGGCCCGGTTCAGCCGCCGTGCGCGACGGCGGTGCGGTACAGGCCCCTGATGCCGCTGCCGAAGTAGGAGCTGTAGGAGACCTCGTCGGTGTCGCCGCCCTGCTGGTGGCCGCCGATCACGCCGATGACGGTGCCGATGTGGCTGCTGTGGTCGACCGCGGTCACCCAGGGGCTGCCGCTGGTGCCGAGGCTGTAGTCGGTGCAGTCGATGCGCAGCTGGCCGCGGCCGACGCGGGAGGCGGTGTTGACGCAGGACAGGGGCTGGTCGCTGGAGTCGGGGTAGCCGGTGAGGCGCACCCGGCGGTGGTCGCCCGGGTCGATGCCGAGGTGGTTGCCGCCCACGGTGTCGCCGAGCCGCCTGCCGTGCAGTGGGGCGACCACGGCGAAGGCCACGTCGAAGTCCTCGTCGGCGCCGTGGGACCAGCGGCGGTCCACATAGACGGCGGAGATCCGCCAGACCCCGTAGGGGGCCCTGCCGTTGCGGTAGCCGGGGGCGAAGGTGACACCGTCCGCGCCGTCGTCCAGGCAGTGGGCGGCGGTCACCAGCAGGCTCCGGCCGGGGCTGTCGACGACGCTGGCGGTGCAGAAGTGACCGTCGGCGAGTGCGCCGTGGAACAGCGGCCCGACCCGGGACGCCTCCGGGGTGCGGTGGGAGACGTGGGCCTGGCCGGGCACATGGCCGCCGGCGCTGGTGGTGCCGGCGCCCGCGGCCAGCAGCAGCCAGCTGAACACCGCCACGGCCGCCGGCGACACCGGTCGCCTGCGGCGGTGCGGGTCGGTCCGCCGCCGCCTTGTGATCCTCATATCTCCACTGTGCCGTACCGGACCCGCGCGCACCGACGTCATACGCGCCCCCGCGCACCACTCTGCCCCGCTCGGCGCCGCCCGAGCCGCTCCCGCTGCGGCAGCACCGTGTACTTCGGGTCCTTCGCCGACTCCAGCCCCGCATGGAAGACCCCGAAGCGGGTGCAGGCCGAGGCGGCGAGCAGGGCGACGCCGCCCGCCGCCGACACGGCACGGCTGCGGCCGCCGAACAGCGCCCCGGCCGCGCCCACGGCCGAGAGCACCTGGCTGGCCCGCATCAGCCGCCCGGCGGTGCCCTGGCGGTAGGTCTCGGCGACCACCCCGATCCGGTGCTCCAGCAGCGCCGTCGCGGCGTTCTCCACCGCCGCCCCCAGGACCGCGGTGGAGCGCGCCGGGCCGTTCTCCGCCACCGGGGCGACCACCATGGCCATCCCGGCGGCGGCCGCGGCCGCGGAGCCGACGAAGACGAAGGGCAGCTCACGATGGCCGTCGTGCCAGGCCGGTACGGCGGTGTCGGCGGCGAGCACGGCGGTGTACGCGGCGACGGCCGGGCCCAGCAGCGCCGCGGCGGCGGTGGCGGCGGCCCCTCCTGCCCGGCGCAGCGGCAGCGGCACCACGGCCGGGGCGCGGTCCAGCAGGGCGGCGGCCCCGGCGGCCGGGCCGTAGGCGGCGAGCAGCCAGGAGCCGACGGACATCGGCGAGGTCGGCTTGAGGACCCGCAGCATGTTGGCGAACCGGCCGGGCCTGCCCAGGTCGTGGACCAGGGCGGCGGCGGAACCGGAGACTGCGGCCAGCGAGGAAAGCTTCATGGCCCTGGCCGTCACCGGCCGCCCGGTCAGCTGGGCGCCCGCCGCCAGTACCGACCCGGCGCCGGCCAGGCCGCCGAGGAAGAAGTACCCCGCGATGTTCAGCGGCTTCCACCCCGGGGGCTTGAGCACGGGCCGGCCGTAGTACGAGGTGAACTCGGCCTGCGGCACCATCGGCTGCTCGGCGCGCCCGCCGCGCCGACGGCGGTCCCGCCCGCGGCCGACTCCCGCGCCGGTCTCGGCCTCGCGGCCGGGACGCACCCCGCGCAGCCCCTCCCTGGTGACGTCGGAGCTGCTCATCGGCGGTTCCTTCCGGGTCGGCCGTGGGCGGCGAAGACGGCCGCCAGGCCGCCGAGCAGCCCTGCGGCGGCGATCGCGGCCTGGCGCCACATGGCGGGCAGGTCACGGGTGGTGACCTGCGGGTCCGGCGGCAGCCCGTACACCTCGGGGTCGTCCAGCAGCAGGAAGAAGGCCCCGTCGCCGCCGACGCCGTCCTCGGGGTCGTGCCCGTAGAGCCGGGCGTCGGTGACGCCCAGCTCGTGCAGCTGCGCCACCCGCCCGGCGGCCCGCTCGCGCAGTTCCTCCAGCGGCCCGAACTGGATGGACTCCGTGGGGCAGGCCTTGGCGCAGGCCGGTTCCATCCCGGCGCCCAGCCGGTCGTAGCACATGGTGCACTTGAAGGCGCGGCCGTCGCCGGGCCGCTGCTCGATCACGCCGTAGGGGCAGGCGGGCACGCAGTAGCCGCAGCCGTTGCAGATGTCCTGCTGGACCACGACGGTGCCGAACTCCGTGCGGAAGAGCGACCCGGTGGGGCAGACGTCCAGGCAGGCGGCGTGGGTGCAGTGCTTGCACACGTCCGAGGACATCAGCCAGCGCAGCTCGGTGCGGCCGTCGGGGCTCGGCGGGCCCGGCGTGGTGGGGGTGATCGCGGCCTTCTCCACCGGGGTGGCGGAGCCCTGGGCGGCGAGGGCCAGCACGTCCACCCCGCTGTGGTCGACGGCGGCCGTGCCGGCCCCCAGGGGCTTGGCCTGCTCGACGAAGGCGACATGCCGCCAGCTGGAGGCGCCCAGGCCCTGGGTGTTGTCGAAGGACATGCCGGTGAGCTCCAGGCCGTCCTCGGGGACGGCGTTCCACTCCTTGCAGGCCACCTCGCAGGCCTTGCAGCCGATGCAGACCGAGGTGTCGGTGAAGAAGCCGACCCGGGCCTGGCCGCCGCTGTGGCCCGCCTCCGCCGCGGGATCGGGTCGGGGCGTTGTGCCGGTCATCCTCGGACCTCCCTGCCGGTGGTTTCGGTGATCCCGGCCCGCTCCCGGTACTCGCGGAGCAGGTCGAGCAGCTCGGGTCCGCGCGGCCGGCGGCCGGGGCGGATGTCGGCGGTGAGCGCCTTGTCCTCCTGGATGTGCACATTGGGGTCGAGGGCCATCGCGGTCAGCTCGTTGGCGGCGTCGCCGGTGGTGACGCCGTTGGGGCCCCAGTGGAAGGGCAGGCCGATCTGGTGGATGGTGCGCCCCTGCACCCTCAGCGGGGTCATCCGCTCGGTGACCAGCACCCGCGCCTCGATGACACCGCGCGCGGTGACCAGGGTGGCCCAGCCGGTGTGCCGCAGGTCCCGTTCGGCGGCCAGCTCCGGGGAGACCTCGCAGAAGAAGGCGGGCTGCAGCTCCGCGAGATAGGGCGACCAGCGGGTCATCCCGCCCGCGGTGAAGTGCTCGGTGAGGCGGTAGGTGGTCACCACGTACGGGAAGACCTCGGCGCCGGGCTCGTCCCCGCTGGGGTGCGGCCGGTTGCCCTCGTGGGCGGGCAGCTGCCGTACGGGGTTGCGTTGCTGGTCGCGGTAGACCGGGTTGCGGACCGGGGAGTCCTGCGGCTCGTAGTGGGTGGGCAGCGGTCCGTCCACCAGCCCCGCCGGGGCGAACAGCCAGCCCTTGCCGTCGGCCTGCATGATGAACGGGTCGTCGCCGGCGAGCGCGTCGGTGCCGGCGGCGTCGTCGGGCGGGCGGTAGGAGGGGGCGCGGTCGGGGATGAAGTCCGGTATGTCGTGGCCGGTCCAGCGGCCCTGTTCGGCGTCCCACCACACATAGGCCTTGCGTTCGCTCCACGGGTTGCCGTCGGGGTCGGCCGAGGCCCGGTTGTAGAGGATGCGGCGGTTGGCCGGCCAGGCCCAGGCCCACTCGGCGGCGACCCAGTCCTGCTCGGTGTGCGGCTTGCGGCGCGCGGCCTGGTTGACGCCCTCGGCGCGGACGCCGCAGTAGATCCAGCAGCCGCAGGAGGTGGAGCCGTCGTCGCGCAGCTCGGTGTAGGCGTTCAGGGGGCGCGACCCCTCGTATCCGTTGATCTCCGCCAGCACCGCCTCCGCGTCGGGCTCGTCCAGCGGACCGTGCACCGGGTAGTCCCAGGTGAGGTCGAGCACCGGGCGGTCCACGGGGTCGGTGGAGTCCTTCAGCCGCTCCCGGATGCGGCGGCCCAGGTGGTACATGAACCACAGGTCGCTGCGGGCGTCGCCGTCGGGTTCCACGGCCGCGAAGTGCCACTGCAGCATGCGGTTGGTGTTGGTGAACGAGCCGTCCTTCTCGGTGTGGGAGGCCGCGGGGAAGAAGAACACCTCGGTGGCGATGTCCTCGGTGCGCAGCTCCCCGGTCTCGATCTCCGGGCCGTCCTTCCACCAGGTGGCGGACTCGATCAGGGAGAAGTCCCGCACCACCAGCCACTCCAGGTTGGCCATGCCCTTGCGCTGCATCCCGGCGTTGGCCGAGCCCACGGCGGGGTTCTCCCCCATCAGGAAGTAGCCCTTGCAGGTGCCGTCGAGCTGGGCCAGCACCGTCTCATAGGTGCTGTGGGAGCCGGTGAGCCTGGGCAGGTGGCCGAAGCAGAAGTCGTTCTCGGCGGTGGCCGCCTCGCCCCAGTAGGCCTTGAGCAGCGAGACCACATAGGCCCGCATGTCGGCCCAGAAGCCCTTGTCGGTCTTCACCGCGGCGATGAAGGAGTCCAGGTCCTCGTGCTGGTGGGCGTGCGGCATGGGAATGTAGCCGGGCAGCAGGTTGAACAGGGTGGGGATGTCGCTGGAGCCCTGGATGGAGGCGTGGCCGCGGAGCGCCTGGATGCCTCCGCCGGGGCGTCCGATGTTGCCCAGCAGCAGCTGCAGGATGCAGGCCGCGCGGATGTACTGGGCGCCCACGGTGTGCTGGGTCCAGCCCACCGCGTACACGAACTCGCTGGTGCGGTCGGGTCCGGAGTTCTCCACCAGGGCCCGGCAGACCTCCAGGAAGGTCTCCTGGGGGATGCCGCAGGTCTGCTCCACCAGCTCGGGGGTGTAGCGGGCGTAGTGCCGCTTGAGGATCTGGTAGACGCACCGCGGATGGGTCAGGGTCTCGTCCCGGTGCGGGTGGCCGCCGACGGCCGCGCCGCCCGAGCCGTGGGACTCGCCCTGCCCCGACTCGGACACCCGCTGCTCGTACTGGGTGTCGCGCTCCCCGGAGGCCGACTGCACCTCGGCGCCCTGGTACTGCCAGCTGCGGAGGTCGTAGTGGCCGGTCTGCTCGTCGAGCCCGGAGAAGACCCCGTCGAGGTCCTCGGTGTCCTGGAAGTCCTCGCCGACCAGGGTGGCGGCGTTGGTGTAGTTGAGCACGTACTCCCGGAAGTCGGAGCCGGTGCTGAGCACATGGTTGATGATCCCGCCGAGGAAGGCGATGTCGGTGCCGGCCCGGATGGGGACGTAGAGGTCTGCCAGGGCACTGGTACGGGAGAACCGGGGGTCGACATGGATGACCTTGGCCCCGCGGGCCTTGGCCTCCATCACCCACTGGAAGCCCACCGGGTGGGCCTCGGCGAAGTTGGAGCCCTCGATGACGATGCAGTCGGAGTTCTGCAGGTCCTGGAGGAAGGTGGTGGCGCCGCCGCGGCCGAAGGAAGTGCCCAGGCCCGCGACGGTGGAGCTGTGGCAGACCCTCGCCTGGTTCTCGATCTGGACCACGCCCAGGGCCGTGAACAGCTTCTTGATGAGGTAGTTCTCCTCGTTGTCCAGGGTGGCGCCGCCGAGGTGGGCGATGCCCATGGTGCGGTTGACGGTGACGCCGTCGAACTCCCGCTGCCAGGTCTCCCGGCGGGTGCGCAGTACCCGGTCCACCACCATGTCCAGGGCGGTGTCCAGGTCGATCTGCTCCCAGTCGGTGGCGTACGGGCGCCGGTAGAGCACCTGGTGGCGGCGGGCCGCACCAGTGGTCAGCTGGAGCGTCGCCGAGCCCTTGGGGCACAGCCGGCCGCGGCTGACCGGCGAGTCGGGGTCGCCCTCGATCTGCACCACCCGGCCGTCCTTGACGTAGACGTTCTGGGCGCAGCCCACCGCGCAGTACGGGCAGACGGACTTCACCACCCGGTCGGCGGTGGCGGTGCGGGGGGTCAGCGACCGGGTCGCAGCCGAGGTGGCCGCCGCGCCGCGGCCCAGCGGGTCGCCGCCGCTGAGCTGCCGGTACACCGGCCATTCCTGGATCCAGGTGCGTATGCCCATCTGGGGTCCTCTCCCGTGGATCGTGCCGCTGTGCGGGTGCCCGTTCCGCGGCGGTTCATCCCTGGCGGTTTTCCTGCCGCTCCGCGGCGGGCGGTCCCGGCCGGGCCGCCGGCGGCACGGCGGCCCGGCGTGGCGGCGGGCGGGGGC
>NZ_LIQR01000603.1 GCF_001418575.1 Peterkaempfera griseoplana
TCCCAGGTGAGGGTGTGGGGGCCCGGGAGGTAGGGGGCCCGGGTGGTCTGCTCGGCGAGGGTGTGCCCGTCCCAGGTGAAGTCGGTCTGCTCCTCGGTGGCCGTCCCGTCGGGGGCGAGGCGCTGCTTGGCGATACGGCGGCCCAGGGGGTCGTAGAGGTAGCGCCAGCGGGTTCCGTCCGGAGTGGTGACCTGGGTGAGGTGGTCCTCGGCGTCCCAGGTGTAGTGCCAGGTGTCGGGCTTCCTGGAGAGGCGGGTCTTCTGCCGCAGCACGGTGCGGCCTGCGGCGTCGTACTCGTAGCGGACCCGGCCCGCCGCGGTGAGCTCGGTGCCGTTGTAGGTGCGGGTGCCGAGGGCGGCCCGGGTGGCGCCGGTGGCGGGCCACTCGGCCTCCGTGGGGTTGCCGGCCGGGTCGTAGGCGTAGCGTTCGCTCCAGCCCTGGGCGTGGACGGCGGTGACCCGTCCGGCGGGGTCCAGGTCGAAGGTGCGCGGGCCAGCGAGCAGGTCGTCGACGCCTATGAGGTTGCCGTCGGCGCGGTAGCTGTAGTCGCGTCGCTGCAGGACCGAAGGGTGGGCGGGCGATCCGCCGCGGAGGGTCTGCCCGGTGAGGTTGCCCCGGGGGTCCCAGGTGCTGGCCAGGGTGAGACCGCTGTCCAGGATCCGCTGCTGCTCGCGGCCGAGGGCGTCGTAGCCGAAGGTGAGCCCTCCGCCGGGGGTGGACAGGGCGGTGGGCCGCCCGAGGGGGTCGAAGGTCCAGGCGCTGGTGTGGCCGCCGGGTGTCCTGCGGGCGGTGCGGCGGCCCAGCAGGTCCCTGGTGTGGCTGAGTGTACGGCCGTTGACGGTCTCGGTGAGGACGTTGCCCAGGGCGTCGACGGTTCGGGTGAGGTCGGCGTCGGGGCCGGTCGCCCGGACCAGATGGCCCGCCGCGTCGTAGCCGTAGACGGTGGTGCGGCCTTCGGCGTCCTTGGCGGTGGTGCGGCCGAGGACGTCGTAGGTGTAGTGGATCTGCTGCCCGAGGGGGTTGGTGACGGCGACCGGGCGGCCGTTGGGGTCCAGCCGGTAGGTGGTCCTGCGGCCCTGGAAGTCGCTCTCGCCGATGAGCCGCCCGGCGGCGTCATAGCTGTACTCCCAGGTCAGCCCCAGGGCGTTGGTGACCGCCACCAGCTGCATATGGGCGTCGTGGGTGAAGGTCAGGCGGGCGCCGTCGGGACCGGTGCGGGCGGCGAGGGTCTCGAAGTGGGTGTACTCGAAGGTGCTGACCTGGCCGAGCGCGTCCGTGTGGGTGAGGAGGTTGCCCTCGCCGTCGTAGGTCCAGCTCTCCGTGCTGCCGTCGGCGGCGGTGCGGGACGCCGGGTGGCCCTCGGTGGTCCAGGTGAACCGGGAGACGGCCCCCGACGGGTCGGTGACGGCGACGGTGCGGCCGAAGGCGTCCCGCTCGTAGCGGGTGGTGGCCCCGGTGGGGTCGGTCACCTCGACGGGGAGGCCGGCCGGGTTGCAGCGGACCAGGGTGGTGTGGCCGAGGGCATCGGTGACGGCGGCGAGATGGCCCAGTTCGTCGTGGCGGTAGCGGGTGACGGCGCCGTTGGGGTCGGTGAGCGAGGTACGCCGGCCCTTGCTGTCGTAGGTGAGGCGCCAGGTCGCACCGCCGGGTTCGACCACCTCGGTGGGCAGCGCGAGCCGGCTGCCGTAGCCCACCGTGGCCTGTTCGCCGTCGGGGCGGGTGACCGCGACCAGGTCGCCGGCGCCGTCGTAGGTGTAGCGAGTGGTGTGGCCGAGCGCATCGGTCTCGGCGAGGAGGCGGTCGTGGTCGTCGCGCTCGAAGCGGGTGGTGTTCCCCAGCGGGTCGACCCTGGCGGTGATCTGGGCGTGGTCGTTGACGTGGTACTGGGTGGTGTGGCCCAGGGCGTTGGTCTCGGAGTGGATCCTGACTCCGGTGGCCGGGTCCCGGTCGCCGTAGGTGAAGTGGAACCGCAGCGCGCCTCCCCCAGCCTCCGGCCGGGGGTGCCCCCATGCGCCGCCCTCGTCGACGACCCGGCCCAGGCTGTCGTAGCGATAGGTGTAGTGGCTGCCGTTGCGGTCCGTCCAGGACAGCACACGTCCGCTGCTGTCGTTGGCGAAGCGCATCGGCAGCCCGGAGGAGTTGTACACCTCCGTCAGATGGCCGCCCGTGTAGCCGTACCGCGTCAGCAGCAGGTCGGAGCCGTTCTCACCCGCTCCGGCCAGGTGCAGGGCGGTGATCCGGCTGCCCTCCGTGGTGACCAGCACCCGGTAGCCGCCGCTGTGGGCGATGCTCAGCGGTGTGCCGTCCCTGCCGTGGACCAGCTCGTAGGACCGTCCCGAGCGGTCCCGCACCCGGGTCAGCAGCGCCGTCTCCCCGTCCGGCTGGAGGGTGAACTCCCTGACCACGCCGCGTGAGTGGTCGGTCAGGGTGTAGCCGCCGCTCTCGGCGCCGCCCTCCAGCTCCCAGCGAGCACCGGCGCTCGCCTGCACCACCTCACCGGGTCCCGGGTGGGGGTAGGCCTGCGCGGTGCGGTCGGCGCCCAGGTACACCACCCCGGCCTCGTCGATCTCCAGCCGCTCGTCGAAGGTGCACACCCAGCGCGGGCCCATCCACCGCCCGGCCTGGTAGCCCGACTCGAAGGACCGGGTGAACGCCAGCGGCAGCGAGCCGGGCAGGGAGACGTCCACCTGGTCGATGAACATGCGCCCGGTGGCCATGTCCACCGGTTCACCGCCGCCGCAGATCGCCTCCTCGCGCCGTCCCGCCTCCCGCGGGTCCGCCACCTGCTGGCGGCCGCGCCCTCCGCCGCCTTCGCCGCCCCTGCCGGTGCGGCCGCCCCCGCCGGGCAGGTGGGGGGAGTGCTCGGCGTCCTTGCCGCCGCGTTCCAGGATCTTCGTCAGCTCGCCGGCGTGTTTGGCGTCCGCCTCACGGGTGTTGCGGGCGACCTTCCGCAGGTTCTCCCCGGCGGAGTGGTAGAGGTCCTTCACCGCCTTGCCCGCGTCCTCGGCCAGCGTCCTGCCGATCTTCTCGGCGCCGTGCTCCAGTGCCTTGACGATCTGGTTGGTCACTCGAAGCTCACCCCTGCGAGCCTCGCCTGGAACACCTGCGCGTGCCCGGCGACCGCCTCCGCGTGCCCCTGCATGATCTGCGCGTGCGCCTCCAGCGCGGCCGGGTCGATGCGGAACCCGGTCCCCGCCGCCCCCGAGT
>NZ_LIQR01000604.1 GCF_001418575.1 Peterkaempfera griseoplana
CCCCACCGTCGAGGTGTCACGGGCCCAGCCGCAGACCCCGGCCGGCGACCGCGACACCGCCTACCCGACCCGCTCGGCCGCAGCCGAGCACACCCACGCCGCCCCCCACTTCGCCGAGGCCGGCCCCGCCCCGGCGCACTCCACGTCCACCCGGCCCGAGCACCCGTCCGCCACCCGCCCCGGACCCTCGCAGCTGGATGTGATCTGCCGCGAGGAGCGCGTGGAGGTCACCACGGAGTGGCACGTCCTGGGCACCGCCCGGCTGCGCAAGTACGTGGTCACCGAGGAGGTCGAGCGGCGCGTCCCGGTGGTCCGCGAACGCGTCCGCGTGGAGCGGGTGCCGGTGAGCGATGCCGACCTCGCCGGGCTGAGCGAGAAGGAGATCTCCGAAGCCGTCGAGGAGGTCACCCTGCGCGAGGAGCGCCCGGTGGTGCGCAAGCGGATGGTCCCCGTCGAGCGGGTCCGCCTGGTCGTGGAGCGGGTCACCCACGAGGAGGTGGTCCGCACCCAGCTGCGCCGCGAGCAGGTCAAGGTGCACGACGGCGCCGGTGTCGGCAGCGACCGGTCCGACCTGCGCGGCGGCGGCGAGGCGCCGCACATCACGCAGTACAACGGCTCGGGGCCGGCGCTGCAGCTGGAGCAGCCGATCGCCTGACGCCCTCATCCGGAGCCCGCGGCCCTGCTCCAGGGCCGCGGGCTCCGCGGCGTTCGAGGTTCACCTGTTGATATTTGACATACTCAACCAACCACCTCCATGCTTTTGCTTCAGCACGTACACCTTACGCAGCATGAACCAATTTCTTGGAGGAACACCCGTGAGTGAGGCACCCCAGCCCACCACCACGGCCGCACAGCCAGGCAGCGGACGGGTCCTGCCCGCCCTCGTCCTCGCCATGCTGGCCTTCTCCGTGGTGCAGACCGCGGTGGTGCCGATCCTGCCCTCACTGGCCAGGGAACTCCACACCACCGCCACCGGCATCACCTGGCTGATGACCGCCAACCTGCTCGCCGCAGCCGTCCTCACCCCCCTGCTCGGCCGCTTCGGCGACCTCCGCGGCCGCAAACCCATGCTGCTGGTCTCCCTCACCGGCCTGGTCGCAGGCTCCGCCATCGCCGTCGCCACCCACTCCTTCACCTGGCTCCTGGTCGCCCGCATCCTCCAGGGCGCCGGCGGCGGCGTCCTCCCCCTCGCCATCAGCATCGTCCGCGACGAACTCCCCCGTCACAGGGTCACCGGCGGCGTCGCACTCATCAGCGCCAGCATGGGCGTCGGCAGCGGCCTCGGCCTGGTCGCCACCGGACTGCTCATCGAGCACTGGAACTACAAGTCCATCTTCTGGATGGGCCTCGCCTTCGGCCTCGTCGCCCTCCTCCTGGTCGCCCTGCGCATCCCCACCGACCCCGTGGTCGACCGCCAGGGCGGCGCCGACCCCCTCGGCGCCGCCACCCTCGCCGGCTGGCTCTGCGCACTCCTGGTCGCCGTCAGCCAGGGCAACACCTGGGGCTGGACCTCCGGCCGCACCCTGGGCCTGCTCGCCGCCGCCGCGGCCATCGCAGCCGCCTGGGTCGCCGTCGAACTCCGCGTCCCCCACCCCCTGGTCGACATGTCGATGATGACCCGGCCCGCCGTCGCCTTCACCAACCTCTCCGGACTGCTCATCGGCTTCGGCATGTACGGCTCCTTCATGGTCATCAGCGACTTCGCCCAGACCCCCGCGACCATCGGCTACGGCTTCACCGCCACCGTCCTCCACGCCGGCGTCCTGCTGCTCCCCTCCGCACTCGGCAGCCTGGTCGCCGCCCCGCTCAGCGCCCTGCTGAGC
>NZ_LIQR01000605.1:0-227 GCF_001418575.1 Peterkaempfera griseoplana
CTTCGCCTCCCGGGCGGTGCGGCCTCCGCCGCCCGCTCTCGTTGCCCCTCCCCGGGCCCGGGTGCGTATCCGGCGTGCCGCGTACCTGCCGGAGCGGCCGTCCCGGCAGCGCCGCACCCACTCCGGGCGGCGACCGCCGGCTGCTCCGGACCGACCGCGGGGCTCAGGGCGACGGCAAAGGCCCCGCCCCCCGCCGGCCGGGCCGGGCCGGGCAGCCTGCGCCCAGT
>NZ_LIQR01000605.1:278-3009 GCF_001418575.1 Peterkaempfera griseoplana
ACACCTCAACACCGGGACACCTCAACACCGGGACACCCCAGCACCCGGACACCCCGGCGCCCGTCCGCACCGCCGGCCGGCCCGGGCGTGCCGGGTAGGCAGTGACGTCTCCCGCGCGGGGGGACCGGCGCGTATCCCCGGGCAGGTGGCCCGCCTAGGATCGGGGTCATGGGCCTGAGGATGAGTGACGTGGACCGGTTCGAGGCCTTCAGGCCGCGTCTTGAGGCTATCGCCTACCGGTTGCTCGGCTCCGCGAGCGAGGCCGAGGACGCGGCGCAGGAGACGTTCCTGCGCTGGCAGGCCGCCGACGTGGAGCACATCGAGGTCCCCGAGGCCTGGCTGACGAAGGTTCTCACCCGTGTGTGCCTGAACCAGCTCGCCTCGGCCCGCGTGCGCCGTGAGACCTATGTGGGCCGCTGGCTGCCCGAGCCGTTGCTGGCCGGGGATCCGATGCTGGGGCCGGCCGACACCGCCGAGCAGCGCGAGTCGGTCTCGTACGCGGTCCTCACGCTGATGGAGCGTCTGTCCCCGAGCGAGCGGGCGGTGTACGTGCTGCGGGAGGCCTTCGACTACCCGCACCGGGAGATCGCCGAGATCCTCGACATCACCGAGGCCGCCAGCCAGCAGATCCTCCACCGCGCCAGGAAGCACCTGGCGGACGGCAGGGTCCGCGCCGAGATCGACCAGGGGGCCGCCCGGCGGATCGTGGAGGAGTTCCTCGCGGCGGCCACGAGCGGCCGGACCGAGCCGCTGGTGCGGCTGCTCACCGCGGACGCCGTCTCCGTCGGCGACGGCGGCGGGAAGGTCCCGGCCCGCGCCAAGGCGTTCGAGGGTGCGCTGGCGGTGGCGACGTTCATGCGGGGGCTGTTCAGGCCCAGCAAGGCCAAGCGTGCCCTGGCCGGCGGCTCGCCCGAGATCCACGCCGCGACCGTCAACGGTGCCTGGGGCATCGTGGCGGTCGTCGACGGCCGGGTCGTGGGTGTCATGTGCCCGGAGATCACCGGCGAGGGCATCGCCGCGTTCCGCAACCAGGTCAACCCCGACAAGCTCCAGCGGGCGACCCGGCGGTGGGCGGCCACCGACCACGGAGAGCCGCTGCTCAGCGCTTTCTGACCGCATGTGAGGTGCTTCACATCCGGTTCCTGTCAGGAAACGGCGGGGTGCCCGGTTCAAGGGGCGAACCCGCGCAAGACAGGAGAGTGGACATGCAGCACCGCATCGTCGTCCTCGGAGCCGGATACACCGGAGCCATCGCCGCCGGGCGCCTGGCCAGGCGGCTGCACCGCGAGGACGTGGCCATCACCCTGGTCAACGCCGAGCCCGACTTCGTCGAGCGGGTGCGGATGCACCAGCTCGCGGCCGGCCAGGACCTTCGGCCCCGGCCCTTGGCCGAGGTGTTCGCCGGCAGCGGCGTCGCCCTGAAGATCGCCCGGGTCACCGGCGTCGACGTCGACCGAAGGACGGTCCGTGTCACCGCCGCGCACGGCACCGAGGAGCTGGCGTACGACAGCCTGGTGTACGCGCTCGGCAGCGGCTGGAACGACCAGGGCGTCCCGGGCACCGCCGAGCACGCCCACGAGATCGCCGGCCGCCCCGGCGCGCTGCGGCTGCGCGAACGGCTGGCCCGGCTGGACGCCGGACAGCCCGTGGTCGTGGTCGGCGGCGGCCTCACCGGTCTGGAGGCCGCCGCCGAGATCGCCGAGGCCCGCCCGGACCTGGAGGTCGCCCTGGCGGCCCGCGGCGCCCTGGGGGAGTGGCTCTCGCCCCGGGGCCGCCGGCACCTGCGGAAGGTCTTCGACACCCTCGGTGTCGCCGTCCATGAGCACACCGCCGTCAGCAGGGTCGAGGCCGACCGGGTCGCCACCGCCGACGGCGGGGTCATCGAGGCCGCGGTCACCGTGTGGACCACCGGCTTCGCGGTCCATCCCCTCGCGGCGGCCACCGCCCTTGAGGTCACCGGCACGGGCCGGATCGTGGTCGACCGGACCATGCGTTCGCTCTCGCACCCCGAGGTGTACGCGATCGGCGACGCGGCCATGGTCCAGGGCCCCGGCGACAAGCCGCTGCGGATGTCGTGCGCCTCGGGAGTGCCCACCGCGTGGCAGGCCGCCGACGCCCTCGCGGCGCGCCTGACCGGCGGGAAGCTCCCGAAGGTGCCGCTTCGCTACGTCAACCAGTGCATCTCGCTGGGCCGCAGGCAAGGCCTGATCCAGTACGTCACCGCCGACGACCGCGCCGTGCGGGCGGTCCTGACCGGGCGGATCGCCGCCCGCTACAAGGAACTGGTCTGCCAGGGCGCGGCCTGGAGCATTGCCCACCCCACCCTCGGGATGCCGGCCCGGCGCCGCCGCGTGCTGCGGGAGCAGGCCCGCGGCGGCGCGGCCGTCACGGCACCGGCCTGACGCACACGGCGCCGGGGGCGCCCACGCCGCGCGGGCGGCCCGCACGAGACGGGCGGATGGCGCGGCCGGGCGGGCAGGCCCGGGCGCGTCACCGGCCGAAACGACGCCCCCCGGGGAGCGCGACGCCGCCGAGAGGGCAGCGCGACGCCTGCCGCCGGCGCGGCACGCGTCACGTGCGGCGACGCCGCCGGCGTCGCGCCCGAGGGGCCCCGCGAACCCCGAGGGACCGCAGGGGTGGGCCCTGCGGACGGCCGGGGGGCCCGGTCCCGGTGCAGGCCGTCAGCTGCCGGCTGGACGCCCACGCGCAGACCGTGCGGTCGTCGAACGGG
>NZ_LIQR01000606.1 GCF_001418575.1 Peterkaempfera griseoplana
AGAGACAGCCCCCGGCCCGCCCTGCGGTGGCTGCTGGCCCGCGGCCATGACGTCGCCGAGCAGCTCCCGCCCGCGTACGCCCTGCCCGTACGGCACTGGCTGGCCGACACCGTGGAGCACCGGCGGATCCTCGCCTCGCTCTCCCGGGGAGAGCCGTACAGCTTCACCTCCGCCGACGACACGGTCCACTACGTGCTGTCGGCCCGTCCGGGCGCCTCCCGGTAGGCGCGCGGCCCTCCGGAGGTCCGGGGCGTACTGCCCCACAGGGTTGCCGACTCGACGTGACGGGCGGCCTTCCTCCGCGTGCGGCAGGCCGCCGGTCGCCGTTCCCCGTGCCCGGGCGGCACCGTCCGTCGTCGGTGCGGCGGGGGCCGTCCCGGGGAGCGGACAGCGGACCTGCGGGGACGGCCCGGGGCTCTAGGGTCGGCGGCATGACTGTTGTGGAGATCCCGGGTTCCAAGTCCGTCACCGCCCGCGCCCTGTTCCTCGCGGCCGCCGCCCGGGGGACCACGGTGCTCAGGCAGCCGCTGGTGTCGGACGACTCGGAGGGCTTCGCCGAGGGGCTGATCGCACTCGGCTACCGGGTGGACCGGCAGCCCGGGGTCTGGACGGTGGAGGGCCGGCCGGAGGGGCCGGCGGCGGAGGAGGCCTCGGTCCAGTGCCGGGACGGGGCGA
The DNA here is from genome assembly GCF_001418575.1 of Peterkaempfera griseoplana. GTDB lineage: Bacteria > Actinomycetota > Actinomycetes > Streptomycetales > Streptomycetaceae > Peterkaempfera > Peterkaempfera griseoplana. The sequence goes on from NZ_LIQR01000606.1 coordinate 676, forward strand.
CCACGGCGCGCTTCCTGCCAACGCTGGCCGCCGCCGGGCACGGGGTGTTCCGCTTCGACGCCTCGGAGCAGATGCGGCGCCGGCCGCTCGGCCCGCTGACCGGGGCGCTCCGCGACCTCGGCGTGGACCTGGTGCACGAGGCGCAGGAGGGCCACCACCCGCTGACCGTCCGGGCGGACGGCATCAAGGGCGGCGCGGTCACCCTGGACGCCGGACTCTCCTCCCAGTTCCTCACCGCGCTGCTGCTGGTCGGGCCGCTCACCGCCGAGGGCCTGCGGATCACCGTCACCGACCTGGTCTCGGCGCCCTATGTGGAGATCACCCTGGCGATGATGCGGGACTTCGGGGTGGAGGTCGGCCGCGAGGGCGACACCTTCACGGTGCCGGCGCAGCCGTACGAGGCCGCCGACTACCGGGTGGAGCCGGACGCCTCCACCGCGAGCTACTTCCTGGCCGCCGCGGCGCTCACCGGCCGCACCGTCACCGTCCCCGGCCTGGGCTCGGACTCCCGCCAGGGCGATGTGGCCTTCGCCTCGGTGCTGCGGCGGATGGGCGCCGAGGTGGAGCTGGGCCGCGACTCGGTGACGGTGACCGGCCGCGGGCGGCTGCGCGGCCTCACGGTCAACATGCGCGACATCTCCGACACGGTCCCCACCCTGGCCGCGATCGCGCCCTTCGCCGACGGCCCGGTGCGGATCGAGGACGTGTACAACACGCGGATCAAGGAGTGCGACCGCCTGGACGCCTGTACGGAGAACCTGCGGGCCCTCGGTGTGCCGGTGGAGACCGGGCGCGACTGGATCGAGATCCGTCCGGCGCAGCCGCGCGCGGCGCAGATCGCCTGCCGCGGCGACCACCGGATCGCCATGTCGTTCAGCGTCACCGGCCTGCTCACGCCGGGCATCACCCTGGACGACCCGGGCTGTGTGCGGAAGACCTTCCCCGGCTTCCACCAGGCGCTCGCCGGGCTGCGGGCCGCCTGGGGGATGCCGGCCTGAGCCGCGTCGCCCGCCGGGAGCGGAAGCGGAGCCGGAGCGGAACCGGCGCCGGGGGCGCAACCGAAGCCGGGGGCGCAACCGAAGCCGGGGGCGGCGCCCGCCTCGCTTCGGGCGCCGCCCCCGGCGGCAGTGGGGCCCGCGGTCAGCCGGTGCCGAGCAGCGGTGCGAGCCGCGGGTTCCGGCGTGCTCGTTCGACCAGCGGCGCCGCACGCCGGGCCGCGAGGATCAGCGGGACGGCGACCACCACGCCCACCAGGGCTCCGGCCAGCGCGTCATGGGGATAGTGGACGCCGATCCACACCCGGGAGACACCCACGGCGACGGCGGCGAGCAGCGCCACCGCGCCCAGCCGGCGGTGGACCACCAGCAGCGCCGCCGCGGCGGCGAAGGCGATCACGGTGTGGTTGCTGGGGAAGGACCAGTCCCCGGGACCGGGGCAGGCCTCCAGGGTCGCCGAGTGCGGTATCGAGCGGCAGGGCCGGTCCTCGGCCACCAGTGCCTTGAGCACCGAGTTGACCGCGTACGCGGCGACCACCACCACCGGGACCGCCAGTGCCCGCGCGGCGACCGCCGGCCCGCGGCTGCGGCCGGGCCACCACCAGGCGGCCAGCATCAGCAGGGCGAAGACGGCGAGGCCGTAGTCGGACCAGAGGAGCACCACGTGGTCGAGCCAGTGCGGGGTGCGGTGGGCGGCGTCGACCACGTCGGTGTAGAGGCCGCCGTCGATGCCGCTTCCGTCGAAGGCGAGCAGCCCGCCGGTCATCGGACCTCGTCTCCGGCGGTCCGGGTCCGGCGGGAGCGCAGCAGCTCGAAGACGAGCGGGAGCAGCGAGACCACGACCACCAGGGCGACCAGCGGCAGCAGGTAGTGGTCGATGTTCGGCACCGAGGAGCCCAGGCCGTAGCCGGCGACCACCAGGGCGACGGTCCAGACGACGCCGCCGAGGACCTGCCAGAGGGTGAAGGTGCGGGGGGGTACGTCCAGCGCCCCGGCCAGCGGGTTGAGCACGGTGCGCACCACCGGGACGAAGCGGGCGAGGACCACGGCGCGGGCGTGCCCGTAACGGCCGAGCAGCTCCTCGGCCCGCTGCGCTCCCTGGTGCAGCCGGTGGTTGCGGGACCGCGCCAGCAGGGCGCGGCCGCCCCGGCGGCCGAGGAGGTAGCCGCACTGGGCGCCGGCCAGCGCGCCCACCACGGAGGCGGCCAGCACCTGGGCCAGGTCCAGGTGGGGGCCGCTGTGCCGGCCGGGTACGCAGAGCAGACCGGCGGTGAAGAGCAGCGAGTCCCCGGGCAGGAAGAAGCCCACGAGCAGTCCGGTCTCGGCGAACAGCACCACGGCGATGCCGAGCGCTCCGAAGGCCGAGAGCAGCGACGAGGCGTCGAGGATGTTGACCGCCAGGAGGGCGGGGGGTGCGGACAAGGTTGGCGGACCTCCCATACTGGTCGTGGCGGGCCCGGCAGGCGCCCGCCCGACCGTCTACAATCATGTAGACGTTCTACACGAGCGTAGACGATGCCGGGAGGAAACGCCGACATGCCCGAGCTGCCCGTCCCCCGCCGCCCGTCCGGCGAGCTGGAAGCCGAGGTCCTGGCCGCACTCTGGGCCGCAGGACGCCCGCTGACCCCGCAGGACGTGCAGCAGGCCGTGACCGGCGACCTCGCCCGCACCACGGTCGCCACCATCCTCGGCAGGCTCCACGAGAAGGGCACCGTGCTGCGCACCCGCGTCGGCCGGGCGTACGCCTACACCCCTGCCGTCCAGGACACCGCGGGCCTCGCCGCCCGCCGCATGCGCACCGAGCTCGACCGGGAGCCCGACCGCTCCACGGTACTGGCCCGCTTCGTCTCCGACCTCTCCGCCGACGACGAGCGCCTGCTGCGCGAACTGCTCGCCGACCCCGCCGGGGAGGAGACCGCATGATCGTCGCCGTCTGGGCCCCGCTGCTGCTGCCACTGCTCGCCGTGCCCGCCGCCCGGCTGCTCGCCGGATGGCTGCCGCCGAGGACCGCGGCCTGGATGCTCGCGGGCACCGCCGTCCTGCTCGCCGGCGCCGCCACCGCCTCGCTCGGCCTGCTCGCCACCGCCGGACTGCTGCGACTGCCGGCCGTGGCCGCTCTCGGCCACCTCTCGCTGCCGTGGCTGGACCGCATCTCCCCCTCCGCCGGCCCGCTCGCCGCCGCGGCCGCCCTCGCGCTGGGCTCCGTGGCGGCGCTGCTGCTGCGGTCCGCGACCCGGCACCGCCGGGAGCTCAGCTCCGCCCGCGACCTCGCCCACAGCGCCTCCGGCACCCCGGACGGCCTGGCCGTCCTCCCCGACGACCGGGCCGACGCCTATGCGCTGCCCGGACGCCCCGGCCGCATCGTGGTCACCGCGGGAATGCTGCGGGCGCTCGGCACCGAGGAGCGCTGCGCCCTGCTCGCCCATGAGCGCGCGCATCTCGGCGCACGCCACCATCTCTTCCTGGCCGCCGCCGAGTACGCCGCCGCGGCGCACCCGGCCCTGCGGCTGCTGCGGGCCCCGCTCTCCTACCACCTGGAACGCTGGGCCGACGAGGCCGCCGCCGCCGCCGTGGGCAGCCGCGCCGTCACCGCCCGCGCCGTCGCCCGCGCCGCCCTGGCCGCCGCCGCACCCCGTCCGGCGCCCGGCCACCGCCCCGGACTGGCCCCGGCCGCGCACACCGGACCGGTGCCCCGGCGGGTCGCGGCGCTGCTCTCCCCCGGCCCCGCCCAGCCGTCCGGCCGCCGCACCGTGGTGGCGCTGCTGCTCACCGCCTGCCTGTGCACCTCCGCGGGTACGGCCCTGGACGCCACCAGCGACCTGCACCAGACCGTGGAGTCCGCCCAGTCCGCCGGTGCGGCGCCGGCGCATTCCCGCTGATCCGGCCCCGGCCGGTCCGCGGGATCCGCCGGATCCGGCCCGTCGAACACCGTCCGTAGCGCGTTCGGCGCAGTGCGTCCAGCGTTCCGGCGAAATTGCGCAAGGCCGATGGCAGCCGCCCGGGGAGCGCCTAACCTGGCAGCGCCGCGGCCGACGCGGCGGACCGCGACCGGGGGGTGGGGCCACCGGTCGTCGCAGCGGCCCGCCCAGCGCCCGGCCGTGCAGGTCTCGGCAGTCGGCGGGGAGGGACGGCATGCGGCAGACGGCACACCGTGCGCTCAGGGCAACGGATCCGGCGGCGGCGGGCCCGGACGCCCGGACCCTCGCCCGGGCCCGGGAGCAGGCCCTCGCGGGCGAGCTCCCCGACACGGCACCCCGAGCGGTGATCAGCGAGTCCTGGAGCCGGATGCTGAGGCTCGGCATCGACCCCGACCGCGGTCAGGACCCCGATCTGCTGGACACCGCCGAGGTGGAGCACCGCCGCCGGGAGACCGGCCTGGCCGAGGTCCTGGTCTCCCTCCGGGAGACCCTCTCCCAGATCGTCCGGGACGCCCGTCATGTGCTGGTGGTCACCGACGCCGAGGGCCGGGTGCTGTGGCGCGAGGGAAGTGCGGCGATGCGCAGGCAGGCCGACCGGCTGGGCTTCGACGTCGGCGCCTGCTGGGCCGAGGACGCCGTCGGGACCAACGCCATCGGCACCGCCCTGGCCGCCCGGCGGCCGGTCCAGGTCCACTCCGCCGAGCACTTCGTCCGCACCCACCACGCCTGGACCTGCGCCAGCGCGCCGCTGCACGACCCGCGCAGCGGCCGGCTGATCGGCCTGGTGGACCTCAGCGGGCCGGCCGGCTCCTTCCACCCGCACACCATCGCCCTGGTCTCCGCCGCCGCCCGGCTGGCCGAGGCCGAGCTGCGGGCCGCCCATCTGGAGGCGCTGGACCGGCTGCGCACGGTGGCCTCCCCCGTCCTGGCCCGGATGCCCGGACCGGCGGTGGTGGTCGACCGCAACGGCTGGACGGCCGCCGCCAGCGGGCTCGCCCCCTCGGCCCGGCTGCTGCTGCCCCGCAGCCCCGGCGGCCCCCGGGTGTGGCTGCCCGCGCTGGGCGAGTGCGCCGTGGAGCCGCTGTCCGGCGGCTGGCTGGTCCGCCCCTGCGCCGACCCTGCGGACGGCGCCGACCCGGCGGCCGAGCGCACCACGGTGGTCGTGGAGCTGGCCAGGCCCGGCCACGCCGAGCTGGCGGTGGACGGGCCGTCCGGCAGCTGGTCCCATGCGCTCAGCCCGCGCCACGCGGAACTGCTGCTGCTGCTCGCCGTCCACCGGCAGGGCCGTACCGCCGGCCAGCTGGCGGCCGACCTCTTCGGCGACGCCGGCCGCAAGGTCACCGTACGGGCCGAGCTCTCCCGGCTCCGCCGCCATCTCGGCGGGCTGCTGGAGCACCGCCCGTACCGCTTCGCCGAGACGATCCAGGTGCAGGTGCGGCTGCCCGACGACCTCTCGCAGCTGCTGCCGTACTCGGACGCCCCCGCGGTGCGGCGGCTGCGCCGGGAGCTGGTGGAGGGCCCGGCCGAGGAGTCCGCGGCGGCGGTGCTCAGCCTGCGGTCAGCCGCGCCAGCTCCTCGTCCGTCGGCAGGAGGCTGAGCTCACCGCCGGGCGGGACGGCCGCATGGGTGCGCTCCAGCCACTGCGCCACCTCCGCGGCCACCGCCTCCAGGACGGCGGAGCCGTGCGGGGAGTCCAGGGTGATGCGCAGCACACCGCCGTGCTGCGGGCAGTGGGAGGGCCAGAGCCTGATGTCGCCCTCGCCGGACGGTCCGCGCAGGCCGTCGGCCAGCAGCTCCCGGGCGAAGACCCACTCGGCCTCGTCGTACTCGCCGGCGTGGAAGGCCAGCCGCACCGCGAAGGGCTCGGCCGGGTCGTAGCTGAACCGGGTCGGTACCGCCGCGACCCGGTCGGCGTCGAAGAGCATGTAGAGCGTCAGCACGCATTCGACCGGGCCGCTCTGCGGCTCCGGCTCCTGGACGGGCCGGAGGCGCGGCGCGTCGGTGTGGTCCGCGTCGGCCGCGAGGTCAGGGGGGAGTGCGGTGCCGTGTGGTGCTGCGTTGCCTGGCGGCAGCGGGTCGCGCGGCATGCGAGGGTCTCTCCGTGCGGGAACATCGGATGCTGCCACTGTGGTACCGGATCCTGCCGGGGGCAACGGTTGCAGGGGGTTGCTTGTCCCGTCCACCCCGCTTGCGTCGCTGCTGACGCAACGTCAGCAAGCTTGCGGCGCAAGGAGATCCGATGGTGATGTACCCGTTGCGCAAGCGGCAGTCACACGGACGACCGCCGCTGGTACTCTCGTCCCTCTGCCGACGAAGGCATGTGCGGCCCGGCCCGTAGGGGGGAGCGGGCACCGCGGGCCGGTCGGCCGGCACGGAGGGAGATCGGTGGTTCCCCACGAGGACACCGCCCCGGTGCGGACCCGCACCGGATCAGGGCGGCACCGCGGGCGACCAGGACCGGAGCGCACGGGGGGCGCACGGCCGGGTACACCCGCGGCACACGGACGCCATGGGCTGCGCCGCAGGCGCGGCACGCCCCTGCGGTTGCCCGCGATCCGGGTCTCCGGCGCCGCGATGGCCATGTCGACGGTGGTCGGCATCAGTGTGGCCACCACCTGGATCGTCAGTGTGCAGGGCGGCCTGCCGCCGTCCGTCCGGATCTCCGACGTCAACAGCGCGCCCTCCACACCGGGCGACGGCGACCCCGACGGGGGCTCCGCGGACAGCGACCCCTCCAGCGGCCCCAGCACCACCCCCGGGACCGGTACGCCGCAGACGCTGGCCGGGCGCGGCAGCCCCCGGCAGTCGACCGCGTCACGGGACCGCGCCTCGGCCGCCCCGCTGCTCCCCACCCGGTCC
>NZ_LIQR01000607.1 GCF_001418575.1 Peterkaempfera griseoplana
CACCATCCCCGCCGCCGAGGGAGCACTGGCCGGCTCCTATCAGGGCACCGTGCAGTACAACGCGGACGGCACCATCCAGTCGATCGGCTACCCCGCGGCCGGGAGCCTCACCGCCGAGGCCGTCACCCCCACCTACGACGAGGTGCTGCGTCCCGTCACGCTGTCGGGGTCGGGTGGCGCGACGTACATCACCGGCACCACCTACAGCAACACCGGCCAGCCGCTGCAGTACACCTACCAGGCGGCCGGCGGAAAGATGACCCAGGTCACCAACACCTACGAGTGGGGGACCCGGCGGCTGTCCAACTCCCGGGTCGACCGCCAGGACGTCCCCGGCACCGACAAGTCCGCCACCTACGGCTACGACCAGGCCGGCAACATCACCTCGGTCACGGACGTCACCCGGGACGGCACCGACGCCCAGTGCTACACCTACGACTTCCTCGGCCGGCTGGTCGACGCCTGGGCGCAGGGCGCCGCGGGGTGCGCCGCCACCCCCTCCGCCTCGGTACTGGGCGGCCCGGCGCCGTACTGGCAGTCCTTCGGCTATGACACCGACGGCGACCGCAAGTCCGAGACCGACCACTCCCCGACCGGGAACAGCGGCCAGGACACGGTCCACGACTACGCGTACCCCGCCACCGGGAGCCCGCACCCGCATGCGCTCGGCCAGGTGAGCACGACCGGTCCCAGCGGTACCTCGCTGGACAGCTACACCTACGACGACGACGGCAACACCGCCACCCGTACCGTCGCCGGGAACAAGCAGACCCTCCTCTGGGACAGCGAGGGCCACCTCTCCCAGGTGACCGCGGACGACGGCCACGGCGGCACCGCGACCACCTCCTACGTCTACGACGCCAACGGCAACCGCCTGATCACCCGCACCGACAGCTCGACCACGCTGTTCCTCGGAAACACCGAGATCACCGTGGCCACCGGTTCGACCACACCCCACGCCACCCGCTACTACGACCTGGACGACGGCAACCAGGCCGTCCGCACCGACGACAACAAGCTCTCCTTCCTCATCGGCGACCAGCACGGAACCAGCCAACTCGCGGTCAACAGCAGCGACCTGACCATGCAGCAGCGCCGGACCACCCCCTTCGGCGCCCTGCGCGGCAGTCCGCCCACGAGCTGGCCCGGGACCAAGGGCTTCGTCGGCGGCACCACCGACCCGAGCACCGGACTCACCCACCTCGGCGCCCGGGACTACGACCCCGACACCGGCCGCTTCCTCTCCGTCGACCCCGTCCTGGACCCGACCAAGCCCCAGCAGCTCAACGGCTACGCCTACGCCTACAACAGCCCCGTCACCGCCAGCGACCCCAGCGGTCTCTACGGCTCCTACTGCGTGACCGTCGAGTGCGTCAACGAGACCGGTGGGCCCGGCACCGCCCCGACCAGCGACCCCGACCAGATCAAGAAGGACAGCAAGCACCCCAAGGGGCATCTGAACGGCTGCGGTGCGAACTACACCACCGAGTCCTGCAACGCCAGCAGGAGCAGGAGCGGCAGCTCCCCCAGCAGCAGGCCTCCGGCGACGTCCGGCAAGAAGTTCCTGGAGAAGATCCCGCCGGAGCGTCTGAAGAAGTTCCGCGCCTATCTCCACATGGTCATTCGCGAGAGTCCCACCACGTGGAACGTGCCTGGCACCCCCGCCTACCAGGCCATCCTGGTGCGCCTCCGCTGGGCGATCAACGGGCCCCTGACCTGGGGGGACATCTGGAAGGGCACGAAGGGCACCCTGGCGGGACTCGCGGTGGGGCTCATAGGCGCGGCGCTGTGCCCCGAGTCGGCAGGCGCGGGATGCCTCGCCGCAGTCGGCGCCATGTCCGGATTCGTGTCCCAGTGCGTCAACGACTGCAGTAACAAGACGGCGCTGGCCCTCTCCTCGCTCGCCGGAGCAATCGCCGGCTACGCGGGCGGGAAGCTGGGCGGACCGTGCAGTTTCGCCCCGAACACGCCCGTCCTGCTCGCCAACGGCAAGACCAAGCCGATCAAGAAGATCAAACTCGGCGACAGAGTCGAGTCCGCCGACCCGTCGGACGGCTCCGACCGGGGCGGGCGCAGCGTCGACGGCGTCTGGATCAACCATGACACCGAACTGCTCGACGTCACCGTCACCACCGGCCACGGCCGCACGGCGGTCCTCCACACCACCGCCAACCACCCCTTCTGGGACGACACCGTCCGTACCTGGGTCCGGGCGGACCACCTGCAGCCGGGGCACCGCCTCGCCGGCACGGACGGCCGGCATCCCGCGGTCGTCGGTACCGAGGCCACGCCGGGCGAGGCCGACCGCTGGAACCTGACCGTCCAGCAGCTCCACACGTACTACGTCCTGGTGGGCGACACCCCGGTCCTGGTGCACAATTCCGGTGGTTTGTGTGCCGGAGAGGATGCCTACAGGATCGACGAGCATGTGGTTCCCCGTCACACGTCGACCGGCGCGAAGAACGACGGAAAGTCGATTTTCAACGACGACGAGGACCTCTACGCCCTGGCCCGTGGCTCCGACGGTCAAATCGGCGACTACCAGGCCGGCAGCGGCCGGATCCAGTATGTGATCGACGCCGGGAGGATCATCGGCACCGACGACAACGGCCTTCCGACCAGGTACTACACCATCATCAGAACGTCGAAGCCGGAGATGTACGAGAATGACTACCTGGACTTCGGCGACCTGGTGACCATGCATCCCGGTACTCCGTAGTGTCCACCGTGAGAGATGCGGCAACGGCCGGGTGCGGCTCTGATCTGAAGGAGAAGGAATGGCTTTCGGGGTACGTGTTCTGGAAGAGAACGGCCTCATCGTGGAGAAGGGCGTCGCCGATCGCCGCTTCAACCCGGTGCTGAAGGGCGTGGATGCCAGGGCATACCCGACGATGGCGTCACTCGACCCCTATGGGGACACCGTTCTGAACTACCTCCAGTGCGGATTCCTCATCCGCGAACTCCGGGAGGGCACCGAGTTCCTGACGGCCATGGGTGTGGACGACGAAGCCGTGAGCAGTCTGATCCGGCTGTGCGAGCTGGTTCGGGCCAAGCCGCACCGGAGCCTGCTGTTCATCGGCGACTGAGCTCGCTGCCCCACCGGTCACGCACGACCCCACGCTGAAACCGCAGCACTCCGCCTGCCGACCCCGCCTCACCCCGGCGGCGGTCGGCAGGCGGAGTGCTGCAGGCCGTTTCCCCCGGCGTCGTCACGGTGGCGGGCGGGACCCGGCGACGAGGCACTCGAGATACCGCGCATGAGTACCCGTACTCATGCGCGGTGATCCACTCCGGGCCCATGCTTTGCCGTGTGAGAGGCAGGGGAAGAGGCCGGCGGCGCTTCGGCGCGCTGTGGGGTGTCGCTGCACTGACGGTACTGGCAGGGTGCAGTCTCCCGAGGGAGGCGATGTGCCCGGAGGGCGAGTACCCCGTCCGGGCCGACAGCTTCCCCGCGAGCGGGCGCGCCTGCGTCGAGGAGGGACGGGAGCCTCCGTCCGGGTACCGGAGGTTCCCCGCGGGTCACGTCCCGCATTGGGTGGACGACGACTACGACCCGACGGCGATGCACAGCCCCGGCGGGTGAGCACGGCTCCTCCGGGCCTCCTCCGCGTTCTGAACCCGCTGACCCCGCCGTTGCGGGCGTCCGCAGCCTCGGCCTGGCACCCCTCCGTGGATGTGCGGCGTGGACCGTCACGGTGGGCGACAGCGCCTGCATCCCGGTACCCGGCTGTGCCACGCCGGAGATCCGCCGGCTCCTCGCCGATCCGGAGACCCGGATGTGGCTCCGTGTCATGTCCGTCGGGCGTGGGACGCGAGGCGATCGGCGAGCGCGGTCACGAGGTCGCGCAGTTCAGCGGGTCGCTCGATGACGAACGGCCGGTCGAGTGAGGCGAGTACCGCAGGCAACCAGCCGAGATGCTCCACACGCAGTTCGACGCGCACCCAGCGCTCGGTCGCCTGGTCCTCTCCTGCGACGGGCTCCTGCTCCTCCAGGCTCGCGACGCCGGCGGGAAGGCGGGTGCGGATCTGCTCGGCCGTCCCCTGGATCCGCAGGGTCACCTCATGCCGGTACTCGGCCGTGGCGAACGCCGACAACAGGCGCTGTTCCGGATCGGGGCCCATGGGCGCCTCGAAGGAGCCGGGCAGGGTCCTCGCGTCCGCGATGCGGTCGAGCCGGAAGGTTCGGTCCTCGCCGATCCCGGCGTCCTGGCCCGTGACGTACCACCGGCCGGCATGGGCCACGATCCCGTACGCGTGCAGCGTGCGTTCGCTGCGCCGTCCGTCGCGGTCGGTGTAGCGGATCGAGACCGGTCTGCGGTGGCGCACCGCATCGGCGACGGTGAGCAGGACCCCGGCGTCCGGGGCGTCGAACGGGCCGGGCCGCTCCGTGAAGGCGAGGGCCTCCAGGAGGGCGTCCAGCCGACGGGCGATGTGCTTGGGCAGCACCCGCCGGATCTTCGCCGTTGCCGTCTCGCTCGCGGTGTGACCCGCCGCCGTCAGCCCTGCCCGGCGGCCGGCGACCAGGCCGAGCAGCACGGCCAGCGCCTCGTCGTCGCTGAGCATGAGCGGAGGCAGGCGGTATCCGGGGGCGAGCCGGTACCCGCCGTAGCGGCCGCGCACCGACTCCACGGGCACGTCCAGGTCGATCAGCTGGTCCACGTACCGTCGCACCGTGCGCCCGTCGACGCCGAGCCGGCCGGCGAGTTCGGCCACCGTCCGGGTGCCGCCCGACTGCAGCAGCTCCAGAAGTGTCAGCACGCGGCCGGTGGGTCGAGGCATGGTCGCAGCCTAACGCGAATACAGGACGTGTTCTGTCCGGTATTGCTCCTAGCCTGCGACGTGCACGCTTCCAGCACGGCCAAGGAGATTCCCATGGACTTCGTCTCGATCCGCATCATCACCGGCGACGTGGCGCGCCTCGTCGAGTTCTACGAGCGGGCCACGGGGGCGCGGGCAACCTGGGCCACCGAGGACTTCGCCGAACTGAGGACCGACGCGGGCGCCACCCTCGCGATCGCCGGCACCCGCACCGTCCCGCTGTTCGCCCCCGGCTCCGCCCGTCCGGCTGACAACCGGAGCGTGATCACCGAGTTTCTCGTCGACGACGTGGACCGGGTTCACCGGGACCTGACCGGCTTCGTCACCGAGTTCGTCAGCGGGCCCACCACGATGCCCTGGGGCAACCGGTCGCTGCTGTTCCGCGACCCCGACGGCAACCTCGTCAACTTCTTCACCCCCGCCACCCCGGCAGCCATCGCAAAGTTCGCACGCTGACCCCCGCACAGCCGCTCGCACGGGAGCCCTGGGACCCCGGGGTTCCCGGCCGCCGACATCAGGAGCGCCACCAGCCGGGAACGGCCGGAACGCTCTGGCGGCGCCCGGTGAACGTCCGTGCTTCCGCCTGCGGATCGGCACGGGACGTCCGGTCGGCCTTCTCGACCGCCCCTCCCGCCCTGCCGGTTGGCGCCCGGGTTCCCGGGGCCGCCAAGGGACGCTCCCTGTGACGTCTGCGCCGGACCTGACCGGCCCTGGGTACGTCGTTGAGTGACCCGTCGAGGACGCAACCCCTGTGAGCCGCACCACACGGGGGCAGGCACCACGGATTGCCCACAGTGATCGGTTCCATGAATCGTCATATTCCAGTAGATCGGGTGTCATTGCGGGCGCGCCGCAGGTCCAGCGGGGCCTCCGGAGGCGACCGTTTCCCTGTCCGACCCGTGCAGGTGTCGATGCACCTGCTGTCACAGGAGACCCCTATGCGCGTATCCCGCTTGGCCGCCGCTCTGGGCGTTGCCGCCGCCGCTGTGCTGACCGGCACCGGTACCGCCTCCGCCGCCACCGCCGTTCCGTCCATCGCCCAGGCCCACTACGGCTGGCACGGGCACCACTGGTGTGGCCACCGGCACCACCGCTGGGACGACCGCGGCTTCGGCCGTGACCGTGACGACTGGCGCTTCGACCGCGGCTTCGGCCGTGACCGTGACGACCGGCGCTTCGACCGCGGCTTCGGCCGCGACCGTGACGACCGGGGCTTCGGCCGCGACCGTGACGACCGCCGTTTCCACTGACATCGGCAGGAGCTGAGAGGCCGCTGCCGACGACAGGAGCCCGCGGCGAGGCGGCCGGGGCGCCGGGCCGGCACCGGCGCAAGGGCTCAGCGGCGACACGCCCCTTGCTGCAGCGCTCCGAAAAGCTGAAGCCGAGGGCTTGATCGTCCGCACACCCGACGGACCCGGTGACCGGCCACTGCCCGGTCACCGGGTCCGTCGGG
>NZ_LIQR01000608.1 GCF_001418575.1 Peterkaempfera griseoplana
CACACCACCCTCCCCCCGGCCTGCGCTGCCCCGCGGCGTTCTTCGCCGTGGACGCCGCGGGGCAGCGCAGGCCGGGGGGAGGGTGGTGTGCGGGTGGCCGTGTGGGGCGTGGATACGATCGGCTGGGCATGCTGTCGGGTTCGGCGGTCGTCGGCCCTGCTTGCCGGCGCGCGGGCCGGGCGAGTGGCGCGCTGCCCGTGCCGCGTATCCCTGATCGAGCACGGAGGACTGTCATGAACCACCGGCCGTTGACGCTGATGGCGGTACACGCCCATCCCGACGACGAGGCCACCGGGACGGGGGGTGTCCTCGCGCGTTATGCGCAGGAGGGCGTGCGCACGGTTCTGGTCACCTGTACCGACGGCGGGTGCGGGGACGGGGCGGGGGGTGTCAAGCCGGGTGAGGCGGGGCACGATCCGCAGGCCGTGGCCGCGATGCGGCTTCAGGAACTCAAGGCCAGCTGCGAGGTGCTGAGGGTCAGTCACCTGGAGATGCTGGGTTACGCCGACTCCGGGATGATGGGCTGGCCGGCCAACGACGCCCCGGGGGCGTTCTGGCGCACTCCCGTGGAGGAGGGCGCGGCCCGTCTCGCCGAGCTGATGCGGCGGTACCAGCCGGATGTGGTGGTGACCTATGACGAGAACGGGTTCTACGGCCACCCGGACCACATCCAGGCGAACCGCGTCACGATGGCGGCGCTGGCGATGACCGCGCTGACGCCCAAGGTGTACTGGACGACGGCGCCGCGTTCGATGATGCAGCGCTTCGGGGAGGTCATGCGCGAGTTCGGCGGGGACTGGGAGGAGCCGGACCCGGCCGAGGGCGCCGCGATGCCCGAGATCGGGCTCCCGGACGAGGAGATCACCACCTGGGTGGACACCACCGCGTTCGGGGGGCAGAAGTTCGACGCCCTGGCCGCGCACGCCAGTCAGGGCGAGAACATCTTCTTCCTGCGGATGGGCAAGGAGAGGTTCACGCAGCTGATGGGCGTGGAGACCTTCGTCCGCGTCCGGGACACCACCGGCGCTCCCCTGCCCGAGGACGACCTCTTCGCCGGGCTGCGCTGACCGCCGCCCCCGTCCGGCCGGTGTGAGCGGCCGGACCGGACCGGGGCCGGCGTTCACGCCGACCACGGCGAGGGCATGGTGCGCCGGGCGGCGGCCCCGGCGTCGTCGGCGCCGCGGCCGTACCGTCCCCAGCGCGGAGGCGGGTAGCTCCCGCGTGCCCGGATCCCCTCTTCCGGAGCCGGTCAGCGCTTCTTCTTCGGGTGACGCTGCGCCCATACGCCGGGCTCCTGGCGAAGGCAGGAGGGGACGCACCACAACGGCCGGTTGAACCAGGCCACCGAGAACTGGAGGACCACGCCCGGTCAGGAAGCAGCCGATCATCGTCACCGCGATGACCTGCGCGGCGCAGTGGGGGCCATGCGGATGCTGCCCCGCGCCGCCGGTGATGAGGATCAGCATCGCCACCGCCATGGCCACCAGACCGGCCGGGAAAGGAGCCCATCCGCCAACGAGGCCGCGGTTGAGGTCGTCCGTGAACCGGAACGCCGTTTGCGCCAGGACCTCCTGGTAGGAGTCCGGGTCCCGCCCCAGCCGCCGGGCGCGCCAGGCCGAGAAACACGCACCACCGCCCCAGAACAGCAGAAGGAAGATCCCCAACCGCTTCCACCACCTGACCCGGCACCGGCCGGCCTTGTTCCTGAAGGCACTGCAGTGGTGACCGGGCGGCGGGCGGGGCCCTCGGCCACTGCTCCCCCGGCGTCTGCGGCGCACCTGGCGGGTGGAGGTGAGCGTGGGGCAGGCGCGGCCTGGCGTCCTCCCCCGCTCCTGGGGATGCGCTGCGGGGGCGGCTTGCTGCGTCAGTGGCGACCGCCCCCCGCACGAAGGAACTGCGACGGGCCCCGGGTCCGGTGGCCGCTGGGCGCCTGCCGCGGCATCTGCCGGCCCGCCACGCCGGCGGCTGGCAGACTCCCGGCATGCAGATGATCATCGAGGACATGGCCCGGGACCTGGCTCAGGTGCCCGGTGTGGTCGGGGTGCTGCTCGGCGGCAGCCGGGCGCGCGGGGAGCACCGGCCCGAGTCGGACTGGGATCTCGGGGTCTACTACCGGGGCAGCCTCGATGTCGCCGCGTTGCGTGCGCTGGCGGGGCCGCAGGTGGAGGTGGCCGCGCCGGGCGGCTGGGGGCCCTGGGTCAACGGCGGGGCGTGGCTGCGGGTCGAGGGGGTCGCGGTGGACTGGATCCTCAGGGACCTGGACCGGGTCGAGCGGGTGTGGGCCGACTGCTGCCAGGGCCGGTACGAGGTGGGGGTGCAGGCGGGTCATCCGCTCGGGTTCTGGTCGCCCTGCTATGCGGGTGAGGTGGCGCTGGGGCAGGTACTGAGCGACCCCACCGGGGAGCTGACCGGCCTTCGGGAGCGGACCGCGACGTATCCGGAGCCGCTGCAGGAGGCGTTGACGGCGGGGGCCTGGGAGGCGGAGTTCCTGGCCGGGGCCGCGGCGAAGGGTGCTACGCGGGCCGACACCCTGTATGTGTCCCTGTGCCTGTCCCGCGCGGTGGGCGTGCTGGTGCAGGCGCTGTACGCCTCGGACAGGCGCTGGTGCCTGAACGAGAAGGGCGCGATGGCCGTCGCCGAGACGCTGCCGGCGGCGCCGTCCGGTTTCGGGCCGCGGGTCCGCAGCCTGCTGGGCTGCCCCGGGGAGACTCCCGAGGCGCTGACGGCAACGGTGACCCGGGCCCAGGAACTGATCCAGGAAACCCTCGCCGCGCTGAGAACCCG
>NZ_LIQR01000609.1 GCF_001418575.1 Peterkaempfera griseoplana
GTTACCCAACACTTTCTCAGGGCTTGACGCCCACGGCGGCCCAGCCGGGCGCACGGTCGTCGCCCTCCTGGACGGGGGCGTCGGGGCGCCAGAGCGGCGTGGTGACCAGGCCCGGCTCCTCCAGCTCCAGGCCCTCGAAGAAGGCGGCCACCTGGTCGCGGCTGCGCGGGACCAGCGGCGCCGAGGAGTTGGCGTACAGGGCCCGCGCCTGGTCGACCTGGTCGGGCGGCGTGAAATCGCCGGTGGCGTGGGAGAGCACCAGACAGCTGCCCGAGGGCAGGGCGTCCACCAGCTGCCGCACGATGCCCAGCGGATCGTCGCCGTCACCGATGAAGTGCAGGATGGACACCAGCATCAGCGCGATCGGCCGCTCGAAGTCCAGTACCGTGCGGACCTCGGCGTTCGCCAGGATCCCGGCCGGGTCCCGCAGGTCGGCGTGGATCACGGTGGCGCTTCCCTGGACGGCGCCGGCCAGCAGGGCGCGGCCGTGCACCAGGACGATGGGGTCGTTGTCCAGGTAGGCGACCCGGATGTCGGGGTTGATCTCGGCCGCGATCTGGTGGGTGGAGCCCGCGGTGGGGATCCCGGTGCCGATGTCCAGAAACTGGGTGACGCCCTGCCGGGTCACATGGCGCACCGCACGCTGCAGGAAGCCGCGGTTGGCGAGCGCTCCGGTGCGGAAGGCCGGGCTGATGGCGAGGGCCTTCTCGGCCGCCTCCCGGTCGGCGGGGAAGTTGTCCTTCCCGCCGAGGAAGTAGTCGTACATCCGCGCCGGGTGGGGGATGTCGGTGCGCAGATCGGTGGGAGGACGGACATCGTCCTCTCCCGCGCGCATCCAGTCCTGGCTCTGGGTCATCGCATCTCCCCGATGTGATCGAGCTCTCCTGTGCGTGAGCAGCATAGGGCGGCGCATGACCGGTGGCGGTGGCGGACCGTCATATGCCGTGCGGAGCGATCGATTCCGGTCACTCGGTGGTGTGGACCACCGCGACCGAGGCGGCGGGAAGCAGCAGCCTGTCGCGGTCCCCGCTGGGCCCGTCCTCGCCGCTCGGCCCGAAGGCGGCCAGCACGGCGTGGCGGTCGGCGCCCAGCGGGAGCGTCCGGGGCCGGTCGGAGAGGTTGGCGGCCACCCGGTAGGGGCCGCGGTGCACCACCAGCCAGCGTTCGGTCTCGTCCCAGGAGACCTCGACCCGGGACAGGTCGGGATCGGTGAGCGCCGGATGGGCGCGCCGCAGCCGCAGCAGGGTGCGGTACCACTCCAGCAGCTCCCGGTGCGGGGGGCGGTCGGGCTCGGACCAGTCGAGGGTGGAGGCCGTCACGGTGGAGGGAGCCTGCGGGTCGGGGATCTCCTCGGCCTTCCAGCCGTGTTCAGCGAACTCCCGGCGGCGGCCCTGCCGCACCGCCTCGGCCAGCTGCGGGTCGGTGTGGTCGGTGAAGTACTGCCAGGGTGTGCCCGCGCCCCACTCCTCGCCCATGAAGAGCATGGGGGTGAAGGGCGAGGTGAGCACCAGCGCCGCCCCCGCGGCCAGCAGCCCGGTCGGTACGGTCGCCGACAGCCGGTCGCCCAGTGCGCGGTTGCCCACCTGGTCATGGGTCTGCAGATAGCCCAGCAGCCGGTGGCCCGGGGTGCGGTGCGGATCCAGGGGCCGGCCGTGGGTGCGCCGGCGGAAGGAGGACCAGGTCCCGTCGTGCAGCCACCCCCGGGTGAGCACCTTGGCGAGGACGCCCAGCGGCCCGCCGGGGAGGGAGGCCACCGCCCGGGGCGGGCCGCTCGGCCGGCCGGCGAAGTCCGCGTAGTAGCCCTGGGACTCCCCGGTGAGCACGGCGTGCAGCGCATGGTGGAAGTCGTCGCTCCACTGCGCCGTCAGGCCGAGGCCGCCTGCCTCACGGGGCGCGGTGGTACGGGGGTCGTTGAGGTCCGACTCGGCGATCAGGAAGAGCGGCCGGCCGGTGGCGGCGGCCAGCCGGTCGACCTCGCCGGAGAGCTCCTCCAGGAAGTGCAGCGCCCGGTCGTCGGCCAGGGCGTGCACCGCGTCCAGCCGCAGCCCGTCGACGCGGTAGTCGCGCAGCCAGGCCAGTGCACTGCCGATCAGGTACGCCCGCACCTCGTCGGAGCCGGGCGCGTCCAGGTTGACCGCGGATCCCCACGGCGTGTGGTGGCGGTCGGTGAAGTACGGGCCGAAGCGCGGCAGATAGTTGCCCGCCGGGCCGAGATGGTTGTGGACCACGTCCAGCACCACCCCCAGCCCCCGGCGGTGGGCCGCGTCCACGAACCGCTTGAGCCCGTCGGGGCCTCCGTACGGTTCGTGCACGGCCCACAGGCTGACACCGTCGTAGCCCCAGCCGGGGCGCCCCGGGAAAGGGCAGACCGGCATCAGTTCCACCAGGTCGACACCCAGCTCCACCAGGTGGTCCAGCCGCTGCGCGGCGGCGTCGAAGGTGCCCTCCGGGGTGAAGGTGCCCACATGCAGTTCGTAGAGGACGCTGCCGGGCAGGGCCCGGCCGTGCCATCCGGCGGCCTCCTGCGACCAGCGGAACGCCCCGTGGTCGACCAGGCGGCTGGGACCGTCGGGACCGTGGGGCTGACGCGCCGAGCGGGGGTCGGGCAGCAGCTCTCCGCCGTCCAGCCGGAAGCCGTAGTCGGAGCCGGCCGGGTCGGCGGGCAGTTCGGCCAGCCACCATCCGGGCCGGTCGGGGTCGGGCTGCAGCGGGTGGCGTACACCGTCGACCTCGGCCTCGACCTGCTGGGCGTCGGGCGCCCACAGCCGGAAGGTGTGGGTGCGGGCACGGTCGGCCATGCGGGCTCCTCGGGTACGGGGGAGGTCACCGCATCCCTACCCCTCTGCCGGGCCCGGCTCGCCCCGCGGCCGGGAATGGTCCTCCCGTGCCGCGTGCGTACCCGTCCCGTCGCGGCGGGGAGGACGGGGCCGTGCGGCACGGTGGGGTCATGAGGTGAGCAGCGCGACCGGCAGCCGGGACAGCAGGTCCGCGACGGGGACGGGGCCCGGGGGGAAGGTGCGTCCGGTGAGCAGCTCGGTCCAGCTGCCGGACGGGCCGGCGGGCAGGGGCAGGACGGTGTCGTCCCAGCCGCCCCGGTGGTGCAGTCCGTGGGGCAGGCGGGTGACGGCGGCCACCACGTCGCTGCCGCGCAGCTGGGCCAGCAGATGGCGGGCGGCGGGGCCCCGGGCGTGCAGCGGGGTGTGGTCGGCGGCGAAGGTGCCGGGGCGGTCCCGGCGCAGCCGCAGCGCGGTGGCGGTGAGGTGCAGCTTCTCGGCGGCGGTTCCGGCGGGCGGGGTGCCGCCGTCGAGGTCGGCGAGGCGCTGTGCCAGGGCGTCGAGGTCCACATGGCGGCGGTTGTCGGGGTCGACCAGGGTGTACAGGGGCTCCTCGCTGCCCTGGTAGAGGTCGGGGACTCCGGGGACGGTGAGGTGCAGCAGGGCGGCGGCGAGGGTGTTGCTGCGGGCGTAGGGGGCGAGGGTGTCCACGAAGTCGCCGATCGGCCCGGTGAGTGCGGGGTCGGTGGCCACGGCGCGGGCGTGATGTTCCAGGGCCGCTTCGAAGGCGGGGCCGGGTTCGGTCCAGGAGGTCTGCAGATCGGCTTCGCGTACCGACTTCAGCAGGGCGGTGACCAGCCGGTCGGCGTCGATGGGCCAGGCGGCGACCAGGGTCTGCCACAGCAGGTACTCGGC
>NZ_LIQR01000061.1 GCF_001418575.1 Peterkaempfera griseoplana
GGCCTGGGAGGCCGGGCGGGCCGGGGCCGGGGCGCGGGCGGAGACTTCCGGCAGTGACTCTTGTATGGCGGACCGGGGCCCGGCGCAAGAGGACGTCCCTGCCCTTTGTTCCCGGATCGCCGGATCTCACGCGTACCGGGCAGGTCGGGTGGTGTGATCCGCCCGGAGGCGGAAAGGTGTCCCGCCGCAGCCCGACGGCCCGGCTATCGATCACTCGGCCTGGGCATGATGCAGGCACGGTGCAGCGAGGAGGGATGGCGCCCATGGGCGAAAAGGTCGCGGCCACTGGTTCCGACCTGTCCGACCGGCAGCTCTACCGCAGAAAGCTCAGGACCTGCCTGGAGGCGCTGGAGCGGATGCTGCGGGAGAAGCGGTTCGACCGCCCGCGTGCCGTCATGGGTCTGGAGATCGAGCTGAACCTCGCCGACGACCAGGGCCTGCCGGTGATGCGCAACGAGCAGGTGCTGCAGGCGATCGCCAGCCCGGACTTCCAGACGGAGCTGGGGCAGTTCAACATCGAGGTGAACATCGCGCCGCACCGCCTGGGCGGCCGGGTCTTCGAGGAGCTGCGGGAGGAGATCGACACCGGGCTGCGCTACGCCGACCGCAAGGCGGCCGAGGTGGGTGCGCGGATCGTGATGGTGGGGGTGCTGCCCACCCTGACCAACGATCACGCGGTGCTGGACAACATGTCCCGCAACGACCGCTACAGCCTGCTGAACGAGCAGATACTGGCCGCCCGCGGCGAGGACATCGCGCTGGACATCGACGGGGTGGAGCGGCTGGAGGTGGAGTCGGCGTCGATCGTGGCGGAGGCCGCCTGCACGTCGCTGCAGCTCCATCTGCAGGTGACGCCGGAACGGTTCCCCGCGGTGTGGAACGCGGCGCAGGCGCTGTCGGGGGCGCAGGTGGCGGTGGGCGCCAACTCGCCGTTCCTGTTCGGCCGGGAGCTGTGGCGGGAGACCCGGCCGGTCCTCTTCGAGCAGGCCTGCGACACCCGGCCGGAGGAGCTGAAGGCGCAGGGGGTGCGGCCGATCACCTGGTTCGGTGAGCGGTGGGTGGACTCGGCGCTGGAGCTGTTCGAGGAGAACGTCCGCTACTTCCCCTCGCTGCTGCCGATCTGCGACGACGAGGACCCGGTGAAGGTGCTGGCGTCCGGCGGCGTGCCGCACCTGGCCGAGCTGCGGCTGCACAACGGCACCATCTACCGCTGGAACCGGCCCGTCTACGACGTCGCCGACGGGATGCCGCACCTGAGGGTGGAGAACCGGGTGCTGCCCGCCGGGCCGACGGTCGCCGACACCCTGGCCAACACGGCGTTCTACTACGGCCTGGTGCGTTCGCTGGCCGAGCAGCAGCGGCCGGTGTGGACGCGGCTGCCGTTCGCGCTGGCGTCGGAGAACTTCCACGCCGCGGCGCGGGCGGGCATCGACGCGGTGCTGCACTGGCCGAAGGAGGGGCG
>NZ_LIQR01000610.1 GCF_001418575.1 Peterkaempfera griseoplana
GCACGGTGGCCAGGCCCAGCCGGACGGCGAACGCCTCGTGCAGCGCGGTGACGTCGCTGTAGCCGACGAGGACCTTGGGCGGCACCGCCCGCATCGCCTCCCAGTCGAGCAGGTCGACGAGGCGCTGGACGCCGTAGCCGCCGCGGGCGCAGACCACCGCGGCGACACCCGGGTCGAGCCAGGCCTGCTCCAGGTCGCGGGCGCGGTCGGCGTCGGTGCCGGCCAGATAGCGCAGCTCCGGGTGGACGCCGAGCACATGCGGGGCCACCTCGACGTCCAGTCCCCAGGAGCGCAGGATGCCGCATCCCAGGTGCAGCCGGTCGGCGGGCACCGACCCGCTGGGTGCCACCACGACCACACGGTCCCCGGGCACCAGCCGCCGGGGGCGGACGAGGGGGCGGACGGGCTCGGCCATACGGCGGCTCCTGGGCTGGGCTGGCGGGGCGGGCGGTGCTCCCTGGGATCCTCACACGCCGGCGCCCCGGGCGCCGGACCGCCCCGCCGCCGGGGCGCCCCGGCCGGCCCCCGGCGGCCCCGGGTCACCGGCCGGAGCCGAAGGCCTCGGTGTAGAGGGCGAGTTCGGCCTCCAGAGCGGTCGTGATGGTGTCGGCGCGGCGGAAGCCGTGCCCCTCGCCGGGGAAGGTGAGATAGCGGTGCGGGACCCCCCGCTCGGCGGCGCGGTCGACCAGCCGCTGGGCCTGCGCCGGTGGGCAGATGACGTCGTCCAGTCCCTGCAGCAGCAGGAACGGCACGGTGAGCCGGTCGGCGTGGGTGACCGGGGACCGTTCGCGGTAGCGGTCGGCCGCCTCGGGCAGCGGGCCGATCAGGCTGTCCAGGTAGCGGGACTCGAAGTCATGGGTCTCGCCGCCGCTGCTCCACGCGGTGAGGTCCAGCACGGGGTAGCGGATGGCGCCGCAGCGGTAGAGGTCGGTGCCGGTGAGGGAGGCGGCGGTGGTCCAGCCGCCCGCGCTGCCGCCGCGGATCGCCAGCCGCCGCGGGTCCGCGGTCCCCTCGGCGGCCAGCGCACGGGCGGCGGTGGCGCAGTCCTCGACGTCCACCACACCCCACTGGCCGCGCAGCCGGTTGCGGTACTCGCGGCCGTGGCCGGTGGAGCCGCCGTAGTTGACCTCCACCACGCCGATGCCCCGGCTGGTGAAGTAGGCGATCTCCAGGTCGAGCACCATGGGGCTGCGGCTGGTGGGCCCGCCGTGGGCGAAGACGACATAGGGCGGCAGTTCGCCCGGCGGTGCGGTGAAGTCAGGGTTGCGCGGCGGATAGAGGTTGGCGTGCACCTCGCGGCCGTCGGGGCCGGTGAAGGTGCGGGCGGTGGGCGCGGGGAGG
>NZ_LIQR01000611.1 GCF_001418575.1 Peterkaempfera griseoplana
ACGCTGTCGAAGGCGCCGCCGTTCCTGACCCAGGCGTTGAACTGCTGGCGGACCTGCTCACCCGTGGGGGTGAAGAACTTGGCGCCCTCGAAGGGCAGCAGGGTGCAGCCGTGCACCCGCAGGCCGGACCGCCGTGCCCGGCCGATCAGCGTCCGCTGCGCGGTGATCAGCTGCTCGGCGGTGATCGGCAGCCCGTCCGCGTCCTTGCCGAAGCCGATGTCGTTGATCCCCTCCAGCAGGATCAGGTCCGTGGCGCCCGGCTGTCCCAGCGCGTCCTGGTCGAAGCGGTCCAGCGCCGCGACGCCGCCCCGCGGCGAGCTCTGCAGCAGCCGGTTGCCCGCGATGCCCAGGTCGACGACCCCGTACGGGGCCCGGGGGCGCTCCACGGCGATGCGCTCGGCCAGCAGGTCGGGCCAGCGAACGGTGGTGCGCCTGGCCGCGGTGGCCGGGCCGTCGGTGATGGAGTCGCCGAAGCAGACCACGGTGCCGGTGGCGCTGCCGGAGACCAGGTCCAGACCGCTGAGGTAGTACCAGCCGTTCTCCCGCACGGAGAAGCGCCGCCCGCTTGCCAGCCGGGTGCAGTCGCCGGACGCCGACCAGGTCGCGTCCTGGGAGCGCGGGTGCCAGGTGGCGGCGCCGGTGGGGCCCGGCAGATAGAGGCTGACCAGCAGCACATCCCGGGCGGCGATCGGGCGGGGCGTGGCCACGGGATCGCTCAGCAGGTCGCCGCCGGGCGGCACCACCGCTCGCGCCGAGCCCCCGAAGCGCACCCGGGCGAGACTGCCGGGGACCGCCTGGGCACCGTGCTGCCGCACCCCGATGGACACCGACTCCACCACCAGCGGGGAGGTCCCGAAGCGGTTGGAGAGCCTGATCCTGGGGCTGGTGCCGCCGACCGAGGCCCGCACCACCAGCCGCAGGGTGGTGTCGACGAAGCCCAGCAGCGGCCGTCCGCTCTCCGCCGGCACCGGCGCGGCGGCCCAGGCACCGACCCGCAGCGGCCCCGTGACCACGCCCTGCACCGAGCTGCGCAGGCCGGTCACCGGCGCGGTCCTCGCGGGGCTGCCGTCGGCATGGGCCGCGTTGCGGCCGACCACCGAGGTCATCCCCAGTGCGGCCGCGCCTCCGAAGAGTCTCAGCGCGTGCCGCCGTGGCAGGGACGCGGGCATGCTGTCCACCTCTGTTCGGGCCCCTGGTCGGGCCGGGACGGTCCGCCGTGGCGCTCTCCGCGCGGCGGCCGGGATCAGGATACGGATCCGTGCCGGGGCGCCATCCGCGTCGCGGACGGCGTCCGGCTCACCTGTGCAGCGCGGCCAGCGCCGTGAGGTCCACGGCTCCGGCGAGCATCGCCGCCCCGGCGTCCCCCGGGTGGAGATGGTCGCCCGAGTCGTACGGGACCGCGAGGCGCGTCGGCACCTCCGGGTCCTGCACGGCCCGTTCGAAGTCCACG
>NZ_LIQR01000612.1:0-1558 GCF_001418575.1 Peterkaempfera griseoplana
CCCGGCGGGCCCGCGGTCGTGGTCAGGTGGTGCGCAGGGCGCGGGCGTCCTCCCGGAGCCGGTCTGTCCCCTCGGGGCCGAGCGCATGGCGGGGCCGGAGCGCCGACCCGCCCTGCACCACGGTCCGGCGCACTTCCGGACCGGCAGACGCCGTCGCGATGCCCCGGTCCACCCTGGCCGCCCGCCTCAAGGCCACGGTCGGCCGCATTGAACCGGCCACCCGGCCACTGCGGGAGGCCGTGGAACACCGCCTCCCTCGGGTACTCCGGGAGCGCCCTCGGTGTCGCGTTCAGGGGGTAACGGGGATGGCTCCCGGTGACGACCGCAGGCACCGGACGGGGACCTGACGGCCTCGGGGCGCAGGACCGCCGCACGGCCCCGCCCAGCACGGCGACGGCCCCGCGACAGGGTCGCGGGGCCGCCTGGTGCGCGGGGAGGGGTCAGGCCACGACGCCCTCGACGGCCTTCCGGAGCTCCTCGGCCCGGTCGGTGCGCTCCCAGGTGAAGTCCGGGAGGTCACGGCCGAAGTGGCCGTAGGCGGCGGTCTGGGAGTAGATCGGCCGCAGCAGGTCCAGGTCGCGGATGATGGCGGCCGGGCGCAGGTCGAAGACCCGGGTGACGGCGGCCTGGATGTCGGCGACCGGCACGGTCTCGGTGCCGAAGGTCTCCACGAACAGGCCCACGGGCTCGGCCTTGCCGATCGCATAGGCGACCTGGACCTCGGCGCGGCGGGCGAGGCCCGCGGCGACGATGTTCTTGGCCACCCAGCGCATGGCGTACGCCGCCGAGCGGTCCACCTTGGACGGGTCCTTGCCGGAGAAGGCACCGCCGCCGTGGCGGGCCATGCCGCCGTAGGTGTCGATGATGATCTTGCGGCCGGTCAGGCCGGCGTCGCCCATCGGGCCGCCGATCTCGAACCGCCCCGTGGGGTTGACCAGCAGCCGGTAGCCCTCGGTGGCCAGCTCGATGCCGTCGGCGGCCAGCCTGGCCAGCTCCGGCTCCACCACGAACTCACGGATGTCGGGGGCCAGCAGCGAGTCCAGGTCGATGTCGCTGGCGTGCTGCGAGGAGACCACGACGGTGTCCAGCCGGACCGGGCGGTCGCCGTCGTACTCGATGGTGACCTGGGTCTTGCCGTCGGGGCGCAGGTAGGGGATGGTCCCGTTCTTGCGCACCTCGGACAGCCGGCGCGCCAGCCGGTGGGCCAGGGTGATCGGGAGCGGCATCAGCTCCGGCGTGTCGTCGCACGCGTAGCCGAACATCAGGCCCTGGTCTCCGGCGCCCTGCCGGTCCAGCTCGTCCTCGTCGCCCTCGACCCGGTTCTCATAGGCGGTGTCGACACCCTGGGCGATGTCCGGCGACTGGGAGCCGATGGACACCGACACTCCGCAGGAGGCGCCGTCGAAGCCCTTCTTGGAGCTGTCGTAGCCGATCTCCAGGATCTTGTCCCGGACCAGCGTGGCGATCGGCGCGTAGGCCTTGGTGGTCACCTCACCGGCGACGTGCACCTGGCCGGTGGTGATCATCGTCTCCACGGCGACCCGGGAACCCGGGTCGT
>NZ_LIQR01000612.1:1666-2762 GCF_001418575.1 Peterkaempfera griseoplana
GCCGGGGGCGTCCGGAAAGACTTCTGGGCCGAGTCTAACGGGGACGACCTGGGAAGGGGCAGGCAGTCTCGGGTGGTGGATAGCACAATCGGACGAATCCATCACCGGATGTGCCCGCTCCGGCGCACCCGCCCTCCGCCCCGGGACTACGACAGGGACTACGCCAGGCGCTCCGCGACCAGATCCCAGACCACCTCGGCGAGTGCCTCCTTGGGCCCGTGCGGCACCGGCGTGTCGCTGCCGTCCGCCCCGAGGACCACCGCCTCGTTGGTGTCCCCGCCGAACACCTTGCGCTCCCCCACCTCATTGACCACCAGCAGGTCGCAACCCTTGCGGGCGAGTTTGGCCCGGCCGTTGGCCAGCACGTCGTCGGTCTCCGCCGCGAAGCCGACCACCAGCTGGCCGGGCCGGGCCCGCCGCTGGGAGAGCTCGGCCAGGATGTCGGGGTTGCGTACCAGGGCCACCGGCGCGGGCTCGCGGCCCTCCACCTTCTTGATCTTCCCGGTGGCGTAGTGCGCCGGGCGGAAGTCGGCCACCGCCGCCGCCATCACCACCGCGTCCGCGTCCGCCGCGGCCTTGAGCGCCGCCTCCCGCAACTCCACCGCGGTGGAGACCCGGACCACGTCCACCCCCGCGGGGTCGGGCAGTTCGGTGTTGGCGGCCAGCAGGGTGACCCGGGCTCCCCGGGCCGCGGCCACGGCGGCCAGCGCATAGCCCTGCTTCCCCGAGGAGCGGTTGCCGAGGAAGCGCACCGGGTCCAGCGGTTCCCGGGTGCCGCCGGCCGACACCACCACATGGCGGCCGGCCAGGTCCGCCACGGTGGCCCGGTCGCGGGCCAGCACCCGCCGGCAGGTCTCGAAGATGGCCGCCGGGTCCGGAAGCCGGCCCTTGCCGGTGTCCACACCGGTGAGCCGGCCCACCGCGGGCTCGATCACGATCGCGCCGCGCCGCCGCAGTGTGGCGACGTTCTCCCGGGTGGCGGGGTGCTCCCACATCTCGGTGTGCATCGCCGGGGCGAAGACCACCGGGCAGCGCGCGGTCAGCAGGGTGTTGGTGAGCAGGTCGTCGGCCATCCCGTGGGCGGCCTTGGCCAGCA
>NZ_LIQR01000613.1 GCF_001418575.1 Peterkaempfera griseoplana
GTGCGGACTGCTGCGCGGCGGACACATAGGTGCCGAAGGGGTCGCCGGACGGTGCGGGGGCCGGGGCGGACGGCTGGGGGTACCCGTAGCCCTGCTGCTGCTGCTGCGGCGGCTGGTGGGGCTGGTGGCCGCCGTGGCCGCGGGAGGGGGCGGAGAGGTCGTAGTCGTAGCCGCACTCCTCGCAGTAGCGGCCGGTCTGCGGGGTGCGGCAGATCGGACAGGTGGCGAGGGCGTCGGTGGTCTCGGGCTCGGCGAAGGGCGGCGGCGCCATGCCACCGGACCCCATCCCACCGGGCTGCATGCCCGCAGGGCCCATCCCTGCCGGCCCCCTGCCGGGCTGCTGCACCCCCTGGCCCGCCATCCCGGGGTCCTGCAGCCCCTGCGGCGCCATTCCCTGCGACCCCGGACCCTGTGGCCCCGGACCCTGCGACCCCAGCCCCTGCGGCGTGCCGTAGGAGGGCGCCGCCGGGTTGTGTCCGCTCATCGGGAAGCCGCAGACGTCGCACCAGTCCTCGGCCTGTGAGTCATGACCCCTCGGGCAGATCGGCATCAGTGCCCCCCACTACTTCTTCACGCGTACGGTCTTCGTGGAGCGGGTCTCAAGGGTCATCTCGTCGGCCTCGCTCACATGCTTGCGAAACCGAACGGTACCTTCCTTCGGGTCGACGACGTCGACCACCTTCTGCAGCAGTCTGAAGGTGTCCTCGTTGCCCGAGGCGTGGGCGAGGCGAACTGCCTTGCCCAGCTTGGCGGTTGCCTGGTCGATGTCGCCACTGCGGTGCGCCTCCAGGCCCAGCTGGATGGATTCGGCCAGCTCGGCCTGGCCGGTGTAGTGGGCGACCTGCGGGCTGATCCGGGTGGAGGAGGCCAGGTCGTCGGTCCAGATGGCCTTGACCAGCCCTTGGGAGAGCACCTCGGCGGTGCCGTCCGTCCGGGTCAGCACCAGGCTGACCCGGGCGGCCAGCATCTCGCTGCCGACAGCTGCGGCGGGGACCTGGACGCACAGGTGGTAGTCGCGGCTCTCGTCGCCCCAGGAGCCCGTGGGATAGTCCCCGGCCCTGGGGCCGGCCTCGGTGCGGCGCCCGGTGAGGTCGGCGACGGTGGGGGCGACCTGTTTGACGAAGCCGACGGTGGCGTGCTGCGGCGTCCACACCCGCAGACCGACGCCGGCCACCCCCTTGCCCATGGCGTCCGCCATCATGGCGCGGAAGTCGTCGGCGAGGCCCGCGGGATCGGCGACGATGTCCACGGTGCCCAGCAGCGCCGTGGAGACCCGGCGCAGCTCCGCCACCTCCCAGTCGGTGCCCACGCCGCGGCAGTCGCAGGTGAAGTGGCCGGAGACGGCGTCCAGCGCGGCGGTGAGCGCCTCGGGCGTCTCGTGCTCGTTGCGGCCGTCGGTGAGCAGGATGCCATGCCGGATGGTGATGTCCCGGCGGGTGAGGAAGAGGCGGTCCGCCTTGCGCAGCCAGGTGCCGATGGCGGTGCCGCCGCCGGGCGTGAGGCGGCGCAGCGCCTGCTTGGCGGCGTGCCGGGTGGCGGCGTCGGCGACGGCGAGCGTGCCGTCGCCGGGATAGACCTCGCGGGCCTCGTGGGTGCCGGCGACCACGGCGAAGGCGACCCCGTCGCGCAGGGTGTCGATCGCGGTCGCGGTGGCCTCACGGGCGGCGCGTGTCTTGCTGGACGGGTGGTCCATGGAGCCCGAGCAGTCGACCATGACGACCACCGCGGCCTCCGGCCCCTGGGACCGGTCGGCGAGCGGGCGGCCGCCGGAGGTGCCGCCGCCGGTGGCGGTCACCCGGACGATCGCGTTGACCTCGCGGGCGCCCTCGGAGAGGTACTCGTTCTGGAAGACGTCGACGGTGAAACTCGGCAGCTCGGGCTTGGTCAGCCTGGCCATCACCGGTGCTCCTGTCGGTCGGCGGGCGGCTCCGCGCCGCCCGGGAGGTCGACCAGGGTGGGAGTGGGCTCCGCTTCGGGGCGGCGGGCCGGAGCCGGGGGGAAGGGCAGCACGGCGACGGTGATGTTGTCGTGGCCGCCGCGGGAGAGGGCGAACCGCACCAGTTGCCGGGCCGCCGAGAGCGGCTCGGTGCGGGCGTCGTCGGGGACCACGTCGGCCAGGTCGGTGGCGGCCTCGGCGTAGTTCCACAGGCCGTCGGTGCAGACCAGCACCACCCCGGGGACATGCGGGGTGAAGGCGACCGTGTGCGGGTCCACCTCGGTGGCGTCGGCCCCGAGCCAGCCGGTGATGGCGTGGGCGCGGGGGTCCGCGTACGCCTCGGCCTCGCCCATCAGCCCGGCGGACACCATGCGGGCCGCCCAGGAGTCGTCCTCGGTGAGCCGGTAGGGCTCCGCGGCCTCGCGGTCGTCGGGGATCCAGTAGGCCCGGCTGTCGCCGACCCAGCCGATGGTGACTGCGCCGGCGGCCGCCACGGCGCTGACGCAGGTGCAGGCGGGGGAGTTCTGGCCGGGGTCGGGCCCGTTGCCGTCGTGCGCGAGGGCGTCGACGGCGCGGGCGGCGTCCAGCAGCGCGTCGTGCATGGCCCGGGTGGGGTCGGTGCCCGCTTCGAGGGCGGTGAGCAGCGCCTCGGACGCGGCGTCGGCGCCGACCTGGGACGCCTGGTCGGGGCGGGTGGCGGAGGAGACCCCGTCGCAGACCACCGCGACCACGGCGGAGGTGCCGTCGGGCAGCGAGGTGGCGGCGATGGTGAAGGAGTCCTCGTTGCGGTGGTGGCGCACACCGCGGTCGCTGACACCCGCCACGCCCTCCAGGGCGCGCTCCATGTGGTCGCGGGGCCGGGTCCGCGCGGCGCCGCAGGTGTCGCAGTAGCCGTCGGCCAGCACACGGCCGCCGCACTGGGCGCACGGCCGGGCGCCGGCTCCGGCCGCGGAGCCGTCCGCCGTCCCCGGTTCCGTTCCCTCGTCGCCCCGGTCGTCGTCCTCGTCCTCGTCGCCGTCCTCGTCGTCGCCGTCGTCGTCGTCGAGGAGGAGGCGGCCCGGGGCGGCGAGGACGAAGTCCCCGGTGCCGCCCTGCGGAGCCGGGGGCGCCGTCAGGCTGACTCCGCAGGCGCCGCAGAACATGTCCTCGGGCTCCAGCGGCTCCGCGCAGGCGGGGCACACGGTCATCTGCGGCATCCCCTGTCACACCTCATTCGGGTCACACCCATGTCCTGGGCCTGGTCTGGTTGGCCCGCTCGACAAGGGCGAACCGGGTCTCCTGCCGGTCCGCCAGCCGGGCCAGCACCCGGTAGGAGTCTTCCAGGGCCCTGCGCAGTTCCCGTTCGTCGGCGGGACGGCCGAGCAGGGTGAGCGGTTTCTGGTCCGGGGGACCGGCGAGGACCCAGCCGAGCGCCGCGCCGAGCACCTCGACCCGCAGCTCCGCATGGCGCCGGGCGTCCAGGTCGAGATCGCCGAGCCGGGCGGCGCAGATCTCCAGGTCGGCGCCGAGGGGCTCGACGGGTGAGCGGTCCCGGATCCGGGCCCGTACGGCGGCCGTCCGGGCGGCGGTGCAGTGGACGGAGGTCTCCGGCACCGACTCCAGGGTCCGTACGGCGCCCTCGCGGTCACCCGTCGCCAGCAGCACCCGTGCCAGTCCGAAGGCGGCGCTGACGAAGGAGTGGTCGGTGCTCCAGACCAGCCGGTAGAACTCGGCGGCGTCGTCCGCCCGGCCGAGCAGCTCGGAGCAGAGGCCGAGGGCGAGCTTGGGTGCGGCCTCGCCCGGGAAGGCGTCGTAGACCGCGTCGAAGGCGTCCGCGGCGTCCTGGAGCGACACCTCGTCATTGGCCGCGGTGAGCGCGGTCAGGCCGCGGTACCAGACGGCCCGCCAGTCGTCGCCGAGAGAGGGCAGCACGGCGCGGGCGGCCGCCAGGT
>NZ_LIQR01000614.1 GCF_001418575.1 Peterkaempfera griseoplana
CTGCTGCTGAGGCTGCCGCTGGCGCGCGGCCTCTGGGTGGACTCCGGTGCCTCACCGGACGACGGCACCGCGGCTGCGGGCGGCCCGGCGGCCCATGACGAGCTGCGGGCCGCCGCCGCCACGGTGGCGTTCGCCGTCGCCGTCCGGCTGCTGGCCTGCCACCCGCCCGGCGCCCTGCGGCTGCACGCCGTGGACGGCAACGGGTCGTCCGGGGCCGCGCTGGCTGCCTTCGCCCGTGCGGGCCTGCTGGCGGCCCCGCCGGCTGTGGGGCGGGCGGCGGTGACCGCGCTGCTGGAGTCGCTGGTGGAGCGGGTGGACCTGGTGCAGATGGCGCTGCGCGGCGGGGCGGTGGACGCGCTGTCGTCGCATCCGGACGGGGCGGACCGGCTGCTGCTGGTGCAGGACTTCCCGTACGGCTTCGACGATCGTGCGCTGGGTCTGATCCGCTTCCTCGCGGAGGAGGGTCCGGCTG
The DNA here is from genome assembly GCF_001418575.1 of Peterkaempfera griseoplana. Taxonomy (GTDB): domain Bacteria; phylum Actinomycetota; class Actinomycetes; order Streptomycetales; family Streptomycetaceae; genus Peterkaempfera; species Peterkaempfera griseoplana. The sequence continues at coordinate 473 of NZ_LIQR01000614.1, forward strand.
CCGGGGTGCATCTGCTGGTGGTGGCGGACCGCGAGGACGGCCGGGAGCACGGCCCGGTGCTGGACGGCTTCTGGCGGACACTGACCCGGCTCGCCCCGGTGCCGCAGACGTATCTGGCGGACCCCTGGGTCGAGCAGCTGTGGACCTACACGCCCCCGCTTCCGGAGCCGGGCAGCACCGTCCTGGTCGAGTTGCTGCGACGCCTGGTCTGACGGCGGTTCCAGCGCCCCGCGCCGGCCGGTCGGCGACGCCGGGCCCGGTGGGTCCGGCCGGGGGGCGCAGGACGGCCCGAGGCGGCCGTCGGCCTATCGCATGATTCCGATGTCTTTACCTTTGCGGGGTCGTTCTTTACCTTTCCTTGGTCTTCCTGGTAGAGTTCTTTGCATCGGAGGGGAGTACTCCCCCGCAGCGCCCTCGTCATCACGGCCCGTCCGGCAGTTCCGGACCGACCCGGGAGCGCAGGCTCGCAGCAGCGAGCGGAAGAGACCTCCGGCAGCCAACATCCGAATCTGCCGGAGGTGCAGTGGACGTCTCCCTGGCCATGTGGGCCACCACCATCGTGGCGCTGTGCGCCCTGATCGCCGTCGACTTCCTGGTCGGCGGTCGCAAGCCGCACGAGGTCTCGCTGCGGGAGGCCGGTACCTGGACGGCCGTCTGGGTCGTCCTCGCCGCCGCCTTCGGAGCCCTGCTGTGGTGGCACTCGGGATCACAGCCCGCCGGAGAGTTCTTCGCCGGGTACGTCACCGAGAAGTCGCTCAGCGTCGACAACCTCTTCGTCTTCATTCTGATCATGACGAAGTTCGCCGTCCCCAGGATCTTCCAGCAGCGGGTGCTGATGGTCGGCGTGCTGATCGCCCTGGTGCTCCGGGCCGGCTTCATCGCGGCGGGCGCCGCGGTGGTCGGCACCTTCTCCTGGGTCTTCTACTTCTTCGGCGCCTTCCTGGTGTGGACGGCCTGGAAGCTCATCCAGGACGCCAGGTCCGGCGAGCAGGAGACCGAGTTCGAGGGCAACCGGATGCTCGCCGCTGTCCAGCGGCGCTTCCCCGCTGCTGCCCGGTACCACGGCACCAGGCTGACGGTCCGGGAGAACGGCCGACGGCTGATCACCCCGATGCTGGTCGTCATGGTGGCGATCGGCACCACCGACGTGCTCTTCGCCCTGGACTCCATCCCGGCGATCTTCGGCCTCACCCAGGACCCGTACATCGTCTTCACCGCCAACGCCTTCGCCCTCATGGGTCTGCGGCAGCTCTACTTCCTCATCGGCGGCCTGCTGAAGAAGCTGGTCCATCTGTCCTACGGTCTGTCGATCATCCTTGGCTTCATCGGCGTCAAGCTGGTGCTGCACGCGATGCACGAGTCCGGGGTGCATGTGCCCGAGATCGGCATCCCGCTCTCGCTGGGTGTCATCTGCACCGTCCTGGCCGTCACCACGGTGACCAGCCTGATCGCCTCCCGGCGCACTGCGGCCGAACAGGTGGAGGACGCTGAGCGCCCCGATCGCGTCGACGCCTGACAGCCCTCCGCCCCCGTACCCCGCCGCACCGGCGCACGCCGGTGCGGCGCGGTGTGCCTCTCGCGCCTTGATCACCTCTTTGGGCGAAGTCGCGGCCATGCTGCCCCCGGGCGGCGGTGCGTGCTCGTACGGTCCTCGCATTGGCGCAGCCGATACCCAGGCCGCGCACTGAACCAAGAGGACATACATGCACGCACGTCGTATTGCCTCCATGCTCCTGGCCGCCAGCGCCGCGGCTGCCGTTCTCGGCACCGGCACCGCGCAGGCCGCGGGCGCCGGTCACCGGATCGAGCGCCACCGCGCTGTCGTTGAGCTGGGCACGGTCCACCGCGCCATCAACGCGCGCGACGAGTGGATCACCCTCACCAACACCACCGGTCGCACGCTGGACCTGCGCGGCTGGACCCTGTCGGACCGCGACCGGCACTCCTTCCGGATCGGCGGCCTCTGGCTGCTCGGTCACCACTCGGTGCGGGTGCACACCGGCCGCGGCCGCAACACCGGTCGTGACGTCTACCAGGACCGCAGCCGGGGCCTGTGGGACCGCTCCGACACCGCCACCCTGCGTGACTCCCGTGGGCGTCTCATCGACCAGGCGTCCTGGGGCAGCCGCGACGAACGCCACGACGGGCGCCACGAGGGCCGCGGCGGCGTCCGCCACGACGGACCCGGCGCCGTTCGTCACGACGGGCACGGCGACGTCCACAACGACGGGCACCACGACAGCCGTCACGACGGGCACCACTGACCGGCTGACCGGCTGACCCGCCCGCTGTGCTGAGGAGCGGGCGTCAGGGCTCAGGACAGAGGGCCGGCCGCATCCCCGGATGCGGCCGGCCCTGTTGTGTGTGGCCCTGTTGTGTGTGGCCGTGCGGCGTGCGGCCTGGTCTCAGCGGTGCTCCGCCGCTCTGCGGAGCAGGTCTCCGATCGCCTGGAGTACCGCGTCCTGGCGCTCCTCGTGGAGCCAGCCGTGCCCGGCGTCGTCGAGGATCCGGTGCTCGCCGCGCGGGACCGAGGCCGCCAGCCCTGCATGGAGCGCGGTCTTGGCCTCGTTGATCCTCCTCAGCGTCTCCTCGGGCCACAGCTGCGCCTGGGTCTCGTCATGGCCGCGCACGGTGACCACGATCAGCGGCACGTCCGGGAGCGAGGGGGCGTGCCGTAGCTCTTCGGCGACCTCGTCGTAGAGGTTGCGGTCCTCGCGCAGGCCGGTCCGCCAGGCGGCGAGGTGGTAGTCGGCGAGCGGTTCGCGGACGTGCTCCGGCCACCGTGCGAAGAACGGTGCGATCCGGCGGCGGGACTCCGCGAGCTGTTCCGGTGTGGGCTCGGGCGGCTCCATCCCGTGCATCTGCTCGATCCTGTCCCGGGCCTCCTGGGGGGCCAGGGCGTGGAGGTCCTCGTGGAAGGGGTCCAGCAGCAGCAGACCGGCCACCTCGTCGGGGTGGCGCTGGGCGTGGAGGCGCGCGTACGCCCCGCCCAGGGAGTGGCCCACCAGCAGATGGGGGCCGGGGACGTCGGCGGCGCGCAGCAGCTCGCGGAGTTCACGGGTGACCTCGGCGGCGCTGCGGGGCAGCTCGACCGGGTCGCTCCAGCCGGTGCCGGCGCGGTCGTACAGCACGCTGGTGGTCAGTTCGGCGGTGCGGTCGTGGGCGTTGAGGTAGTCCAGGCCGATCTGTCCGGCTCCCGGCAGGAACACCACGGCCGGTCCGCCGCTGCCCGAGCGGTGCAGCATCAGCCGCCGGCCCCCGATGTCGTACGGGCGCCCGATCGGCGACGGGGGAAGGGGGGTGTCGGGCCGGGCGG
>NZ_LIQR01000615.1 GCF_001418575.1 Peterkaempfera griseoplana
CCCGGCCCCCGGCGGACGGCTGGGGGGCCGTCCGCCGGGGGCCGGGGTCGGACACCAGGGGCCCGTACGCGGTGGGGGACGTCGCGTGCGGGAGTGAGGGAGCCCGAGGGGGAGAAGGGCTCCAGGGGGAAGCTCGCCGAGGGGGAACCGAGGGGCGAGACGAGGACGGCCGCCCGGAGCAGGCTCCGGGCGGCCGTCGACGTGCTCCGCCGCCTCCACGCCTTCGGTCGGCCGCCTGGGGGTTGCCCACAGTGCATTGCCCGCACCCTCCGTATGACACGCAGCCTCGGCGTTGCCCGCGGCGCCGGCGGACCCAGCGGCCGCGGCACGCTCGGCAGCCCGTCGCCGGGCTCAGCAACCCCGACGGGCTCGCCAACCGCCGCCGTGCTCCGGTGGCCTCGGCATGCCCTGCTGCCTCCCCGTGCTCCGCTGCTCCGACCTGACCGACTGCCTCCACCGACTGCCTCCAGGTGCCCGACTGCCTCGACCAGACCGACTGCCTTGGCCGGTGGCCCCGGTCACCCGCTCGCCCCGGCAGACCCGCCGGCCGCCGATAGACCCGCCGGCCACAGCTGGACCCGCCGGCCATCGCCGGACCCCCCAGCCGCAGGCGCGCCACGGCCGTCGCCGGGCCCGCCGGCCGTCGAGGGGCTCGGCAGGCCGGCAGCCGGCGGCATGGATCCGGACGGAATCCGTCCGCCGCTGCGCAGGCACCTCCGCTTCGACCACCGTTCAGGCCACCCGGGTAAGGTCGGGCAGGGGCCGCGGCCCGGCAACGCCGGGGCCACGACCGGGTGGGCCGTACGGCTCAGCAGTCCCAGGGAACGGAGAAGAGCGCGTGGCGCGCAGCGTGTACGTGACCGGCATCGGCCGCGGGGACGGCCGACAGGTGGTCGAGCTGGGGGTCATGGAGCTGCTGACCCGGCATGCGGACCGGGTCGGGGTGTTCCGGCCCCTGGTCCACTCCGCGCCGGGCGGCCCGGGTTCCGACCATGTGGTGGAGCTGCTGCGCGGCCGTTACCGGATCGATCTGCCGCCCCACGAGCTGTACGGTCTCACCTACGAGGAGGCCACCGCCCTGCAGGCGGAACGAGGGGTGGACGAGCTGGTCTCGGTCCTGGTGGACCGCTTCCGCGCCCTGGAGGCCAAGTGCCCGGCGATGCTGGTGCTGGGCACCGACTTCGCGGACACCTCCATCCCCGACGAGCTGGCCTTCAACGCCCGTCTTGCCAATGAGTTCGGCGCCTGGGTGCTGCCGGTGGTCGGCGGCCTCCACGAGGGGGCCGACGCCGTGGTCGCCGAGGTCCGCAATGCCTTCCGTGCCTACACCGACCTGGGCTGCAACATCCTGGCGATGATCGCCAACCGGGTGTCCCCCTCGGACAAGCAGCAGATCGCGCGCCGTCTGACGGGCCGGCCGGCAGTCCCCGCCTACGTCCTGCCCGAGGAGCCGGCGCTGGCCGCACCCACCGTCGCGCAGGTGGTCCAGTCCACCGGCGCCGAGGTGCTGCTGGGCGACGCCACCGGCCTGGCCCGGGATGTGCGGGGGTTCGTCTTCGGCGGTGCCACCCTCCCCACCTTCCTGGCCGCGCTCACCGAGGGCGCCATGGTGGTGACCCCGGGGGACCGCGCCGATCTGCTGATCGGCAGCCTGGCCGCCCATGCCGCGAGCGCCCCGCCCATCTCCGGCCTGCTGCTGACCCTGGGGATCCGTCCGGACGCCGATGTGCTGTCGCTGGCCGCCCGGCTCGCCCCCGGTACGCCGGTGGCGGTGGTCCCCGGCGGCAGCTGGCTCACCGCCGCCTCGCTCAGCGGCCTGGAGGGCAGGCTGACCGCCGGCAGCCCCCGCAAGGCGGAGACCGCGCTCGGCCTCTTCGAACTCCATGTCGACACCGCCGAGCTGACCAGCCGGATCGAGCTGAGCCGCTCCGAGCGGGTGACCCCGATGATGTTCGAGCATGTGCTGCTGGAGCGGGCCCGGTCCGACCGCCGCCATGTGGTGCTGCCGGAGGGGACCGAGGAGCGGGTGCTGCGCGCCGCCGAGGTGCTGCTGCGGCGCAACATCTGCGATCTCACCCTGCTCGGCGACCCGGAGGTGATCCGCCGCCGTACCGCGGACCTGGGTGTGGATCTCGGCCTGGACCGGGAGTCGTCCGGCGCCACCGCCCGCATCGTCGATCCGGCCGCCTCCCCGCTGCGGGAGAGCTTCGCCGAGCTGTACGCCAAGCTCCGCGCCCACCGGGGTGTCACCGCGGAGCTGGCCTACGACGTGGTGGCCGACGTCAGCTACTTCGGCACCCTGATGGTCCAGGAGGGCCTCGCCGACGGCATGGTCTCCGGTGCGGTGCACTCCACGGCCGCCACCATCCGCCCCGCCTTCGAGATCATCAAGACCGCTCCGGGTGCCGACATCGTCTCGTCGGTCTTCTTCATGTGCCTCGCCGACCGGGTGCTGGTGTACGGCGACTGCGCGGTCAACCCCGACCCGGACGCCCGCCAGCTGGCCGACATCGCCATCAGCTCCGCCGAGACCGCAGCCCAGTTCGGGGTGGAGCCGCGGGTGGCCATGCTGTCGTACTCGACCGGCACCTCGGGCTCGGGCGCCGATGTGGACAAGGTCCGCGAGGCCACGGCGCTGGTGCGGGAGCGGCGGCCCGACCTGCTGGTGGAGGGGCCGATCCAGTACGACGCGGCGGTGGACCCCGGCGTGGCCGCCACCAAGCTCCCCGGCTCCCAGGTGGCAGGTCGCGCCACCGTGCTGGTCTTCCCGGATCTCAACACCGGCAACAACACCTACAAGGCGGTCCAGCGCTCCGCGGGCGCGGTGGCGGTGGGCCCGGTGCTGCAGGGCCTGCGCAAGCCGGTGAACGACCTGTCGCGCGGCGCCCTGGTGCAGGACATCGTCAACACCGTGGCCATCACCGCGGTCCAGGCCCAGGGCGGCGGCGCCCGGTGACCCGCAACTCCAAGGAGTCAGCCTCTGTGAGCGCAGCCACCCGGGTCCTCGTCCTCAACTCCGGCTCCTCGTCGCTGAAGTACCGGCTGCTGGACATGACCGACGGCCGTCCGCTGGCGGGTGGCCTGGTGGAGCGGATCGGCGAGGAGGGCAGCCGGCTGGTCCACCAGCCGCTGCGGGGCGAGCCGCGCGAGCAGTGCCGGCCCTTCCCCGACCACGCCACGGCGCTCAAGGCGGTGGGCGAGGAGCTGCGCACGGACGGTCAGGGGCTGGACTCCCCCGGGCTGGCGGCGGTGGCGCACCGGGTGGTGCACGGCGGCACCCGGTTCACCGAGCCGACGCTGATCACCGACGAGGTGCTGAAGGAGGTCCGGGCGCTGACCCCGCTGGCCCCGCTGCACAACCCGGCCAACACCACCGGCATCGAGGTGGCCCGCGCCCTGCGTCCCGACCTGCCGCAGGTGGCGGTCTTCGACACCGCCTTCCACGCCACGCTGCCCCCGGCCGCCGCCACCTACGCGGTGGACCGCGCCACGGCCGACCGCTACGGGGTGCGCCGCTACGGCTTCCACGGCACCTCCCACCAGTATGTGTCGCGCCGTACGGCGGCACTGCTGGGCCGGGATCCGGCCGAGGTCAATGTGATCGTGCTCCATCTGGGCAACGGCGCCTCGGCCTCGGCGGTGGCGGGCGGGGTGTGCGTGGAGACCTCCATGGGCCTGACGCCGCTGGAGGGCCTGGTGATGGGCACCAGGTCGGGCGATCTGGACCCGGCGGTGGTCTTCCATCTGCACCGGGTGGGCGGCCTGTCCATGGAGGCGGTGGACGACCTGCTCAACCGCCGCAGCGGGCTGCTGGGCCTCTGCGGGGACAACGACATGCGGGAGGTCGAGCGGCGCCGGGGCGAGGGGGACGCGGACGCCCGGCTCGCCTTCGAGGTGTACATCCACCGGCTCCGCAAGTACATCGGCGCGTACTGCGCCGTGCTGGGCCGGGTGGACGCGCTGGCCTTCACCGCCGGTGTGGGCGAGCACTCGGCCGCCGTACGGGCTGCCGCGACGGCCGGTCTGGAGGGGCTGGGGATCGTGGTCGACGAGGCGCTGAACGGGCTGCCGCCGGGTGGTCCGAGACTGATCTCCCCGGCGCACTCGCGGGTCGCGGTGGCCGTGGTACCGACCGATGAGGAGTTCGAGATCGCGCGGCAGGCCTTCGCCCTGGTGCGCCGGACGGCAGGCTGAAACCCGGCCCACCGTCCCACGGACCGTCCCGGATACCGAGATGCTTCGCGGGCGATCCAAGCGGAAACCGACCGGAATGCACCTATAGCACGAACGGATAGAATGATCCATATGCGCCGAGCGAAAATTGTCTGCACCCTGGGTCCCGCGACGGACAGCTACGAACAGCTGAAGGCCGTCGTCGAGGCCGGTATGAACGTGGCCCGTCTCAACATGAGCCACGGTTCCCACACCGAGCACGAGGGCCGTTACCACAGGGTCCGTCAGGTCTCCGAGGACACCGGCCGCCCCATCGGGGTGCTGGCCGACCTCCAGGGCCCCAAGATCCGCCTCGCCACCTTCGCCGAGGGTCCGGTCACCGTCGAGAACGGTGACGAGTTCACCATCACCATCGAGGACGTGCCGGGCGACCAGCACATCTGCGGCACCACCTACAAGGGTCTGCCGGGCGATGTGAAGAAGGGCGACCCGATCCTGATCAACGACGGCGCGGTCGCGCTGGAGGTCGTCAGCGTCGACGGCCCCCAGGTGAAGACCGTGGTGGTCGAGGGCGGGGTCCTCTCCAACAACAAGGGCATCAACCTGCCCGGCGCGGCCGTCAACGTGCCCGCGCTGTCCGAGAAGGACATCGAGGACCTGCGCTTCGCGCTCCGCCTCGGCGTCGACATGGTCGCCCTCTCCTTCGTCCGCAACGCCGCGGACATCGAGCGGGTGCACGCGGTGATGGACGAGGAGGGCCGCCGGGTCCCCGTCATCGCCAAGATCGAGAAGCCGCAGGCCGTGGAGGCGATGCGCGAGATCGTGCTCGCCTTCGACGCCGTGATGGTGGCCCGCGGCGACCTGGCGGTGGAGTACCCGCTGGAGAAGGTGCCGCTGGTCCAGAAGCAGCTGATCACCCTCTGCCGGCAGAACGCCAAGCCGGTCATCGTCGCCACCCAGATGATGGAGTCGATGATCCACGCCTCCCGGCCGACCCGCGCCGAGGCCTCGGACGTGGCCAACGCCATCCTGGACGGCACCGACGCGGTGATGCTCTCCGCCGAGAGCAGCGTCGGCAAGTACCCGGTCGAGACGGTGCGGACCATGGGCCGCATCATCGAGGCCGCCGAGGGCGAGCTGCTCTCCCGCGGTCTGCAGCCGCTCAACCCGGGCCGCAAGCCCCGCACCCAGGGCGGCTCCATCGCCCGTGCCGCGTGCGAGCTGGGCGACTTCCTGTCCGCCGAGGCGCTGGTGGCCTTCACCAAGTCCGGTGACACCGCCCGCCGCCTCTCGCGCTACCGCTCGCCGATCCCGGTGATCGCCTTCACCCCGGACGCCCACACCCGCAACCAGCTGGCCCTCAGCTGGGGTGTGGAGACCTTTGTGTCGGCCACCGTGCAGACCACCGACGCGATGGTGGAGCAGGTCGACGAGGAGCTGCTGGCGCTCGGCCGCCTGAAGGCCGGTGACACCGTGATCGTCACCGCCGGCTCCCCGCCCGGCATCCCCGGCACCACCAACATGGTCCGGGTGCACCACCTGGGCGAGAACACCGGCGCCTGACACCTGACACACCGTCGGCAGACGCGGCGCGGGGCGCCTCC
>NZ_LIQR01000616.1 GCF_001418575.1 Peterkaempfera griseoplana
CCCCCCGAACACCGGTCCACACCAACCCCCGACAACCGCCCGGCAACCGTGCAACCACCACCGGCGATGGGGTACAGTGACGGAGCAACGAACCGCCGACTGACGGCGGCTCAGGCGGGTGTAGTTTAATGGTAGAACATGAGCTTCCCAAGCTCAGAGCGCGAGTTCGATTCTCGTCACCCGCTCCACAGAAAAAGGCCCAGGCCAGGGAATGAATCCCCAGCCCGGGCCTTTCTGCTGTCCGTACCAATTCAGGCGTCGCGTGCCAGATCCGGGCCAGAAGCGCCGTCGCCGGGACTCTGTTTCCCTGGCCCCTGATCTCGACCACGGCCGCGTCGATCCCCTCGGCGATCTTGCGGTCCCGCTCGGACGTGGCGTGCTGATGGATGCCCGGAGGAGGCCCATGCGAGCCATCATCTCCTTGAGACCGGCCCCGGTGGCAGCGGCCAGGGTGTTGCCGGTGTGCCGCAGAGCGGGGAGAAGCGGTAGGTCAGCGAATCCGAGCCCAGGCCGTAAGCGGTGAAGAGTCTTCCCAAGCTCATTGACCGTCGCCCTCTGCGGATGCCTCATAAGATGCACGCGCGACTCTCGGCCTCTTGGAGTGGGACATGGCGGACTACCTTGATCAGCTCGTGCGCTTGCTGCCACCGCCGCCCACACCGGTGGCCGGGCTTCCGTGGGAACGGTCGCGTCAGCATGTGGGCTTTGACTTCCCCCAGGACTACCAGGCATTCGTGGATTTGTACGGCGGGGGCCACATCGGAGCGGCGGACGGCCTCAGGATGTTCATCTACGCGCCGACCTCCGCGTCGCGGATCCGCACGACTTCGACGGGATTCAAGGGCTTCGTCGACTGGCATGTCGCCGAGATGGCCCCCATGTTCGAGGGCACGGATGCCGATCACTGGGGAGGCACGCTGTATCCGGTGTATCCAGAGCCGGGAGGCCTGCTGACCTGGGGAGAGAACGAGCAGGGGGACATGTTCTGGTGGCTTACCGAGGGCGACGACGCGGACAAGTGGCCGGTCGTGATGTGGGCACGCGGGCCGGCCACCACCTTCCGGTTCGAATGCGGGATGACGGGGCTCCTGCACGCCTTGCTCGTCGGCTCCGCTCCCGGACCTGAGTGGCTGCGCACCCCAGAGACTCACTGGACCATGACTTCTGACTGGCAACGTACGGGCCTCGATGTCTCGTGCCTGCGGTCAACCCCCCACCCAACCTGATGGCAGGACGCGGCAGAGCGGACATCCAGACTCATACACCACTCCAGCGGACGTGACCGGGCGTGGATGAGTCGCTGGGGTCGTGATCGGCCATTGCACGGTGTTCGCTAGCATCCCTGGACATGACAATGCGGGGGTGGCGCCTGGGTGTCGTGGTGGTGCTGGCGGCGCTCTGTGTCTCCGGTCCAGGACAGCCGGAGGTCATCCGTACAGCGTCGGACCTTGGCCCGCTCCCGGCCGACCGCTACCAACTAACGCCGCAGGACTACCTGCGATCGCGGCAGGCATCGGCGTTGCTGGTCCGGCGGTGCATGGCGGAGCACGGCCACCCGGATTTCCCGCTCGACCCCCGCTACCCCACCGATCCCATCGTCGCCACCGCGGTCGGCACCGACTACGGTGCCTTGGATCTCGCCGCTGCCCGCCGCTGGGGGTACGGCTGGGACCCGGCGAAGTCCCGGGCTCTGCGGCCGAAGGGCCGCCGGATGACCAACGCTGAGTATGCGGACTTCCCCGCCTGCAACGCGGAGTCGGGCCGGCGGCTGATGCGCGGCATCGACGTCAAGCGGGACTGGCTCTACGCGAGTACCCGCGCGATCGAGGTCGACGAGGCCGTCCAGCGCGACCCACGCCTCCGCGCGGCGTGGGATGTGTGGTCCCGCTGTGTGGCAGAACAAGGATTCACGCGCTACCCCGACCCCGCGGCGGTGTACACGGACACCGCCTGGCAACGGGGCAGTGACGGCAACACCCGGCATACGCCGCGGGAGCGGGCCACCGCCGCCGCGGACGTCATCTGCAAGCGTCGCCACCATACGGCCGAGCTCTGGCATGCTGTCCGGGCGCAGAAACAGGCCATTGACATCTCCAGGCACCGTGACCGCTACGCCGCCGGGCTCCGGGCGTTGCGCACGTACCGGGCCACCATCGCCGAGGTGCTGCGGAAGCTCGGCTAGCGGGGCACCGGCGCATCACTGCGAGTCCCGCCCGGACCGAGGCTGCCCAGCCGACTGGTTGGCCGTTAAGGCCATCGCGGTGCTGTACCGGCTGTAGGTTCGCATCGGCTGCCGCTGCCGGGCACGGGATGATTCCGCCGAGGCGGAACACCTGGGCCGGACTGCCGATCAGCTCTCAGGTCCTCGAACTGGGCGCTGCGATCGGGCGCAGGGTTGAAACCGTGCCAGATAGGCGAAGGTCGAGCCGCTCCTGGTGCTCAGATGCAGGCCGGCCGCGTCGGCGAGACGGTGCAGAGGGCCGAAGGGGATCCAGTGCCGGTCGAAGAACTCGCCCACGACCAGCCGTCCTGCGGGGGTGAGCACCCGTACTGCCTCATCGAGCACCCGTTGTGGCTCCGGGATCTCGCCCAGTGCGGTCACCAGATACATGGCGTCGAAGGTGTCGTCGTCGAAGGGCAGCTCGCGGGCATCCGCATGGGTGGGAACGATGTTGGGTACCGCGCGCTGCCCCGCGCGGTGCATCACATGGCGGAGCATCTCGGGTTGGACGTCGAGGATGTCGAGCTGCCCGTTAGGCCCGAGTTGCGGTGCGATGTGCAGCGACTGCAGTCCGGTGCCGGGCCCCACTTCGAGGATCCGCTCGCCCGGGCTGGGGGTGAGCACCGCGTCGAGCCGGGCGGATGTGAGGAACGGCAACGGCAGGTCCAGCAGGCTGCGTTGGGCGTAGGGGTACGGCGCCTTGTCGCCGAACCACCAGGCGCCTGCGACGGCAGCTGCACCGAGGGCACAGGCCCAGCGCAGGCGCGGTGCGGTCAGGACAGCAGAGCCCATGGTGTTCTCCAGTTCCGTGGTATCCGTGGTTGCAGCCCGGGTCGGCGTGGCGGGTTTCATGGGGTGCGGGGCAGCGCTCGAACCGCCAGGCGGACGCATACCGCTGCGAGTGGAAGTTCTGCGAACAAGGCCATGACCAGCGCCGCGCGCAGTTCGCTCCCGCCGGCCGCGGTCATCGTGTCGAACCAGGCGTCGACGGCGAGCAGGGCAGCCGTCGCGGCGGCGGCCGGTGCCAGTCGCCGATCCCCGCGGGTGGCCAGCAGACCTGTGGTGATCAGGCCGACCGCCTCCAGCGCGTCCAGACCCACCCAGGCGGCGGACCAGTGCGAGGCACGGAAGGTGGTCGGCAGGCTGGTGGCCAACACGACGAGGCACGGCAGCAGCGCCACCCCGCAGCCGGCCAGGACAAGACCCCGCCGTCGGCCTGGAAGGCGGTCCGGACGACGGCGCTGCGGGCTGGGGAGCGATCCCGTGCGCGGGCCGTGCGGCCTGCGTGTGCCGCGCTCGGCGTCCGGCTCCGGGAACAGTTCGATGATTTCCTGCACGTCCTTCAGCCTGAGCCGCACAGCGATCACAGTCAGTAATGCCGGGTGCCGTTCCCAGGGTGGTGCCAGCTTCACCATCGATCCGGATGCACGGGGCATGGCATGGCCCTCACCTGGCGCTTTACCGTCGATCCATGACCATTCCCCCGGCGCTGCGGCGCAGAGTTGTTCGGGTCCGGCGGGACACCGGTTTCTTGGCAGCCGGGATTCCGCTTCACCTTGCGCTGGTGCCGTTGTGGAGCTGGATGGCGAGCGTCCTGAAGTACAGGGCGTGGCCGTGGCTCCCGCTCCCCTTTGTGCTGATCCTGCTCGGTGTGCTTGCGCTCACCGCTGTGCAGCGACGCCGTTACCGGGTGCTGCTCGGAGTGGAGATCCTCCGGCTGCCGGCCGTGCGCGAGCAGGGGTGGTTGAGGCGCGCTCTGCGGTGGTTGTCCGGGGCCCGGACCTGGCGGCAGGCCGGATACCACCTGCTTGTCGGTCCGCTCCTGGCTGTGGTGGAGCTGGGGGTGTTCGCTGCGTGGGTCGCGGGCCTTGCCGGCGTCACCGTCAACGGGTGGGCCTGGATGTTGCCGGTCCAGGTTCGCCTGGACCATGTCGACTACGCGACCCAAGCGGTGTACTACACCGCGGCCGGCGTGCTGCTGCTGTGCGCCGCACCCTGGCTGACCGGGCCGGTGACCCGCGCCGAGACCCGGATCGCGCTCGCGCTGCTCGGGACCAGCCGCTCCCAGCAGCTTCAGCAGCGTGTCGAGCACCTGTCCGAGAGCCGCACCGACCTGATCGACGCCGTCGACACCGAACGCCGCCGCATCGAACGCGACCTGCACGACGGCACCCAGCAGCGCCTCGTCTCCCTCGCGGTCAACCTGGGCCTGGCCAAGGCCACCCTCACCAACCTGCCGGACGAGGCCCGCGCCGTGATCGACGAGGCGCACCGCGAGGCGAAGGAAGCCATCGCCGAACTCAACGACCTGGTGCGCGGCCTGCACCCGGCCGTCCTCGAAGACCGCGGGCTGGACGCGGCGCTGTCCGGGCTGGCCGCCCGGGTACCGATCCCGGTACGGCTGCGAGTCGACCTCGAGGAGCGAGCGGCGCCCACCGTGGAGTCGATCGCCTACTTCGTGGTCTCCGAGGCGCTCACCAACGTCACCAAGCACGCCCGCGCAACCCGCATGGACGTCACTGTCAGACAGATCGGGAGAATGCTGCGCGTGAACATCACCGACGACGGGATCGGCGGCGCCGACACCTCCACCGGCAGCGGACTGAGCGGGCTGGCCAAACGGGTCGGTTCCGTCGACGGCACCTTCCACATCAGCAGCCCGGTCGGGGGCCCGACCACCATCGCCGTGGAGCTGCCGTGCGAGCCGTGATCGCCGAGGACTCACTGCTGCTGCGCGTCGGACTCGTCAAGGTCCTGGAAATGGCCGGCTTCGAGATCGCCGCCGAAGTCGGCGACGCCGAAGCCCTGCTTGCGGCCGTCGAGGAACACCGACCCGGGCTGGCCCTGGTCGATGTCCGCATGCCACCCGGCTTCACCGACGAAGGCGTGCGCGCCGCGCTGGTGATCCGTAAGCAATGGCCGCAGACCGCAGTGGTACTGCTCTCGCAGTACGTCGAGGAGCGGTATGCGGCCGACCTGCTGACGGCCAACACCAGCGGCGTCGGCTACCTGCTCAAGCAACGCGTCGCCGACGTGGAGGAGTTCGTGGCTTCCGTTCGGCGGGTTGCAGCCGGGGGCACGGCACTGGATCCACAGGTGGTCGCCCAGCTTCTCGTGCGCCGCCGCAGTGACCCGCTCGATCGGCTGACGCCACGCGAACGGGAGGTACTCGCCCTGATGGCCGAGGGGCGCTCCAACACCGCGATCGCTGAGGCCCTGATTGTCAGCGACAGCGCAGTGGCCAAGCACATCAACAACATCCTCGCCAAACTCGACCTGCCCGCAGCCGACGCCGACCACCGGCGCGTCCTCGCCGTCCTAAGATTCCTCGGTGCTTCCCCGACCTGACCGACCCGCCGCCCGCACCCCTACCGCCGTTCGGCCCGTCCAGGGTTCCGCAACGAGTCGATCACGGTCGCTGGTCACGTGTTGGCAGATGCAGGACCGCCCGCGTGCGTGCCTTCGCCCGACTCAGGACCTGGCGGGTCTTGCACCGAGCCCGCTGCAGCCCAAGCCGGCTCACATCAAGGATTCAAGCCGTGCTCATCCTGGAGTGGCCACGCTGAAAGACTTTGCTGATAAGCAAGAGGCAACTTCACCGGAGCTGGGATCCCCGAGAGATATGGTTCCGGCGCTCACTCCACCAGTCGGTGGAGGGTAAACTCCCGGTGCTGGCGGTGAGGGTCGAGGAGTCGTACGTCAGAAGACGAGGGGACGCGATGCATCGGACTGCGAACTGGTTCATCGTGGCGACAGGATGCCTGCTGATCCTACTGAGCGTTGGTGCTCGCTGGTTTGAGCGGGTAAAGATCCGTGGGGGAGCGAACCCGGATCGAGACAGACGCTTTTACTGGGCGTGGCTCCCTTTGTTCTTGGGACTGGGCGGGATCCTTGGGAAGTTGCCGACCCTACTTGGCGCGCCATCCGCCACTGTGGTGATCTGCGATTCGCTGAATGCCCTGCTGGCGGTCACAACTCCGGTCTTGGCCATCCGCGCTCGCGTGCGCATACCACCCCCCGGCGATGCTGAGAAGGGGCGGCGCTTGTGGCTGCCTGCCGAAGCCAGAGCAGAAGCGCTCCAGTTCATCCACACTGACGAGCGAATGCGGGCAGTCCGAGTCATCCGCGACGCTACAGGGTTCGCGCTGCAACCGGCCGTCGACGTGATGGAGGCGCTCAAGGCGGGCATTCCCGTTCCCGAGCGACGGCCCCAGGCAAGTGACGTCACCCCCGGGCAGTGACGCCGCAAGTAAGCCCGTCCGGCGAGGTGGCCCGCCCGCGGATCAGCCAGGGCTCAAGCGCCTACACACGTACAGCCCGGGCTGCAATGATTCCGCAGTCGCCAACGACTGCCGGAACCGTGTGCGCGTTCTCCGTCCCCGGCTGGGCTGCGGGCTCGCCCGGGGTGGGAGTGTGGACTGTGGCTGACCGGCCGAACGCGTCAGAAGAGGGGCCTTACTGATGACAACGCTTGCACAGATCCAAGCCCTGTTGGGCGAACCCCGGTTCAACTGGTCGGATCCGGCTCCATGGATCGAACTGGAGCGGGAACTCGGTGTCACATTCCCGGCGGACTTCCGCGAGATCGTGGACGCCTACGGTTCAATTGAGATCAACGCGCAATTGTACCTGAAGCACCCCGCCGGTCATCTTCTGCACGATCTCGGACGAGAGATCAGGGGGGACCTCGAACTCTGGCGCGAGGAGGACATAGCAGAGTTCCTCCCCAGTCCGGCGGGGGCGAACCCCGGTGAGTTGCTGCCGGTGGCGTCGGCCACGACGGGTGAAGCGGTCTTTCTTCGCGTTCCCGAGAAGCCCTCTTCGCCCTGGCGCGTCGTTATCCAGGAGTTCGACAGTCCGTCCTGGACTCTCCATGAGATGACGTTCGGTGAGTGGTTGCTGGATTATCTCAGCGGCCAGGACGTGACGTTGTGCTCCCGCAACCGTGCGCCTGACGGTCCTTTCTGGGAATTCCTGCCCTGACAACGAAAGCAGTGGCATCCCACCCCATCACCTGCATACTGACGGTCCTTGCTGCTGTGGACGTACCCGGCGGCCATCCGGAACCTGCCGCCCACCCCGTGGGTGAGGCTCAGCTTCAGGGAGCCGGTGCTGGGGCGGAGCGGGCGGGCCGCCGTCAGGGAATGTCGCCGGTGACCTGGACCGGCTCACCCCGGGGCCGGGCCCCGGTGTAGCGGAAGGTCAGGGCGGTGAAGCGGCGCACGCCGGGGTGGCCCGCCCAGAGTTGCGCGCCGGAGAGGGTGATCCGGATCGGGTAACTGTGGAAATGGCCGGCCACACAGGTGGGGACGCAGTCGTTGAGTTCACGGACGCCGCCGCCGGTGGCGGTGGTGCCGCCCCAGCTGGTCCAACGCAGGCTGCTCAGCAGGTCGTTGGCGTCGGCGCAGGCCAGGATGATCTCCGTCGGCCGCACTTTCGGCGCGCCGAAGCAGTTGACGACGACCGTCGCCCGGGGCGCCTTCGGGGCGGAGGCGGCCGTGGCGGGCACA
The DNA here is from genome assembly GCF_001418575.1 of Peterkaempfera griseoplana. Classification (GTDB taxonomy): domain Bacteria; phylum Actinomycetota; class Actinomycetes; order Streptomycetales; family Streptomycetaceae; genus Peterkaempfera; species Peterkaempfera griseoplana. Next base: position 7,732 of record NZ_LIQR01000616.1, read on the forward strand.
GTGGTCGCAGCGGTCGCTGTGGCGACGGCGGTCAGGACGAACGCTGCGGCTGTCACGGGAGTACGTCGCATGTCGATCACTTCCCTCGGCACACTCGGCGTGGCCCGGGACGCGGACCCGGCGGACCGGGTCCGGACGGATGGGACCACCGGCGTCCACCCTCGGTGCTCCTCCTGGGGGCCGCAACCGCACCGGCCGGCGGGGCCGGTACGCCGACAGCAGGTTCCGGCCCGGAGACCGGGGTGCGGGTGCGGGTGCGTTGTACGGGTCACCACCCGTTCGGCCGAGCCGGGCATCCGGGTGACAGCGCCGTCCGGCGACGCCGGTGGTGGCGGGCGCCGAACATGGGTTCCGGTGTTCTTCCGGGGCTCGGGTACCGTCCGGGTGAGGCGCGAGGGTTCGACAGGGGGCGGTCCAGAGGTGACTGGCGACATACGGGTGTGCTTCGTCGGCGACTCCTTCGTCCAGGGTGTCGGC
>NZ_LIQR01000617.1 GCF_001418575.1 Peterkaempfera griseoplana
GCCGTCACCGGTACCGGCCGGGCCCGCGGGCTGCGGTCGCTGCGCCTCGGCGACACCCTGCGGCGCGCGGGCCGTGCCACCGCCGAGCCGTCCGGCCCCACCGACCGGGCGGCGGCCCGGGAGCAGGCCAGGGCCCGCACCGAGGAGGCCGCCGCGCTGCGCGAGCGGCTGCCCGACCCTGCCGCCCTGCTGCTGACGGCGCTCGACCGCAGCCCCCTGCTGTGGGCGCGCGGTCCGGGCCACCCCGACGCGCTCACCCTGCGGCTGGGCACCGGCGACCGGGCGGAGACCGGCCGGGCCGGGCTGCTGCCCTCCGTACCCGTCGCCGTAAACCTGCGCACCGCGGGCAGCCTCGGCCTGGCGGGCCCCCGCCCGCGGCTGGGCGGCCTGGCCCGCGCCGCGGCCGCCCAGCTGGCCACCCTGCACTCCCCCTCCACCCTGGAGATCGTGCTGGTCAGCGCAGATCCGGCGCGCACCGCCGAGGCCCGCGCCGAGGAGTGGTCCTGGGCGTTCTGGCTGCCGCATCTGCGCCCCTCGCAGGGCCAGGAGTGCCGGCTGCTGGTGGGCCTGGACGCCGCCCAGGCCGAGGCGCGGATCGACGAGCTGACCGCCAGGCTCGACGGCCACGGCCGCCCCGGCGTCCCCGCCTCGGTCCTGCTGGTCGACGGCGATCCGGGCTCGGAGGCCGCCCGGCGTGGGCTGGCCCGGCTGGTGGCCCGGGGGGCCGCCGCCGGGGTGCACGTCCTCTGCCTGGCCGAGAACCCCCGCGCCCTGCCGGCCGGTCTGGGCGCCACCGCCGAGATCGCCGGCGAGGTCGCCACCCTGCTGCGGGTGGAGCGTCCGCCCGCGGACCCCTCGGGCGCCGCCACCGAGGTGCTGGAGGCGGTGGCGCTGGACGCGGTCTCCACCCCGTGGGCGGAGCGGCTGGCCCGCAGCCTGGCACCGCTGCGGGAGTCCGCCCCCGCGGCCAGGGGCCCGCTGCCCACCGCGCTGCGGCTGCTGGACCTGCTGGACCTGGACATGGTCACCCCCGCCAAGATCTCCGGCCGCTGGACGGAGCTGCCCCCCACCGCCGGCACCGCCGCCGCGGTGCTCGGCACCACCCGCGACGGCCGCTGCACCCTCGACCTCGCCGACCGCGAGCTGACCGCCCCGGGCCTGCCGGGCGGGCCGCATCTGCTGGTCGGCGGCGACACCGGCTCCGGCAAGACCGAGCTGCTGCGCACCCTGGTCGCCTCACTGGCCGTCGCGGAGCGTCCGGACCGGCTCTCCGTGGTGGTCGTGGAGGGGCGCGAGCCCGCCGACCCCGCGCTGGGTCTCTACGCCTGCACCGATCTGCCGCATGTCGCCACCTACCTGGGCGCCGACATCGACCCGGCGAGGACCCAGGAGGCGGCGGACGCACTGCTGGCCGAGCTGACGCGGCGCGAGGAGATGCTCCAGGGGCGGGATTTCGCGACCTGGTTCGCGGAGCGGATGCTGCGGCGGGCGGAGCCGGTCCGGCCGGTCGGCGGCGTACGGCTGGTGCCGCCGCGGACCGCCCCCGACGACGATCCCGGCCGGGAGCGGGCGCGCGCCGCGGCCGGCCCCGTCCGGGCGGTCGCCGCCTCGGCCGCCCCGGCCGGCCGGGCGGTGTCCTCGGGCGCCGGCGCCGCTCCGGCCGTGGCCCCGCCGCCTCCGGCACCGGGCCGGATGCTGGTGGTGGTGGACGACTTCGACGCCCTGGTGGGCGGTGACGGCCCGGCCCGTGCGGCCGCCGCCGATCCGGCCGCCCGGGCCCGGGCGGCGCTCGGCCGGGCGCTGGCCGAGGTGGCGGTGCGCGGCGGGCGGCTCGGTGTGCATCTGGCGGTCTCCACGGCCCGGCCGGAGCGGACCGCCGGGACCGAGGTCGACGAGGCGGCGCTGCTGCGGATCGCCCTGCGCACCGACGATCCGGCGCGCTCCCGGCTGCTGGTCCATGTCGAGGACGCCGCCACGGTCGGCGAGGACACCCCCGGCCGGGGCTATCTCCGGCTGCCGGACGGCGGGGTCGCGGCCTTCCAGGCGGCCCGGGTGAGCGGCCGGATCCCGCGTACGGCCACGGTACGGCCGACCGTGGTGGCGCTGGAGTGGCCCCAGACCGGTGCACCGCCGAGCCGTCGCCCGGTCCGTGAACTCGGCAACGGCCCCACCGATCTGGCGCTGCTGGCCAGTGCGCTGCAGCGGGCCGCGCAGTCCCTGGGCGCGGCCCCGGCGGCTCCCCTGGTGTGAGCGCTCCGACCTCCGGTATGACGATTCGTCACACTGCCTATGCCGCCCGGACGTTCACGGTTCTCTCGCCGGTCACACCCGCCCCGGGGGAATGATCCGGTGCGGGCGGGGTAGATCGGCTGCGCACAGTCCCGCCGACCGGCGTCACAGTCCGGTCACAGCAGGCGACAGGCCGCACCGTGCGGTCTTGCGACGCCTGTGGCCCCGGCGTAGGACTGTGCGGGGACGCGACGACCTGCGCCGCGCCCGTGCGTCAGTGCCGACGCCTCCCGGCCCGGCGGCGTGCGGTTGCGGCCCGGGCCACGGGAGGAATCTGTCATGGACCGAACGATGCGTACATCCACCTCCAGAGGCCGTGCACGCACCGCGCTGGTGCTCACCGCGGCGACCGCTCTGGCACTGACGGCGGCGGGCTGCAGCAGCAGTGGAGGAGGCAGCGGGAACCACTCCACCCCCGCCCCCGGCGGCGGCGCCTCCAGCCCGACGGCCGGGGCGAGTTCGTCCGACTCGCTCCAGCTGCCCGACCTGCACGGCAAGAGCCTGACGGTGGCGGCGATCTGGACCGGCTCGGAGCAGAAGAACTTCCAGAAGGTGCTGGCGGACTTCACCAAACGCACCGGCGCAAGCACCAAGTTCGTCCCCACCGGTGACAATGTGTCGGCCTTCCTCGGCAGCAAGGTGCAGGGCGGCGCCCCGCCGGACGTGGCCTTCCTCCCCCAGGTCGGGGTGCTGCAGCAGTTCGCCAAGGCCGGCTGGGTCAAGCCGCTCTCCCCCGAGGTGGACGCCGCGCTGAGCGCCAACTACGGCAAGGGCTGGAAGGACCTGGGGGCGTACAACGGCAAGCAGTACGGCGTCTACTTCAAGGCCGCCAACAAGTCGACCGTCTGGTACAACACCAAGGTCTTCCAGGACGCCGGGGTGACCGAGCCCAAGACCTGGGCCGACTTCCTCACCACCGCGCAGACCGTCTCCGACTCCGGCACCCCCGCGGTCTCCATCGGCGGCGCCGACGGCTGGACGCTCACCGACTGGTTCGAGAACGTCTATCTCTCCCAGGCCGGCCCCGAGATGTACGACAAGCTGGCGAAGCACCAGATCAAGTGGACCGACCCCTCGGTCGGCAAGGCACTCACCACCCTGGCGCAGCTGTTCGGCAGGAACGATCTGATCGCCGGCCAGGCCAAGGGGGCGCTGCAGACCGAGTTCCCGGCCTCGGTCGACCAGACCTTCGCCGAGCCCCCCAAGGCCGGAATGGTCTACGAGGGCGACTTCGTGGCGGTGAACATCGCCAGTGAGACCAAGGCCAAGGTGGGCCAGGACGCCAAGTTCTTCCCGTTCCCGGCGGTCGACGGCGGCAAGCCCCCCGTGGTCAGCGGCGGAGACGTGGCCACGGTGATGAAGGACAGCCCGGCCGCCCAGGCCCTGCTGCAGTACCTGGCCTCGCCCGAGGCCGCCGCCGTGGCCGCGGCCCAGGGCGGTTTCCTCTCCCCCAACAAGTCGCTGGACCTGTCGGTCTACCCCAACGACATCGCGCGCGGCATCGCCAAGTCGCTGATGGACGCGGGCGACGACTTCCGCTTCGACATGTCCGACCAGGCCCCGGCGGCCTTCGGCGGCACCAAGGGCTCGGGCGAGTGGAAGGACCTCCAGGACTTCCTGGCCGCCCCCAAGGACGTGGCGGGCGCGCAGAAGAAGCTCGAGTCCGACGCCGCCAAGGCGTACGGCAACTGACGGGCGCCGCTCGATGGCCGCACCGGCAGCTCCCGCCCTGACCGCGCGCCCCGGGAGGGGGCGGGTGCTCGGCACCCGCCCCTGGGTCGCCGTGCTCTTCCTGCTGCCCGCCCTGGTCCTGCTGGGCGCGCTCCTCCTCTACCCCATCCTGTGGTCGCTGGTCCGCAGCCTGTACGGGATCGACGACTTCCGGCACTTCGTCGGGCTCGGCAACTACGGCGACCTCTTCACCACCGACGCCACCCTGACCGCGCTGCGGAACAACGCCATCTGGGTGGTGGTGGCGCCCACCGTCACCACCGCGCTCGGCCTGGTCTTCGCGGTCCTCACCGAACGCATCCGCTGGGGCACCGCCTTCAAGCTGGTCGTCTTCATGCCGATGGCCATCTCCATGCTGGCCGCCGGCATCATCTTCCGGCTGGTCTACGACCACGACCCCAGCAAGGGTGTCGCCAACGCGGTGGTGGTGGGCGTCCATGACACCTTCGCCTCGGCCTCCGCCTACCCCGGCGCCCGGCCCCGGGTGAACGGCGACCTCAAGGCGTCCGGAGGCGGCTCCTTCACCACCGCCGCAGCCGCGTCCCCCGGCACCCC
>NZ_LIQR01000618.1 GCF_001418575.1 Peterkaempfera griseoplana
GCGGCGGCCCGGCGCAGACCCGGTCAGCCCGGGCGGCGGCGGGAGATCTTGGAGCCCAGCCAGACCAGCGGGTCGTACTTGCGGTCCGCGGCGCGCTCCTTCAGGGGGATCAGGGCGTTCTCGGTGATGGTGATGTGCTCCGGGCAGACGTCGGTGCAGCAGCGGGTGATGTTGCAGTAGCCCAGGCCGTGGTCGTCCTGGGCGGAGCGGCTGCGGTCCAGGCCGGTGCCGTCGGCGGCGTCCAGGGGGTGCATGTCGAGTTCGGCGATGCGCATCAGGAAGCGGGGCCCGGCGTAGACCGGCTTGTTCTCCTCGTGGTCGCGGACCACATGGCAGACGTCCTGGCACAGGAAGCACTCGATGCACTTGCGGAACTCCTGGGAGCGCGCCACGTCCTCCTGCGCCATCCGGTACTCGCCCGGGGCGACCCCCGGGGGCGGCACGAAGGCGGGCACCTCCCGGGCCTTGGTGTAGTTGAAGGAGACATCGGTGACCAGGTCGCGGACCACCGGGAAGGTCCGCATGGGGGTGAGCGTGACCGGCTCCCCGGGCGGCAGCGTGGACATCCGGGTCATGCACATCAGCCGCGGCCGTCCGTTGATCTCGGCGCTGCAGGATCCGCACTTGCCGGCCTTGCAGTTCCAGCGGACCGCCAGGTCGGGGGTCTGAGTGGCCTGGAGCCGGTGCACGATGTCCAGGACCACCTCGCCCTCGTGCACCTCCACCTCGTACGTCGCGAAGCCGCCGCCCTCGGCGTCGCCCCGCCAGATCCGGAAGGTGGCCAGGTTGCTCATGACTCGACTCCGGTCTCGGCGGCGGGGGCGTCGGGGGCGGCGCGCACGGGCAGTTCCTCCTCGGTGAGGTACTTGGCCAGCTCCTCCGCGGCGAACAGGTCCAGCAGGTCGGGGCGGATCGGCGGGTTGGGCCTGCGGACGACCTCCACGGCGCCCGACTCCGTCAGCGAGCAGCAGAGGTTGACGCTGCGCCAGGAGCGGTCCATCTCGGGGTGGTCGTCCCGGGTGTGGCCGCCGCGGCTCTCGGTGCGCTCCAGCGCGGCCCGCGCCACGCACTCGGAGACCAGCAGCATGTTGCGCAGGTCCAGCGAGAGGTGCCAGCCCGGGTTGAACTGGCGGTGCCCCTCCACCACGGCCCGCCCGGCCCGCTGCCGCAGCGCGGCCAGCCGCTCCAGGGCCTCGGACATCTCCTCGGCCCGGCGGATGATGCCCACCAGGTCGTTCATGGTCTGCTGGAGCTCCTGGTGGAGCGTGTACGGGTTCTCGGCGGGCCCGGCTCCGGCCCCGCCGCGGCCCTCGTCGAACGGCTCCACCGCCTCGGCGGCGGCCCGGTCCACCTGGCCGGGCTCCGCCTCGGGCCGCAGGGCGCCCAGTCCGGAGACGTACCCGGCGGCGTGCAGCCCGGCCCGGCGGCCGAAGACCAGCAGGTCGGAGAGGGAATTGCCGCCCAGCCGGTTGGAGCCGTGCATCCCGCCGGCCACCTCACCTGCGGCGAACAGCCCGGGCACCCCCGGAGCGGCCGCGGTGTCGGGGTCCACGGCCACGCCGCCCATGACGTAGTGGCAGGTGGGGCCGACCTCCATGGGCTCGCGGGTGATGTCCACGTCCGCCAGTTCCTTGAACTGGTGGTGCATCGACGGCAGTCTGCGGACGATTTCCTCGGCGGGCAGTCGGGTGGAGACGTCCAGGAAGACCCCGCCGTGCGGAGAGCCCCGGCCGGCCTTGACCTCGGAGTTGATGGCCCTGGCCACCTCGTCGCGGGGGAGCAGTTCGGGCGGGCGGCGGTTGTGGTCCGGATCGGCGTACCAGCGGTCGGCCTCCTCCTCGGACTGGGCGTACTGCCCCTTGAAGACGTCCGGGACGTAGTCGAACATGAACCGCTTGCCGTCGTTGTTGCGCAGCACCCCGCCGTCGCCGCGCACCGACTCGGTGACCAGGATGCCCTTCACCGACGGCGGCCAGACCATCCCGGTGGGGTGGAACTGCACGAACTCCATGTTGACCAGGTCGGCGCCCGCCAGCAGCGCCAGCGCATGGCCGTCACCGGTGTACTCCCAGGAGTTGGACGTCACCTTGAAGGACTTGCCGATGCCGCCGGTGGCCAGCACCACGGCCGGCGCCTCGATGGTGAGGAAGCGCCCGCTCTCCCGGACGTAGCCGAAGATCCCGGAGACCCTGGCCCCGTCCTTGAGGATCCTGGTGACGGTGCACTCCTGGAAGACCCGCAGCCTGGCCTCGTAGTCGCCGGACTCCTCGAAGTCCTGCTGCTGGAGGGCGACCACCCGCTGCTGGAGGGTGCGGATCAGCTCCAGCCCGGTGCGGTCGCCGACATGGGCCAGCCGGGGGTACTCATGGCCGCCGAAGTTGCGCTGGGAGATCCGCCCGTCGCCGGTGCGGTCGAAGAGCGCCCCCCAGGTCTCCAGCTCCCACACCCGGTCCGGGGCCTCCTTGGCGTGCAGCTCCGCCATCCGCCAGTGGTTGAGGAACTTGCCGCCGCGCATGGTGTCCCGGAAGTGCACCTGCCAGTTGTCGCCGCTGTTGACATTGCCCATGGCGGCGGCGATGCCGCCTTCGGCCATCACGGTGTGTGCCTTGCCGAAGAGCGACTTGCAGATCACCGCCGTACGCATGCCCTGCTCGCGCGCCTCGATCGCGGCCCGGAGCCCCGCCCCGCCCGCGCCCACCACGACCACGTCGTATGTGTGGCGCTCCACCTCGGTCATCCAAAACTCCTTGCCTGGGAACCGGCGGTCTCAGCCGGGGGAGGACACATGTCCTCGGTGCGGAGTGCGGCCGCGTCGCGGGCGCGGCGCGAAGCCGTCGTACGGCCGGGCCGGCCGTGTCTGCCTGGGGCGGCGGTGCGGGACCTCAACGGGAGTCCTCCCGGACGGGGCGGCCGCCTGCGGAGCAGGAAGCCCTCGCGGTTGACGTGCGGTACCCCTCGCGGGTGAGGGGGGGACATCGGGCGGCGACGCTCAGAAGAACCTGGGGTCGCTGAACGCCCCGCTGGCGAGCAGATAGACGTACAGGTCGGCGATGCCCACCGAGGCCAGCGACATCCAGGCCAGCAGCATGTGACGGGCGTTCAGCCGGCTGACCCACTGCCAGGCCCGGTAGCGCACGGGGTGCCGGGAGAAGTGCCGCAGCCGGCCGCCGACCAGATGCCGGCAGGAATGGCAGGAGAGGGTGTACGCCCAGATCAGCAGCACGTTCACCAGCAGCACCAGGGTGCCGAGGCCCATGTGGCCCCACTCGCCCGCCGGGTTGCGGAAGCCCAGGGCGACGTCATAGGTGAGGATCGAGGCCACCGGGATCGCCAGATAGAAGAAGTACCGGTGGATGTTCTGCAGGATCAGCGGGAAGCGGGTCTCACCGCTGTAGGAGCTGTGCGGCTCGGCGACCGCGCAGGCCGGCGGGGACGCCCAGAACGCCCGGTAGTAGGCCTTGCGGTAGTAGTAGCAGGTCAGCCGGAAGCCCAGCGGGAAGAGCCCCGGCACCGCGACCGGCAGCCGCCCGGTGGCGGTGGTGCGCCCGCTGAGCACCCGGGCCGCCGCCCGCATGGTCGCGGCGGACCATGAGTAGCCGGCCAGCGCCGTGTGCACCCCTGGCAGCCGGGCGAGGTCATAGGGGCCGCAGACCGCGATCTGCACCACCGGCCGCCCGGTCGCCAGCAGCGCGGCGACCAGCCGTCGCTGCGCCGGGTCCCGGTCGGCCCCGCCGGTGAGCACCACCACCGGGCCGTCGCCCGCCCGGGCGGCGGCGACGGCGGCGGCCACCGCCGCGCCGTCCGGCGCCGGACCGGTCGGCAGCGGCGTGGCCTGCCGTCCCAGCGCGGTCAGCGCCCGGGCCAGCTCGCGCACCGGCCGCCCGTCGGCGGTGCCGATCCCGGTGGGCCCGGTGCCGCCGGGCTCCCAGCCGGTCACCAGCAGCCGCCGGCCGGTCGCCGCGGGGAGCGGCAGCGTACGGGTGTCGTCGCGCAGCAGGGTGACGCTGCGGTCGGCCACCGCGTCGGCGGCGGCCAGGTGCGCCGGGGTGCCCAGCAGCCGGCGGACGTCCTGCGGGCGGGGCGGGGTGCGCTCGAGGAGCCGGTGCCGCAGTTTCATCCGCAGCACCCGGGTCACCGAGGCGTCGATCCGGCCCTCGGTCAGTTCTCCGTCCTGTACGGCGCGCAGCACCGAGCGGTAGGCCAGCGGCAGGTCGGGCGGGTCCAGCAACTGGTCGGCGCCCGCCCGCAGGGCGAGCACGGGCACCTTGGCGTCGCCGTAGCGCGCACGGACGCCGGTCATGCCGAGGGAGTCGGTGACCACCACCCCGTCGTAGTGCAGCCGGCCGCGCAGCAGGCCGGTGATGACCGGCCTGGAGAGGGTGGCGGGGTCGCCGGACGGGTCGAGGGCCGGGACCACGATGTGCGCGGTCATCACCGAGTCCACGCCCTGCCCGATCGCGGCGGCGAAGGGAGGGGCGTCCACCTGTTCCCACTCGGCGCGGCTGTGCCCGATCACCGGCAGGCCGGTGTGGCTGTCGGTGGAGGTGTCGCCGTGGCCGGGGAAGTGCTTGGCGGTGGAGACCGTGTCCGCCAGTCGCAGACCGTCGACCTGGGCGGCGGTCAGCTCCGCCACCGCGTGGGGGTCGGCGCCCGGGGAGCGGATCCCGATCACCGGGTTCGCGGGGTCGAGGTTGACGTCGGCGACGGGGGCGTAGTCCTGGTTGATGCCCAGCGCGGCCAGCTCGGCGC
>NZ_LIQR01000619.1 GCF_001418575.1 Peterkaempfera griseoplana
GTCCCGCTCCGGGGGACGGAACGGAGCAGGGCGTCCAGGGCGTCGCGCTGCTGTCGGGACATGTGGGCCTCCAGGGGGCGAGGATGCGAAACTGGATTCCTTGGAATCCATCTGTCCCCGTCCAACCGGATGCCCAAGAAGATGATTCCTCGGAATCCATTGGAGCCGATGTGATCCGCGTCACCCATGTCTTCACCGATCTCGTCCGCGTCGAGACCCGCCTCTACAACGCGGTGAGCGCCCGGCTGCGCACCGAACAGGGGCTGGGGCTGGGCCAGTACGAGTTCCTGGAGATCGTCGACCGGGTACCGGGGTGCCGGGTGCTCGACATCGCCACCGAACTGGCGATCACCGTGGGGGCCGTCAGCAAGGCGGTCGACCGGCTGGAGGCGGCGGGCTGGTGCCGGCGGGTCGCGCACCCCCAGGACCGCCGCTCGTCCGTCCTCGAGCTCACACCCGAGGGTGCGCAGCGGCTGTCCGCCTCCCGGCTCGTCGTCGAGAGCGAACTCCGCTCACTGACCGCGACGGTCTCCCCCGACGAGCTGGCCCGTATCGCTGCCACCTTGGCCGGCCTGCGCACGGTCCTGGAGGCGGGCTCCCACGGCCGGCCGGGCTGAGGGCCGCACGGCCCGGCTCAGTGACGCTCCTGCACCGGCCGGCCGAGGAAGAGCGCAAAGACCGGCGGGCGCAGGGACAGCAGCTCCAGGCGGCCGCCGTCGGCCTCCGCGAGGTCGCGGGCGACGGCCAGGCCGATGCCGGTGGAGTTGCGGCCGCTGACCGTCCGCTCGAAGACCCGGGCGCCGAGCGCCGGGGGGACGCCCTGACCCCCGTCCTCCACCTCGACCACCACCGAGGGGCCGGTGATACGGGTGGAGAGCACCACCGTGCCGTCCCCGTGCATCAGCGAGTTCTCGATCAGGGTGGCCAGCACCTGCGCTACGGCACCGGGGGTGCCCACCGCCTCCAGTCCCTGGAGGCCCTCGATCTCCAGCTGCCGGCCGGCGCCGCGCAGGGTGGGCCGCCACTCCTCGGCCTGCTGCTTGACCACCTCGTCCAGATCGAAGGTGACCGCGGAGGCGCTGCGCGGGTCGCGCTGGTTGGTGAGCAGCCGCTGCACCACGTCGGTGAGCCGCTCCACCTGGCCGAGCGCGATCGCGGCCTCCTCCTTGACGGTCGCCGGGTCCTCGGTGGCGATGATCTCCTCCAGCCGCATGGAGAGCGCGGTGAGCGGGGTGCGCAGCTGGTGGGAGGCGTCGGCGGCGAGCCGGCGCTCGGCGGTGAGCATCCGGGCGATCCGCTCGGCGCTGGAGTCCAGCACCTCGGCGACCCGGTCGAGCTCGGGGGCGCCGTAGCGGCGGTCGCGCGGCCGGGGGTCGCCGGAGCCGAGGCGTTCGGCGGTCTCCGCGAGGTCCTTGAGCGGGCGGGTGAGACGGTTGGCCTGCCAGACGGCGAGGGCCACGGCGGCCTGGACGGCGAGCAGTGCGACCACGCCCAGCATCAGCAGCATGTTGCCGATCTCGTGCTGGACGTCCTGCCGGGAGTGCTCGACCACCACGCTCTCGCCGCGGCCGCCGGTCTGGGCGGCCCGTACCGGGTCGCCGCCCGCGGGCGGGCTGCCGATCCGGATGGGCGCATGGCCGGCGATGTGCACCTCGGCGAAGGAACCGTCGGTCACCTGGCCCTTGAGGTCCCCCACACCGACCGGCTCACCGGCGGCGATGCGGTTCTCGACGATGCCCAGGAGCCGGACCGCCTCGGCCCCGGCCCGGTCCTGTGCGGCGCTCTCGATGGTGCGCTTCTCGAAGAGGGCCAGCGGGACGCAGAACACCACCACCATCACCAGGACGACGCCCAGCAGGGAGTTGATCATCCTGCGTCGCACGCTGCCGGTCAGCCCTTCTCGAAGCGGAAGCCCACGCCTCGCACGGTGGTGATGTAGCGGGGGTTGCCCGCGTCGTCGCCGAGCTTCTTGCGCAGCCAGGAGATGTGCATGTCGAGGGTCTTGGTGGAGGTCCACCAGGTGGTGTCCCACACCTGCCGCATGATCTGCTCCCGGGTGACCACCCGGCCGGCGTCCCGTACCAGGACGCGCAGCAGCTCGAACTCCTTGGCGGAGAGCTGCAGCTCCTCCTCGCCCAGCCAGGCCCGGTGCGACTCCACGTCGATCTTCACCCCGTGGGCGCCGGTGGTGAGGTCCACGGTGCCGCGCCGCAGCAGGGCGCGCACCCGGGCCAGCAGCTCGGCGAGCCGGAAGGGCTTGGTGACGTAGTCGTCGGCGCCGGCGTCCAGGCCGACCACGGTGTCGACCTCGTCGGCGCGGGCGGTGAGCACCAGTACGGGGAAGCCCTTGCCGTCCGCACGCAGCCTCCGGCAGACCTCCAGGCCGTCCATCTCGGGCAGGCCGAGATCGAGGACCAGCAGGTCGATGTCCTCCTCCAGTCCGGTTTCGAGGGCGGCAGGGCCGTCCTCGCGCACCAGCACCTCGTAGCCTTCCCGGCGGAGCGCTCTGGCCAGCGGCTCCGAGATGGCGATGTCGTCCTCGGCGAGCAGAACTCGGGTCATGGGGCGATGGTAGTCCGCGCGCCCCGTGACGATCAGGAGCGCGGGGGGCTGTGAAGTGGAGCACAGTCGGGGCCCTGGAGCCCGGATGTGCGCAGGTGTGGATTCATCACAGAGTGTGCGGTCCAGCCTTGCCTTCGAAGGAGATTCTTCGCCTGAACCTGCACCTTGATGAAGAAAGGTCGATTCAGGCGAGTACACCACCATTCGAGATCATTAGTCCTTCCAGTCCGTTATCGCATGAATAGTGGCCGTACAGTGGTCAGGTCCCGTGTCACTCACCGGGGCACACCTGTGCCCCGGATGCCGGGACGGGCGCGGCGATCCCGCCCGGTCCCGCTCACTCGGACCACCAGGTCCCGCCCGCGCAGACCACCAGGTCCCGCTTGCTCAGACCCGCCCGGTCCCACCCAGGCAGACCGCCAGGTCCCGCTTACGCAGACAAGGAACGGCTCTCACCCATGGCGTCCACCCCGACGGAGGCGGTCATCCCGCGAATCGCCGACAGCGGTACCGGAAAGACCTTTCTCGGCCAGCCACGCGGCCTGGCGACCCTGTTCATGACCGAACTGTGGGAGCGTTGCAGCTTCTACGGCATGCGGGCCCTGCTGGGGCTATACCTGGTGGG
>NZ_LIQR01000062.1 GCF_001418575.1 Peterkaempfera griseoplana
AAATGTGTATAAGAGGCAGCCCGAGAGGGGCACGGTCATGCGTACGAACCGTCCTGCCGCAACCATCGCGCTGGTCGCCGCCATCGCCGTCACCGCCACCGCCTGCGGCGGCGGTTCCACCGGCGGGGGCGGCGGCAACAGCAGCCCCAAGACGCTCACCTACTGGGCCTCCAACCAGGGCGCCAGCCTGGAGGTGGACAAGCAGGTCCTGGAGCCGGAGCTGAGAAAGTTCGAGCAGCAGACCGGCATCAAGGTGAAGCTGGAGGTCGTCCCCTGGTCCGACCTGCTCAACCGGATCCTGGCCGCCGCCACCTCGGGACAGGGCCCGGACGTCCTCAACATCGGCAACACCTGGTCGGCCTCGCTCCAGGCCACCGGCGCCCTGCTGCCCTTCGACTCCGCCACCTTCGACAAGGTCGGCGGCTCGGACCGCTTCCTGCCCTCCGCGCTGGCCTCGGCCGGCGCCAGCGGCAAGGACCCGGCGGCCGTCCCGCTGTACTCCATGGCGTACGGCCTCTACTACAACAAGAAGCTCTTCGCCGACGCCGGCATCGCCAACCCCCCGGCCACCTGGGACGAGCTGGTCGCCGACGGCCAGAAGCTCACCAAGGGCGGCAAGTACGGCCTGGCGATCGAGGGCGGCAACCTCTCCGAGAACGTCCACCACGCCTTCACCCTGGCCACCCAGCACGGGGCGTCCTTCTTCACCCCGGCGGGCAAGGCGTCCTTCGACAGTCCGGGCGCGGTGGCCGCGATCAAGCAGTACGTCGACTTCATCGCCAAGGACAAGATCGCCGCGCCCGGCAACGCCGAGTACGCCAACAACCAGTCCGTGACCGACTTCGCCACCGGCAAGGCGGCGATGCTGATGTGGCAGGCGGCCGGCGCCAACCTCAAGTCGCACGGCATGAACCCGGACGCCTACGGGGTCGTCCCGGTGCCGGTCCCCGCCGGGGCCAGCGGCACCAAGGAGTCCACCACCTCCATGGTGGCCGGCATCAACATGGCCGTCTTCAAGAACACCAAGAACAAGGACGGCGCCCTGCAGTTCGTGAAGTTCATGACCAGCAACACCGAGCAGACCGTCCTCAACAAGGCCTACGGCTCGATCCCGCCGGTCGTCGCAGCCCAGTCCGACCCGGCCTTCTCCACCCCGGAGCTGAAGACCATCGCCGGCGTGCTGCGCAGCAGCGCCGCCCCGCTGCCCCAGGTCCCCCAGGAGAGCAACTTCGAGACCCTGATCGGCACCGCCGTCAAGAACCTGCTCGCGGAGGCCGCCTCCGGCAAGGCGATCACCGACGAGACCGTCAAGGCCGAGCTCACCAAGGCCCAGCAGCAGATGCCGGCCAACTGACGTGCGACAGCGACTGAGCCGAATCGGCCTGCCCTACCTGCTCCTGCTCCCCGCGCTGGTGATGGAGCTGCTGATCCACCTGGTCCCCATGGTGGTCGGTATCGTCATGAGCTTCAAACAGCTCACCCAGTTCTTCATCCGCAACTGGTCGGAAGCACCCTGGGCCGGCCTGGGGAACTACCGCATGGCGGTGGACTTCAACGCCCCGGTCGGCCAGTCGCTGCTGCACTCGTTCTGGGTGACCTGCTCCTTCACCGTCCTCGTCGTCGGCCTCTCCTGGCTGATCGGCGCCTCCGCGGCGATCATGATGCAGGACTCCTTCCGCGGCAGAGGGCTGCTTCGCGCAGCCTTTCTGCTCCCCTACGCACTCCCCGTCTACGCGGCCGTGATCACCTGGTCGTTCATGTTCCAGCGGGACACCGGCCTGGTGAACCACATCCTGCACGACCAGCTCCACCTCACCTCGGACAAGCCCTTCTGGCTGATCGGCGACAACAGCTTCTCCGCGCTGGTCACCGTGGCGGTCTGGCGGTCCTGGCCGTTCGCCTTCCTCACCCTCACCGCGGGACTGCAGAACATCCCCCGGGAGCTCTACGAGGCGGCGGCCATGGACGGAGCCGGGATCTGGCAGCAGATCCGCCGGATCACCCTGCCCTCACTGCGCCCGGTCAGCCAGGTGCTGGTGCTGGTGCTCTTCCTGTGGAGCTTCAACGACTTCAACACCCCCTATGTGCTCTTCGGCAAGTCGGCACCGCCGGCCGCCGACCTGATCTCCATCCACATCTACCAGTCGTCCTTCGTCACCTGGAACTTCGGCTCGGGCTCCGCGATGTCGGTGCTGCTGCTGCTGTTCCTGATGCTGGCGACCGCGGTCTACCTGTTCGCCACCTCGCGCCGGAGGGGCGCCGATGATTAATCCACCCGCGTCCTTCCGCTGGACACGCCGGATATTCCTGCTGGTGCTGGCGGTCTTCACCCTGGTGCCGGTGCTGGTGATGCTCAGCTCCTCGCTGAAGCCGCTCCAGGACGTCCAAGGACCGTTCCGCTGGATACCCTCGACGCTGACCTTCCGGCCCTATGTGGACATCTGGAAGACCGTGCCGCTGGGCCGGTACTTCGTCAACTCGCTGATCGTGGCCGGTGGGGCCACCGTCTGCTCGGTGGTCATCGCCATCCTGGCGGCGTACGCGGTGAGCCGCTACCGCTTCAAGGGCCGCCGGGTCTTCACCGTCACGGTGCTCTCCACCCAGATGTTCCCGGGCATCCTCTTCCTGCTGCCGCTCTTCATCATCTTCGTCAATGTGGGGGACTCCACCGGCATCGCGCTCTACGGCAGCCGCGGCGGCCTGATCCTCACCTATCTCACCTTCTCGCTGCCGTTCTCCATCTGGATGCTGGTCGGCTACTTCGACTCCATCCCCCGCGACCTCGACGAGGCCGCGCTGGTGGACGGCTGCGGTCCGATCGGCGCCCTGGTGCGGATCATCATCCCGGCCGCGATCCCCGGCATCGTCGCCGTCGCCGTCTACGCCTTCATGACGGCCTGGGGCGAGGTGCTCTTCGCCTCGGTGATGACCAACGACACCACCAGGACCCTCGCCGTCGGCCTCCAGGGCTACGCCACCCAGACCGACGTCTACTGGAACCAGGTCATGGCCGCCTCCCTGGTCGTCAGCGTCCCCGTGGTCGCCGGGTTCCTGCTGCTGCAGCGCTACCTGGTCGCCGGACTGACCGCCGGCGCCGTCAAATGACCCTCCTCGAAAGGCCCGCCGTGACCGACCTCAGTGCACTCCCCGACGACTTCCTCTGGGGCGCGGCCACCGCCGCGTACCAGATCGAGGGCGCGGTGGCGGAGGACGGCAGATCCCCCTCCATCTGGGACACCTTCTCCCACACCCCCGGTGCGGTCGAGGGCGGCGACACCGGGGACACCGCCTGCGACCACTACCACCGGTGGCCCGAGGACCTCGGCCTGATGACCGGCCTCGGCCTGGACGCCTACCGGTTCTCCCTCGCCTGGCCGCGGATCGTCCCGGACGGCGGCGGCGCGGTCAACCCCAAGGGCCTGGCGTTCTACGACAGGCTCACCGACGCCCTGCTGGACGCCGGGATCACCCCCTTCGCCACCCTCTACCACTGGGACCTCCCGCAGGCCCAGCAGGACCGCGGCGGCTGGCCCGAACGGGAGACCGCGGAGCGGTTCGCCGAGTACACGGCCGTGGTCGCCGGGGCGCTCGGCGACCGGATCACCCACTGGGCCACCCTCAACGAACCGCTCTGCTCGGCCTGGATCGGCCACCTCGAAGGACGGATGGCGCCGGGCCTCACCGACCTCACCGCCGCCGTGCGGGCCTCCTACCATCTGCACCTGGGCCACGGCCTGGCCGTACAGGCGCTGCGCTCGGCGGTGCCGGGGGCGCAGATCGGCATCGTCAACAACCTCTCCACCATCGAGCCGGCCAGTGACAGCGAGGCCGACCGGCTGGCCGCGCGGCGCGCCGACGGCCATGTCAACCGCTGGTGGCTGGACCCGATCCACGGACGCGGCTACCCCGAGGACATGGTGGAGCTGTACGGCGTCGACCTGCCGATCAGGGACGGCGACCTGGAGACCATCGCCGCACCGCTGGACTGGCTGGGCCTCAACTACTACTTCCGGCAGATCATCGCCGACGACCCGGGCGCCCCGGTCCCGTACATCCGCCAGCTGCCCGGCCCCAACCCGCAGCACACCGCGATGCCCTGGGAGGTGCACGCCCCGGGGATCGGGCAGCTGCTGCTCCGGCTCACCGAGGAGTACGGCGCGCGCAGGCTGTATGTCACCGAGAACGGGGCGGCGTACCAGGACACCGTGGCCGCCGACGGCTCGGTGCACGACCCGGAGCGCACGGACTACCTGGAGCAGCATCTGGCGGCCTGCGCCGACGCGGTCCGCAAGGGTGCCCCGCTGGCCGGGTACTTCGCCTGGTCGCTGCTGGACAACTTCGAGTGGGCCTACGGGTACGACAAGCGGTTCGGCCTGGTCCATGTCGACTACGAGACCCAGCGCCGCACGGTGAAGACCAGTGGGCGCCGCTATGCCGAACTGATCGCGGAGCACCGCGCCCGCTGACCGCGCGGCGGTACGACCCGGGAGGGTGCGGGCGCCGTTCCCCGCGCCGGGGTCCGCCCTCCCGTCCCGCACGGCCTGATGGCCGTGCGGGACTTCGGCATGCCCTTTTGGAGAGCGCTCCACTGCCCTGTTTTCCCTGTTCACAAGGGTGATGCAGAGGTCTTGACGTGTACCGAATCAGGGATGGAGCATGCAGAGAGGGAGAGCGCTCTCCATTACGTTCCCGCTCTCTCCCCAGGCCGCCGGAACGGCCAGCCCCCACAGGAGGACCCCCCATGCCCGCTCCACCCAGCGGAGCCAAAGCCCTTGCCGCACTGGTCTCGGCAGCTCTGGTCGCCGCCCTGCTGCTGCTGATCCCCGCCCCCGCCGCACAGGCCGCGGCCACCCTGCTCTCCCAGGGCCGCACCGCCACCGCCTCCAGTGAGGAGAACTACGGGACCCCGGCCTCCAACGCCGTGGACGGCGACGCCGGCACCCGCTGGTCCAGCGCGGCAGCCGACCCGCAGTGGCTCCAGGTCGACCTCGGCGCCCCGGCGGCGGTGAGCCAGGTGGTGCTGACGTGGGAGACCGCCTACGCCAAGGCGTACCAGATCCAGCTCTCCACCGACGGGACCACCTGGACCAGCGCCTACTCCACCACCACCGGCGCGGGCGGCACCGAGACGGTGAACGTCACCGGCACCGCCCGCTATGTGCGGCTGTACGGCACCGCACGGGCCACCGGCTACGGCTACTCCCTCTGGGAGTTCCAGGTCTACGGGACCGCCGGCGGCGGGACGGCCGGCGGCTGCGGCACCACCGACGCCGCCAAGGGACGGACCGCGACCGCCTCCAGTGAGGAGAACTACGGGACGCCGGCCTCCAACGCCGTGGACGGCGACACCGGCACCCGCTGGTCCAGCGCGGCAGCCGATCCGCAGTGGCTCCGGGTCGACCTCGGCAGCGCACAGAGCGTCTGCCAGGTGGTGCTCACCTGGGAGACCGCCTACGCCAAGGCGTACCAGATCCAGTTCTCCACCGACGGGACCACCTGGACCAGCGCCTACTCCACCACCACCGGCGCGGGCGGCACCGAGACGCTGAACGTCAACGGCACCGCCCGCTATGTGCGGCTGTACGGCACCGCACGGGCCACCGGTTACGGCTACTCCTTGTGGGAACTCCAGGTGCACACCGGCTCGGGCGCCAGCACACCTCCCCCCACCGACCCGCCGGGTGACTGGACCACCGTGTGGAGCGACGACTTCAACGGCGCGTCCGGCGCGGCTCCCTCCGCCGACTGGACCGTGGACACCGGCACCTCCTACCCCGGCGGCGCCGCCAACTGGGGCACCGGCGAGATCGAGACCGCCAGCAGCGCCCCCGCCAATGTCTCCCTGGACGGCAACGGCCACCTCGCCCTCACCGCGCTGCACAGCGGCTCCGGCTGGACCTCGGGCCGGATCGAGAGCAGGCGCACCGACTTCGCCGCCCCGGCCGGCGGCCGGCTGCAGATCTCCGCGACCGTCAAGCAGCCCGCCCCGGCCAAGGGCCTGGGCTACTGGCCCTCCTTCCGGCTGATGGGCAGCGGCTACCGCGGCGACAGCGGCTCCTGGCCGAAGAACGGCGAGATCGACGTCCTGGAGAACGTCAACGGCCGCAGCCAGCTCTCGGCCACCCTGCACTGCGGCACCGCGCCGGGCGGCAACTGCAACGAGTACAACGGCATGACCAGCGGCCTCGCCTCCTGCACCGGCTGCCTCACCGACTTCCACACCTACTCGGCGGTCATCGACCGCACCACCACCGACGAGCAGATCCGCTGGTACCTCGACGGCCGGCAGGTCTGGCAGGTCAGCGAGTCGCAGGTGGGCGTCTCCACCTGGGACGCCGCCGTGCACCACGGCTTCTCCCTGGCCTTCGACCTGGCCATCGGCGGCTCCTTCCCCGACGCGGTCTGCGGCTGCACCTCACCCGGCGCGGACACCAGCTCCGGCGGCACCCTCGCCCTGGACAAGGTCACCGTCTCCACCAGCACCGGCACGCCCCCCGCGCCGATGACCGACCCGGCGGTCCCCAGCGGCCGCTCCACCGTAAAGGTCACCGGCAGCCAGGGCAACTGGGCGCTCACCGTCAACGGCGCCCCGTACCAGGTCAAGGGCATCACCTGGGGTCCGGCCAACAGCACCGCGGAGGCGCACATCCGCGAGCTGAAGGCGATGGGCGTCAACACCCTGCGCACCTGGGGCACCGACGCGGGGACCAAGCCGCTGCTGGACACCGCCGCGGCGCACGGCCTCAAGGTGATCAACGGCTTCTGGCTCAACCAGGGCGCGGACTACGTCAAGGACACCGCGTACATGGACTCCACCCTGGACCAGATCAAGCAGTGGGTGACCACCTACAAGGACCACCCCGGGGTGCTGATGTGGGACGTGGGCAACGAGGTCGTCCTCACCACCCAGGACCACACCTACGACGGCTCCACGGTCGAGCAGGAGCGGGTGGCGTACGCCAAGTACGTGGAGCGGGTCACCCAGGCGATCCACGCCATCGACCCGGACCACCCGGTGACCTCCACCGACGCCTGGACCGGTGCCTGGGCGTACTACAAGTCCTACACCCCCAGCCTGGACCTGCTGGCGGTCAACTCCTACGGCTCGGTCTGCAACGTCAGGAACGACTGGGTCGGCGGCGGCTACACCAAGCCGTACATCATCACCGAGTCCGGTGAGGCCGGCGAGTGGGAGGTCCCCGACGACGCCAACGGGGTGCCCACCGAGCCCACCGACGTGCAGAAGCGGGACGCCTACCTCTCCAACTGGGCCTGCATCACCGGCCACCAGGGGGTGGCACTGGGCGCCACGGTCTTCCACTACGGGACGGAGAACGACTTCGGCGGCGTCTGGTACAACACCGTCCCGGCCGGGTGGCGGCGGCTCAGCTTCTACTCGGTGGCCAAGGACTACGGCGGCAACCCGGGTGGCAACACGCCGCCGGTGATCACCGACATGACGCTGAGCACCACCGCGTCCGTGCCGGCCGGAGGCACCTTCGACATCACGGCCAAGGCCACCGACCCGGACGGCGACCTGATCCGCTATCAGCTGCTGTACTGCGCCAAGTACGCGGGCGGCGGCACCGGCTTCAGCCAGGTCGACTTCACCCAGACCGGCGACGGCCGCTTCACCGCCAC
>NZ_LIQR01000620.1 GCF_001418575.1 Peterkaempfera griseoplana
GTGTTCGGAACGGCTCGGCGGGCGGGGCGGTATGGGGTGAGGTGTGACCAATGTGACGTGATCGATGCGGAAATCGGTCGCCGGTTGATACTGACAAGGCCGGGGAGTGCCAGGTAGCGTCGGGCGAACCGGTTCACGGCCCTGAGCTCGTCTCTCAGCGTCCAGGGCCGGTACCACCACACCTTTACTCGGATCGTCCGGCACGTTCCTGCCGGTGGAGGGGAGTCTGCCATGGCTTCTGTCACGTACGACAAGGCGACGCGTATCTACCCGGGCGGCGACCGCCCGGCCGTGGACGCCCTTGAGCTCGACATCGCCGACGGCGAGTTCCTCGTCCTCGTCGGCCCGTCCGGCTGTGGCAAGTCCACCTCGCTGCGCATGCTCGCCGGCCTGGAGGACGTGAACGGCGGTGCCATCCGCATCGGCGACCGTGACGTCACCCACCTGCCGCCGAAGGACCGGGACATCGCCATGGTGTTCCAGAACTACGCGCTCTACCCGCACATGACCGTCGCGGACAACATGGGCTTCGCCCTGAAGATCGCGGGCGTCAACAAGGCCGAGATCCGCAAGAAGGTCGAGGAGGCCGCGAAGATCCTCGACCTCACCGAGTACCTGGACCGCAAGCCCAAGGCGCTCTCCGGTGGTCAGCGTCAGCGTGTCGCGATGGGCCGTGCGATCGTCCGGGAGCCGCAGGTCTTCCTGATGGACGAGCCGCTGTCCAACCTGGACGCCAAGCTCCGTGTCTCCACCCGTACCCAGATCGCCTCGCTGCAGCGCCGTCTGGGCATCACCACCGTCTACGTGACCCACGACCAGGTCGAGGCGCTCACCATGGGCGACCGGGTGGCCGTGCTCAAGGACGGCCTGCTGCAGCAGGTGGACACCCCGCGCAACATGTACGACAGGCCGGCCAACGTCTTCGTCGCGGGCTTCATCGGCTCCCCGGCGATGAACCTGGTCGAGGTGCCGATCGTGGACGGCGGCGTGAAGTTCGGCGACTCGGTCGTCAACGTCCCCCGCGAGGCCGTCACCGAGGCCGCCAACGCCGGCGACCGCACGGTCACCGTCGGTGTCCGTCCCGAGCACCTGACGGTCGTCTCCCCCGAGGGCCTGACCAAGGGCGGCTCCGGCGTCGCCGTCACCGTGAACGTCGTCGAGGAGCTCGGCGCCGACGGCTTCGTGTACGGCTCGGCCCGGATCGGCGACGAGGTGAAGGACCTGGTGGTCCGCGTCGGCGGTCGCCAGATCCCGATGAAGGGCGAGACCATCCACGTGGTGCCGGTCTCCAACGAGACCCACGTCTTCTCGACCAGCACCGGCAAGCGCCTCAGCGCCTGATCGAAGGCCTGCCCAGCAGGCGGTCGCAGTCTGTGAAGAGCCCCGCCGGAGCCTGCTCCGGCGGGGCTCTTCCTTTGGGCGTTACCCAACTCCGGTCAACAGCCGACCTGTTGCGCTTCACTCATCCGAGTTACGCAATGTCGTCATCGCGTCACAGGTCGCTACGATCCTTCCGTGAAGCAGCTCCTCCGCCGCATCGGCAAGACCATCGCATTCGTGCTGCCGGTCGTCCTGGTGACCACCGGCACCCTGGCCGTCACCCGCGTGCCCTGGGCCCCGGCCTCGAGCCAGCAGGTCCTGGCGGCCGCAGCCGCCGACGGCAGCATCGGGATCGCCCCGGCGGACAGCCACCGGCCCGTGAGGCGGCCGGCGCCCCAGGACGCCCTGCTCCAGCGCCTTCTGCACGACCTCGCCGTGCACAACCCGGGGTCGGCGCTGACCATGCTGG
>NZ_LIQR01000621.1 GCF_001418575.1 Peterkaempfera griseoplana
CCACCGTCACGGCGGGCAGCCGCGGCCCTTGTCACCGGGGGAGGTGAGCCGGCCGGGCGGCGGGGGCGTGGCAGGGGTGCCCGGAGCCGGATTCGAACCGGCACGACCTCTCGGCCAAGCAGTTTTAAGCTGCCCGTGTCTGCATTCCACCATCCGGGCGCACACCCCGCTTCCCCCGTTCGGGGACAGCATGAGCCTAGTGCGGCACACCATGACCTGCATGCCCGCCGTCACGGAAGTTGTCTTGTTTTCATGTCATCTGACGCATCATTAGCGCATGACGGGGTCCGAGGGATCGAACAGCGCCCCGTCGCCGACGGCCTGAACGCACAAGGAAGAAGCCCCCGGTCGACGGATGTCGACCGGGGGCTTCTTCCACGCCCGCGATATGCGGGGCGGCTCCGCCCGGCATCATGGCCGGCTGAGCACCACGGAGGTCGTGGTCCGGCGACGTTGCCGGGCGGAGGGCCTCCGAACTACCGCGAGGTCAGGACGCCTTGTCGGCGAGGGCCTTCTCGCTGCGGGGGGCGGGCACCGGGGCTGCCGCCTCGAAGAACGCCTCGCGGGGGTTCTCCATCTGCGACAGGCCAACGGTCTCGCGCTTGAGGAACATCGCCAGGGTCCAGTCGGTGAAGACCCGGACCTTGCGGTTCATGGTCGGCACCCGGCTGCCGTGGTACAGGCGGTGGAACCACCAGGCGGGGCGGCCCTTCAGCTTGTACTTGCCGAAGAGGATCGCCACACCCTTGTGGAGGCCGAGGCCCGCCACCGCGCCGAGGTTCTTGTGCTTGTACTCGGACTGCGGGAAGCCGCGCATCCCGGACACCACGTTGTCACCGAGCACGATGGCCTGGCGCACCGCGTGCTGGGCGTTCGGCGGGCACCAGGCGCCCTCGCCGACGGCCAGGTCGGGCACCTGGGCGTTGTCGCCGGCCGCCCAGACGTAGTCGAAGCCCTTGACCTGCAGGGTGGGGGCGGTGTCCACGTGGCCACGGGGGCCGAGCGGCAGGCCGAAGTCGGCCAGCACCGGGTTGGGCTTGACGCCGGCGGTCCACACGATGGTGGAGGCGTCCACCTCCACGCCGTTCTTCAGCACCACGTGCTTGTCGACGCAGGAGTCCATGGAGGTCTCCAGGAAGACCTCGATACCGCGCTCCTCGAGCTTCTCCTTGGTCCAGACACCGAGGTCCGGGCCCATCTCGGGGAGGATGCGGTTGGCGGCCTCGACCAGGATGAACCGCATGTCCTCGCGGCTCACCGTGTTGTAGATCTTCGCCGCGTCGCGGGCCATGTCCTCGACCTCGGCGATGGTCTCCACGCCGGCGAAGCCGCCGCCGACGAAGACGAAGGTGAGGGCCTGGCGGCGGACGTCCTTGTCCGTGGTCGACTCGGCCTTGTCGAGCTGCGCCATCACGTGGTTGCGCAGGCCGATGGCCTCCTCCACGGTCTTCATGCCGATGCCGTGCTCGGCCAGACCGGGGATGGGGAAGGTGCGGGAGACCGAACCGGCCGCCACCACCAGGTAGTCGAAGGGGAGTTCGTAGGCGTCGCCGGCCAGCGGGGTGACCGTCGCGACCTTGCGGCCGTGGTCGATCCCGGTGACATGTCCGGTCAGCACCTCGGCCTTCTGCAGGACGCGGCGCAGCGGCGCGACGAGGTTACGGGGGGCGACATTGCCGCCCGCGGCCTCCGGAAGGAAGGGCAGGTACGTCATGTACGACCGCGGGTCGACGACCGTGACGGTCGCCTCGCCGTAGCGCATCTTCTTGAGGATGCGCATCGCGGCATACAGGCCGACGTAACCACCGCCGACGATGAGGATGCGAGGACGCTCCGTGGTGCTCATATCCGAAAGTATCCAGCACGCTCTGGAGGACCCCTCGTGAGCCCGCTCACAAGCATCTGGACAGGGTGTGCTATATTTCGCGACCCTCATTCCGGGGGGTGCGGGACTGTGAGGGACGGAGCGCGGCGGGGCGGGACGGCCCGCGGCGCCGACGGCGTCCGGCCACCGCTGTGAGCAGCAACGATCGCGGGCGACCCGGCGTTCCCGGCACAGTCTTTCGATTCTCTGCATGGATCACGGACTTGGCCTGCGATCCTCACGCCTGGGCGGCCGACGACCTTCGTCCCACATATCGGACGCCGACTCCGGCAGACGGCACCGAAGCGCGGGAACTCCATGTGAAGAAATTCACGAAGTTCGTCCGGCCGCCCGGGCGTGTGACCCCCGCCAGGCCTCAGCCGGCGATGCTCCAGGCGATCCCGTCCAGGATGTCGTGCTCGCTGACGACCACCTCGGACGCCCCCAGCCGCTCCATCAGGGCCAGCAGCACCAGCGCCCCCGCCCCGATCACATCCACCCGGCCCGGGTGGATCACCGGGATCGCGGCGCGCTCGGCGTGGGTCGCGGCCAGCAGCCGCCGGGTCACCTCACGGACCTGCTCCAGCGGGATCCGCGAGTGGTGGATGCGCTCGGAGTCGTACTCGGTGAGCCCCAGCGCGATCGCCGCCACCGTGGTCACCGACCCGGCCAGCCCCACCAGGGTGCGCGCCTCGCCCAGGGGGACCGTCTCCGCGGCCGTGTCCAGCGCACGCTCGATGTCGGCCCGGGCCGCCTCGATCTGCCCGGCGGTGACCGGGTCGGAGCCGTGGAAGTGGCGCTCCGTCATCCGTACGCAGCCCACGTCGACCGAGCGGGCCGCGCGGACCGTGTCGTCGCCCAGCACGAACTCGGTGGAGCCGCCTCCGATGTCCGTCACCAGGAACGGCCGCTCCAGGTGCAGCCGGGCGGCGGCCAGCTCACGGGTGGCGCCGGTGAAGGAGAGCTGCGCCTCCTCGTCCCCGGTGATCACCTCGGGCTCGACGCCCAGGATCTCCACCACCCCGCGGACGAAGTCCTCGCGGTTCTCCGCGTCCCTGGAGGCGCTGGTGGCCACGAAGCGGGTGCGCTCCGGTCCGACACCGTGCTCATCGATCAGCGCCGCGTACTCGCGGCAGGCGGCGAAGGTCCGCTCCAGCGCCTCCGGCGCCAGCCGGCCGGTGCGGTCCACGCCCTGGCCGAGGCGGACGATGGTCATCCGGCGGTCCAGGTCCTTCAGCTCGCCGGTCTCCGGATCCAGGTCGGCGACCAGCAGGCGGATGGAGTTGGTGCCGCAGTCGACCGCGGCGACACGGGTGGTGCTCACTTCGTCTTCCCCTCTTCCTCGGCGCCGGCCGCCGCGCAGACGCAGGGGCCCTTGCGCCACCACTCCGGCAGCATGTCCAGTGCCTCGTCGCCGAGCGGGTTGACGCCCCGCCCGGCCGCCAGTGAGTGGCCGACCAGGACGTGCAGGCACTTCACCCGGTCCGGCATACCGCCGGCGCTGGGGAACCCCTCCAGGACCTCCACGGCGTCCCGCCGGGCCAGGTAGTCCTCATGGGCGGCCCGGTATCCGGCCGCCAGCTGCTCGTCCTCGCCGAGCCGGGCCGTCATCTCCTTCATGACGCCGTCGGCCTCCAGGGTGCCGATCAGCGAGGCCGCCCGGGGGCAGGTCAGGTAGTACAGGGTGGGGAACGGGGTACCGTCCTCCAG
>NZ_LIQR01000622.1 GCF_001418575.1 Peterkaempfera griseoplana
GACCAGGGCGTCGGGGTCGCCGGTGACCGTCCAGGCGGCGGCCACCTCGGGGAACTTGCGCAGACTGGCCAGGATCTCCTCCGGGGAGGTGCGCTCGCGGCAGTAGACCTCGACGAAGGCCTCGGTGGTCCAGCCCAGCAGCCCGGGGTCCAGGACCACGGTGAAGCCGCGGACCACCCCGCGGGCGCGCAGCCGGTCGATGCGGCGTTTGACCGCGGTGGCGGAGAGGTTGACCTCCATGCCGATGCGGGCGTACGAGGCCCGGCCGTCCTCTCCCAGGCGCCGCAGCAGCCTCCGGTCGACGTCGTCAAGATCAGCATCGGGCGTGCTCATGCGATGCGGCTCCCGGCCGGTGGTGTTGACGGGGCGATCCGCCCCGGGGCCTTGCGATTCGACGCCCGTACCAGGCTAGTGCCTGGGATTGTTCGCTGTGATCACGACGGGTCATCCATGTCACATCGCCCCGGTGCCCATCGTCAATCTGACGCAAACGGGTTATGATAGATAGCGTCAGATAGACGAAAAGCCCGTTGGCATTGAAGAAGGGCATCGGCCCGTGACCACCACACCCGCCGCAGAGCCTCTGCTGGACGTCCAGCCCTCCCCCCTCGCGCTGCTCCTCCTCGGCCGCGAGGCCGACCCGAACAGCGAGCGCGGCGTGGAGTGCCCCGGAGACCTCCCCGCGGCCTCCGACCCGGACCTGGTGGAGCGCGCCCGCGCCGCCAAGGCCCGCCTCGGCGACCGGGTCTTCATCCTCGGCCACCACTACCAGCGCGACGAGGTCATCGAGTTCGCCGACGTCACCGGCGACTCCTTCAAGCTGGCCCGCGACGCGGCCGCCCGCCCCGAGGCGGAGTACATCGTCTTCTGCGGTGTGCACTTCATGGCGGAGTCCGCGGACATCCTCACCAGCGAGAAGCAGCAGGTCGTCCTGCCCGACCTGGCCGCCGGCTGCTCCATGGCCGACATGGCCACCGCCGAGCAGGTCGCCGAGTGCTGGGACGTCCTCAGCGACGCCGGCATAGCCGACGTCACCGTTCCGGTCGCGTACATGAACTCCTCCGCCGACATCAAGGCCTTCACCGGCCGGCACGGCGGCACCATCTGCACCTCCTCCAACGCCGAGCGCGCCCTCGGCTGGGCCTTCGAGCAGGGCGAGAAGGTGCTCTTCCTGCCCGACCAGCACCTCGGCCGCAACACCGCCGTCCAGAAGATGGGGATGTCGCTGGAGGACTGCGTCGTCTACAACCCGCACAAGCCCGGCGGCGGCCTCACCGCCGAGCAGCTGCGCGCGGCGAAGATGATCCTCTGGCGCGGCCACTGCTCGGTGCACGGCCGCTTCTCGCTGGACTCGGTGAACGAGGTGCGCGAGCGCATCCCCGGGGTGACCGTGCTGGTCCACCCGGAGTGCCGGCACGAGGTGGTCACCGCCGCCGACCTGGTCGGCTCCACCGAGTACATCATCAAGGCGCTGGACGCGGCCCCGGCCGGCTCCAAGTGGGCCATCGGCACCGAGCTCAACCTGGTGCGCAGGCTCGCCAAGGCCCACCCGGACAAGGAGATCGTCTTCCTCGACCGCACGGTCTGCTTCTGCTCCACCATGAACCGCATCGACCTGCCGCACCTGGTGTGGGCGCTGGAGTCGCTCGCCGACGGCCGGGTGGTCAACCGGATCCAGGTGGACGCCGAGACCGAGAAGTACGCCAAGGCGGCGCTCGACCAGATGCTGGCCCTTCCCTGACCGGCCCGCAGCCGCACGACGACAGCACTGAGGGCCCGGCGTCCGCCGGGCCCTCAGTGCTGTCGTACGGCCGCTGACCTGCTCAGCCGGGGATCAGACCGTCGTCCCGCAGCAGACGCCGGACCTCCTCGACCGTGGCGTCCTCGTTCGGCAGGATCAGGTCGGAGGGCTCCAGGGAGTCCGCCGGCCGGGACGAACCCGCCGCCCGCACCGCCGCCAGCAGACGGCCCAGGGTGGTGCGGAAGGCGTCCTCGTCGCCGCTGTCCAGAGCCTCGAGAAGTTCGTCGTCGAGTTCGTTCAGCCGGTCAAGGTGGCTCTCGGCCACGTCCAGCTGGCCCTCCCCCATGATCCGGACGATCATGACCGAACCCTCACTTCTCGAAGCGGTTGGGGGTGTCCTGCGACGAGGGCTGCGACTGGACACCGCCGCCCTGCTCCAGCGCCTGCGGCCCCGCGGAGCCGCCGGACAGCTCGGCCTTCATCCGGGCCAGCTCGAGCTCGACGTCGGCACCTCCGCCGATCCGCTCCAGCTCCGCCTCGATGTCGTCCTTGCGCATCCCGCTCGGGTCGTCCAGCGCACCCGAGGCCAGCAGCTCGTCGATCGCGCCCGCCCGCGCCTGCAGCTGGGCGGTCTTGTCCTCCGCCCGCTGGATGGCCAGGCCGACGTCGCCCATCTCCTCGGAGATGCCGGAGAAGGACTCGGCGATCCTGGTCTGCGCCTGGGCTGCGGTGTACGTGGCCTTGATGGTCTCCTTCTTGGTACGGAAGGCGTCCACCTTGGCCTGCAGCCGCTGGGAGGCGAGGGTGAGCTTCTCCTCCTCCCCCTGGAGCTGCTGGTACTGCGCCTGCAGATCGCTGATCTGCTGCGTCAGCGCGCCCTTGCGGGTCAGCGCCTCACGCGCGAGGTCCTCGCGGCCCAGGGAGAGCGCCTTGCGCCCCTGGTCCTCGTACTTCGCCGACTGCTGCTGCAGCTGCTGGAGCTGGAGTTCGAGGCGCTTGCGCGACGTGGCGACATCGGCCACTCCCCGGCGCACCTTCTGCAGCAGCTCCAGCTGCTTCTGGTACGAGTAGTCGAGCGTCTCGCGCGGGTCCTCCATACGGTCCAGGGCCTTGTTCGCCTTGGAGCGGAAGACCATCCCCATCCGCTTCATGATTCCGTCGCTCATGGGCCTCGGGCGCCCCCTTCTCAGGCCAGCTGTTCTCTCGTACCAACACTACGGGCTCGCGGGCGCCGTCCGCAGCGCACCTGCCTGCAACAAGCCTGCTACACCCGGGACGGGCCGGACATCGTCCGCACGGCGGATCCGCTCCCTGCCGGGATGATCCGCAGGGCGGAGGCGCCTCCCGTACGGGTCCGCCCGGGCAGCGCCAGGACGGGACTAGGGGTCGGACGCCCCCAGCACGTACTCTTCTCTACGTGTTCCGACGTCGTTCCCAGGATGCCCCCGCCGCTGCCACCGCACTCGCGGAGGAGCAGGCCCCCCAGTCCCGCAACCCGCAGGCGCCCAAGGGCAGGCCCACGCCCAAGCGCAGCGAGGCGCAGGCCAACCGGCGCACCCGCGTCTCCGTCCCCAAGGACCGCAAGGAGGCGGCCCGTGAGGGCCGCGCCCGGATGCGCTCCGAGCGGGAGAAGCAGCGCCTGGCGCTGCTCAGCGGCGACGAGCGGGCGCTGCCGCCCCGCGACAAGGGGCCGGTCCGCCGCTTCGCGCGCAACTACGTGGACTCCCGGTTCACCGTCGCCGAGTGGTTCCTGCCGTTCGCCGTGGTGATCCTGATCCTCAGCGTGCTGCGCAACCCGGGGCTGCAGTTCGTCTCGCTGATGCTCTGGCTGCTGATCATCGTGGCCATCGTGGCGGACTCGCTGCGGCACGCCCTGGGCCTGCGCAAGCAGCTGCGGGAGCGGTTCCCCAACGAGAGCCACCGCGGCGTCACCGCCTACGCGCTGATGCGCACCCTGCAGATGCGGCGGCTGCGGCTGCCCAAGCCGCAGGTGAAGCGGGGGGCGCAGCTCTGAGCACGGAGCCGGTCCCGTACTGGCCGGTGGCGGTGCCCGGGCAGGGCGGCGGCGGCCACGACAACCTGCCCGCCCCGGCCTCCGGCCTCGTCCCGGGCGCCGGGGCCTGGCTCTCCCGGCAGGGGAGCCTGCGTACCACGGTGCGCCAGGAGCTGGTCGCCCGGCAGCTCGACGAGCAGCTGGCCGCGCACTTCGGGGAGGGCCACGGCCGGCAGCTGCGGGTCCTGGACTCCGGCTGCGGCCAGGGCACCCAGGCGCTGCGGCTGGCCCGCGCCGGGCACCTGGTCACCGGCCTGGACCCCGATCCGGTCACCCTGGGGGCGGCCCAGGCCGCGCTGGCGGCGGAGGCACCCGAGGTACGCGCCCGGGTGCGGCTGCTCGGCGGCGACGGCCGCGAGTGCGGCCGCTGGTTCGGACCCGGCAGCTTCGACCTGGTGCTCTGCCACGGCGTGCTGATGTACCTGCCGGAGCCCGGCCCGATGCTGGCCTCGCTGGCCAGGGTGCTGGCCCCCGGCGGACTGCTGTCGCTGCTGGTGCGCAACGGCGGCGCACCAGCCATGCGCGCCGGTCTCACCGGCGACTGGCGGGGCGCGCTGCAGGCCTTCGACGGCGACGGCCACTACACCAACCGGCTGGGGCTGCCCGCCCGCGCCGACCGGCTGGACCGGCTGGCGACCGCGCTGAGCGACATGGATGTGCCGCTGCGGCACTGGTACGGCGTACGGGTCTTCACCGACGCGGTGCCCGACGACGCCCCGCTGCCCGCGGACGGCCGGCAGCTGGCGCAGCTGCTGGACGCCGAGGAACGGGCCGGCCGCGAGGACCCGTACCGGCAGGTGGCGGCGCTGCTGCACGTGCTGGGGGGCCGGCGCGCTGCGGGTTGATCATCCGCGAGATACAGTCCCATGCATGGACTTTCGTCATCTCGGCCGCAGCGGCCTCGTGATCAGCGAGATCGCCTACGGCAACTGGATCACCCACGGCTCCCAGGTCGAGGAGGAGGCCGCGGTCTCCTGCGTACGTGCCGCCCTGGACGCGGGCATCACCACCTTCGACACCGCCGACGTCTACGCCGAGACCCGCGCCGAGGCCGTCATGGGCCGTGCCCTCAAGGGCGAGCGCCGCGAGGGCCTGGAGATCTTCACCAAGGTCTTCTGGCCCACCGGCCCCGGCCGCAACGACCGCGGACTCGGCCGCAAGCACATCATGGAGTCGATCGACGGCTCGCTGCGCCGGCTGCAGACCGACTACGTCGACCTCTACCAGGCCCACCGCTACGACCCCTCCACCCCGCTGGAGGAGACCATGGAGGCCTTCGCCGACGTGGTCAGGTCCGGCAAGGCGCTCTACATCGGCGTCTCCGAGTGGACCGCCCAGCAGATCCGTGAGGCGCACGCGCTCGCCCGGGAGCTGCGCATCCCGCTGGTCTCCAGCCAGCCGCAGTACTCCATGCTGTGGCGGGTGATCGAGGCCGAGGTGGTGCCGACCTGCGAGGAGCTGGGCATCGGCCAGATCGTCTGGTCGCCCATCGCGCAGGGCGTGCTCACCGGCAAGTACCTCCCCGGCGCCGAGCCGCCGGCCGGCAGCCGGGCCACCGACAGCAAGGGCGGAGCCAACTTCGTCTCCCGCTGGATGCGCGACGACGTGCTGGAGCGGGTGCAGCAGCTGCGGCCGCTGGCCGACCAGGCCGGCCTGTCGCTGGCCCAGCTGGCGGTGGCCTGGGTGCTGCAGAACAGCAATGTCTCGGCCGCGATCATCGGCGCCTCCCGGCCCGAGCAGGTCGGCGAGAACGCCAAGGCGGCCGGGGTCAAGCTGGACGCGGACCTGCTCCAGGCCATCGACGCGGTCCTCGACCCGGTGGTGGACCGCGACCCGGCCCGCACCGCGGAGGGCGCTCCCACGGCCCGCCCGTAGCGGACACGCCGCCGCCGGCCCGGCACTGACCGGACGGGCGGCACCCCTGTGGTCACAGGTGCGGGGCGACGGGGTCCTCCCCCGCCGCCCCGCGCCCGTCCGGCCGAGCCGGATCAGCCCTCGTGCAGGCTCATGGTGTAGACGGCGGTGCCGTCGTCGAGCAGCGCGGCCTGGTCCACCCCGTCCTCCAGCAGCTGCTGCCAGCTCTCGCCGATCCACGACTCGGCGTCGCCCTGGGTCGGGAACTCCTCCTGCCCCTCGGCGGGGGCGACCACGGAGCCGTCGGCCTTCTCGTACCGCCACGTCCACGCCATGCCCGGCTCCTCCCAGTCGTCCTGCGCGGCCGTCCACCGCGCTCCACAGCGCAGAGTAGTCGAGCAGTGGCCCGCTGATCACCCACCCCGGCGAAGCGGCATCCGCGGCCACCGGCCAGGATGAGCGGCATGACGCGCACCCTGATCCTCGGCGGCGCCCGCTCGGGCAAGTCCACCCGGGCCGAGCAGCTGCTGGCCGGGCATCCCGACGTCCTCTACGCGGCCACCGGGGGCACCCGGGAGGACGACCCGGAGTGGGCGCAGCGCGTCGCGCTGCACCGCGGTCGCCGGCCGGCCGGCTGGCGCACGGCGGAGACCTGCGACCTGGAACCGCTGCTGCGCGACACCACGGACCCGGCTCCGCTGCTGGTGGACTGTCTGGCGCTGTGGCTCACCCGGGTGATGGACGAGTGCGGCGCCTGGGACGACGCGGTGTGGGCCGACGGGGGCGAGCGGGCGGTCCAGGCGCGGTCGGCGTCGCTCGCGGCCGCCTGGCGGGACACCTCCCGTACCGTGGTCGCCGTCTCCAACGAGGTGGGCATGGGCGTGGTCCCCGCGACGGCCTCCGGCCGCCGGTTCCGGGACGAGCTGGGGCGGCTCAACATGGCCCTGGCGGAGCTCTCGGAGAGTGTGCTGCTGGTGGTCGCCGGGCAGGTCTTGCCGATCCGGCAGGGCTGACCGGTAGCCTTCGGTCACGATGGACAGCATGGACAGCACCGTGGACCTGGATGCCTTCTCCTCCCTGGTGGAGCGGCCCGACGACACCGCCCGGCAGGCGACCGAGGAACGCTGGGCCTCGCTCGGCGTCCCCCCGGGCGCCCTGGGGCAGCTCCAGCAGCTCGGCGGCTGGCTGGCGGGTGTTCAGGGCCGTTGCCCAGTGAGGCCGGTGGAACAGGCGAAGGTGGTGCTCTTCGCGGGCGACCACGGGATCGCCTCCCTGGGGGTCTCCGCGCTCCCGGCGGGCGCCACCGCGGACCGGGTCCGGGCGGTGCTGGACGGCGCGGCGCCGGTGAACGTGCTGGCGCAGCGGTTCGGCGCCCGGGTGCGGGTGGTGGACATGTCGGTGGACGCCGACGCCGACGGCTTCCCCGAGGAGGTCGTCCGCCACCGGGTGCGGCGCGGCTCCGGCCGCATCGACATCGAGGACGCCCTCACCCACGCCCAGGCCGAGCAGGCGTTCCTGGCCGGGGTGGCGGTCGCCGACGAGGAGGCCGACTCCGGCACCGATCTGGTGGTGCTGGGCGATCTCGGCGTGGGCTCCACCACGGTGGCGGCGGTGCTGGTCGGCGCGCTCTGCGGGACCGACGCGGCCGCGGTCACCGGCCGTGGCTCGGGGATCGACGACCGGGTGTGGATGGTGAAGTGCGCCGCGATCCGCGATGCGCTGCGGCGCGCCCGTCCGGTGCTCGGCGACCAGATCGCACTGCTGGCCGCGACCGGCGGTGCGGACTTCGCCGCGCTCACCGGCTTCCTGCTGCAGAGCGCGGTGCGGCGCACCCCGGTGCTGCTGGACGGCGTGGTGTCGGCGGCCTGCGCGCTGGTGGCGCAGCGGATCGCCTTCCGGGCCCCGGAGTGGTGGCGGGCCGGCCAGGCGACCGGGGAGCCGGCCCTGGTCAAGGCGTACGACCGGCTGACCCTGGAGCCGCTGCAGGACCAGCGGATCACCCTGGGCGGAGGGGTCGGCGCGCTGATGGCGCTGCCGCTGCTGCAGGCGGCCTCCTCGGTGCCGGCGGAGCTGCCGGAGCAGCCCGAGAGCAAGTGAGCGGGTGACCCGGCACCGGCCTGCGCTGCACGGGCTGCGGTTCGCCTTCGGCACACTGTCGGTGCTGCGGGTACGGGTGGAGCGCTGGGACCGGCCGGCCGCCGGGGCGGCCATGCTCTGGGCTCCGCTGGTGGGGCTGGTGCTGGGCGCCGCCGCGGCGGGCTGCGGGGCGGCCGTGGCCCTGCTCGGCGGGGGTTCGCTGCTGGCCTCGGTGGCCGCGGTGGCCGTCCTGGCCTGGCTGACGCGCGGTCTGCACCTGGACGGGCTGGCCGATGTGGCCGACGGTCTGGGCAGCGGCAAGCCCGCGGAGGACGCGCTGCGCATCATGAAGCAGTCGGACATCGGGCCCTTCGGGGTGCTGACGCTGCTGCTGGTGCTGCTCGGTCAGATCGCGGCCCTGGCGGGCGCCTTCGGGGCGGGCGCGTGGCAGGGCGGGCTGGCGGTGGTGACGGCGGCGGTGGCGGCGCGCTGTGCGCTGGGGT
>NZ_LIQR01000623.1 GCF_001418575.1 Peterkaempfera griseoplana
TGGACGCGCTGCCGCTCACCGACAGCGGCAAGCTGGACCGCCGGGCGCTGCCCGCACCCGAGTACACCGCCGGCGGGGGCCGGGGTCCGTCGAGTGTCCGGGAGGAGGTCATCTGCGCGGCCTTCGCCGAGGTGCTGGGCCTGGAGAGCGTCGGCGTGGACGACGACTTCTTCGCGCTGGGCGGCCACTCCCTGCTGACGATCCGGCTGGTGGAGCTTCTGCGGACCCGGGGTGTGTCCGTGTCCGTGCGGGCGCTGTTCCAGACCCCCACCGTCGCCGGGCTCGCCGCGGCGACCGGAGCGGAGCAGGTCGAGGTGCCGGCCAACGCCATCCCGGCGGACGCCCGCGAGATCACCCCGGAGATGCTGCCCCTGGTGGACCTCTCCCCCGCGGAGGTCGAGCGGATCGTCGCCACCGTCGAGGGCGGCGCCTCCAACGTCGCGGACGTCTATCCGCTGGCACCGCTCCAGGAAGGCCTGCTCTTCCACCATCTGATGGCGGCCGGCGGCGACGACACCTATGTCACCCCCACCATGGTCGAGTTCGACTCCCGGGCACTGCTCGACGGCTTCCTCGCCGCGCTCCAGCAGGTGATCGACCGTCATGACGTCTTCCGCACCGGCATCGTCTGGGAAGGACTGCGGGAGCCCGTGCAGGTGGTGTGGCGCGGCGCCGCACTGCCCGTGCAGGAGACCGTGCTGGACCCGGGGAGCGACGACCCGGTGGCGGCGCTGCTGGCCGTCGGTGAACTCTCCATGGACCTGCACCGGGCGCCGCTGATCCGGGTGTACGCGGCGGCCGTCCCCGACAGCGACCGATGGCTGGCACTGCTGTGCACCCACCACATGGTCCGCGACCACACCGCCCTGGAGCTGGTGCTGGAGGAGGTGCAGGCGATCCTTGGCGGCCGCGGCGGCGAACTGCCGGAGCCGCTGCCGCTCCGGGACTTCGTGATGCAGGCCCGCGGCGGCGTGGAGCGCTCGGAGCACGAACGGTTCTTCGCCGCACTGCTGGACGGCGTGGACGAGCCGACCGCGCCCTTCGGGCTGCTGGACGTCCACGGCGACGGAACGGCCGCCGCACGGGCACGCGCCGGCGTCGCCCCGGACCTGGCAGCCCGCGTCCGGGACGTCGCCCGCCGGCTGGGCGCAAGCCCCGCAACGGTGCTCCACGTGGCCTGGGCGCGGCTGCTGGCCGCGGTGAGCGGCCGGGACGACGTGGTGTTCGGCACGGTGCTGTTCGGGCGGATGAACGCCGGCACCGGCTCGGACCGGGTGGCGGGACCGTTCATGAACATGCTCCCGGTGCGGATGCGGGTCGACGCACTCGGCGCACGGCAGGCCGTCGCCGCGATGCGCGAGCAGCTGGCCGGGCTCCTGGAGCACGAGCACGCCCCGCTGGCCCTGGTGCAGCAGGCGGGCGGTGTCTCCGGCGACACGCCCCTGTTCACCTCGATGTTCAACTACCGCCACAACACCGTCCGAGCCGTCGAGGACGGCGGCGGCGTGGACGGCATCAGGACGGTACTGGTGCTGGACCGCACCAACTACCCGCTCGCGGTCTCGGTGGACGACGACGGCGACAGCCTGGGGCTCACCGTGGACGCGGTGGCACCCGTCGACCCCGAAGCGGTCCTCGCCCTGGTGGAGACCGTGGCCGGAAACCTGGTGGCCGCGCTGGAGGGGGCGCTGGACGGAGGCCCGGACGTCCCCCTGAACGCGGTGCGGGTGCTGGGCGAGGCGGAGCGCCGCCGGGTGCTGGTGGAGTGGAACGACACCGCCGCCGAGGTCCCGGCCGCGACCGTCCCCGAGCTGTTCGAGGCTCAGGTGGGCCGTACCCCCGACGCGGTGGCGCTGGTGTGCGAGGGCGTGGAGGTGTCGTACGCGGAGCTGGACGCGCGGGCGAACCGGCTGGCGCACCACCTGATCGGCCAGGGCGTCGGCGCGGAGTCCGTGGTGGGCCTCTGCCTGCCGCGCGGTATCGACATGGTGACGGCCGTCCTGGCGGTCGCCAAGGCCGGCGCCGGATATCTGCCGGTCGACCCCGAGTACCCCGCCGAGCGGATCGCGTTCATGCTGTCCGACAGCCGGGCGGTGCTGCTGCTGACCACCGACGACATCCTGGACGAGCTGCCGGCCGCGCGGGTGCGCATGGTGGCCCTGGACGACCCGCAGGTCATGGCCCAGGTGGCAGGCCGCCCCGGCACCTCGCCCGGAGTGCGCACCGCCTCCGACAGCGTGGCGTACGTCATCTACACCTCGGGCTCCACCGGAGTGCCCAAGGGCGTCGTCGTCCCGCACACCGGCGTGGCCAACCTGGTGGCGGCCCAGGTCGAACGCTTCGCGGTCACCGGCGACAGCACGGTGCTCCAGTTCGCCTCGGCCAGCTTCGACGCGGCCACCTCGGAACTGCTGATGGCGCTCTGCACCGGGGCGCGGCTGGTGCTCGCCTCCGCACAGCAGCTGCTCCCCGGAGCGGGCTCCGGTGAGGGTGCCGGGCTGGCGGACGTGGTCGCCCGCAACGGCGTGACCCATCTGACGATTCCGCCCGCCGTGCTCGGTGTGCTGGACCCGCAGAGCCTGCCCTCGGTGACCACACTGGTGACGGCCGGCGAGGCGCTGGGCGCCGAGCTGCTCGCCCGCTGGGCGGACGGCCGCCGGTTCGTCAACGCCTACGGTCCGACCGAGACCACCGTCTGCGCCACCATGTCGGCGCCGCTCGCGCCCGGCGACCGGCCGGGCATCGGCGCCCCCAACCCGAACACCCGCACCTATGTGCTGGACGCCTCGCTCAACCCGGTCCCGGTGGGTGTGGTGGGCGAACTGTACGTGGCGGGCGTGGGCCTGGCCCGCGGCTACCTCGGCCGGGCGCAGCTGACCGCCGAACGCTTTGTCGCCTGCCCCTTCGGGACGGCCGGCGAGCGCATGTACCGCACCGGCGACCGGGTCCAGTGGACACCCGACGGGCAGCTGGAATTCGCCGGGCGCGTGGACGAGCAGGTGAAGGTCCGCGGTTTCCGGATCGAGCTGGGCGAGGTCCAGGCCGTGGTGGCGGGCCATCCGTCCGTCGCGCAGGCCGCGGTGGTCGCGCGCGAGGACGTCCCCGGCGACAGGCGGGTGGTCGCCTATGCCGTCGCCGCCGACCCCGACACCGCCGAGGGCGGGGAACTGCCCGCGGCTGTACGGACGTACGTGGCGCAGCGCCTGCCGGAGTACATGGTGCCGTCGGCG
>NZ_LIQR01000624.1 GCF_001418575.1 Peterkaempfera griseoplana
CGAAGACGCCGATGTCGGTCTGGTTCTCGAAGATGGCCTTGTAGCTGCCGTCGCACTCCAGCGCGCCGACGAAGATCTCACGCGGGCCCTGGGTGCCGTCACTGGAGCCGATGGCCTCGCCTGCGCGCTTGATGGTCAGATCCAGGGACAGGCCGCGGGTGGTCGCCACGGAGTTCTGGGTCTGGGTCCAGGTCCAGCCGAGGTGCGGGGTGAAGGCGCTGTAGGTCTCGGTGGCGTTGGACTGCGGTACGCCCTGCAGGCTGAGGGCCTTGAGGGACAGCGACACCGAGGCCTTCGGGTCGATCTTGACCTGGAGATCGGTGAACTTCGTCCCGGCGTAGCCCAGGGTCTGCGTGGTGTCGTTCACTGTCAGCGAGTACGACGGGATCGCCTGCGTGGGGTCCTGCTTGAAGGTGTGCTTCGTCGCGGACACCACGGCGACGCTGGAGGAGTGGGGCAGCGTCAGACCGCCGGCCGGGGAGGTGATCGGGATCGTGTATGGGCCGGATCCGGTGGGGGTGCCGGTCAGGGCGTACTCGATGTTCGCCGCGGTGTCGATCTTGATGAGGGATCCGGCCGGGATCGACACCGGTACCGAGATCGACGTCGCGCCCGCCGTCGTCGAGGCGGACAGTGTCGTGCTGATGCCTGCGGTCACGGTGTCCGGGCCGATCACGGCCCGCAGGAAGTGCCCTGTCAGGTCGGGGTAGGCCATCACGTCGATGTCCCACTCGGCGTTGACGGAGCCCTGGTAGACGCCCTGGAGGACGGTGTCGTTGCCGCGGATCGACTCGTCGCGCAGCGGGTCGATCTTGTCCTCGAAGTCCGCCTTGTCGAAGGGGATGCCGACCGTCGGGGCCGTGTAGGTGTTCGCGACGGTCTCCTTGGCCAGGCCAAGGGTCGCGAGCCTGCTGAGCTGGGTCACTTGCCCGCTCCCTTCTCCTCAGCGGCGTCAGCGGAGCGCCGGGACTTCACGGGCGGCACCAGATCGGGCTCCGGCTCCGGCGGGGCCTGGACCGGCTCGAACCCGGCCAGGTGATAGGGCCACTGGACGACCTCGTCCGGGCCGACGGTGGCGGGGACGGCGGGCACCACGACCTCGTGGCCGGTGGCGTTCCGCTGCGGATACGGGGCGGGAGGATCTGTGTCGGCCACGGCCGGGCACCTCTCTTGGGGCATGACGGACGCCCCCGACCGCGTTCGGCCGCAGGGCAGGGCAGTTGGGGGTAGGCGTCAGGCGGTGTAGTCGGCGTCGTCCGCCGTGTACGTGATCTGGGCAGTCAGGGC
>NZ_LIQR01000625.1 GCF_001418575.1 Peterkaempfera griseoplana
GGCGAGGATCTCGTAGTTCGGAGTGCCGAGGTTCAGGCCCGCGGACTTCCACGCGTTGAAGATGTTGGACACGGTGATGGTGCCGCCCGTGCGCTTCGCCTGGCGGACCGCCCAGTACTGGTAGAACGTCGCGGTGCCCTGGATGGACGGCTGGTTGACGCGCTGCGTCCGGTACAGGTCGTACGTGCTGCCGTCGCTGTTGACCGAGCCCAGCCTGGTGGCGCCGGAGCTGGGGTTGTAGCTCCCGTAGTTCTCGACGATGTAGTACTCGATGAGCGGGTTGGTGGTCCAGCCGTACAGCGACAGGTAGCAGTTGCCGTTGCAGTTCCACGAGCCCGAGTAGGTCACCGGGTTGGTGTTACCCGGGTTCCAGCCCTTCCCGGCGACGAAGTTGGCGACGTTGTTCCACTGGGTACTGTACTGGCCGCCGGCGCCCATGGTCATGGAGGCCTGGCCGCTGTTCTGGCTCCAGAAGGAGTAGAAGTACCCGTTGTTGGTGCCGGTCTGGTTGGAGTTGACCGTCGTGTCCGCGTGCGCAGTGACCGGTATCAGCAGCAGAGCCGCGACCAACGCGAGGATCCACCTGAGGCGACCGCGGACACGGAATCTCGAGCGGGTGAAGGCAGTGTTCATGTATGCGCTTCCTCCTGGTGCGGGTTGGGGTGGACGCCGGGTCGCTGATGCAACCCGACGGGCTTCAAGTGGTCTGGGCCGGGCAGCCGTCGTGACGGCCGGCCACCTGACGGAAGGGTGGCCCCGGCGGCCAGGGCGCGGTCGTCCGGGTCGATGCCGCTCCCGGGCCTCGGGCCCGTCGGCCGCTGCGGCATCCGGATCGGCGATCGACGACGGCTGAGGTCCGTGACGGCGACATCAGCCGGTTCCAGCGGTGGTCGGGGGCTTGCGACGGCGGAAGTACCGGCCCACCGCCGTCAGGCCGCGAACGGTCAGGGAAGTGCCGCGGCCGACGGGACGGCAGAGGGCCACGGGGAGGTGTGTGCCGCCCTGTCCTCCGGCCTGCCCCGGCCGGCTGAGACCTCGATGCGCGGTCGTACCCGGGCTGCAAGTCGGGTCGGTGATACCCGACAAACCGGTGATGGCGGCCATGGGCAGCACATCGACCGTGCCGGGGTGACGAAAGTGCGGGTACGCGTGCTTTTCACGATCACTGCGACCGCTCCCTTCCGGCCTCCGGGCTCACGCGCCCGGCGGTGCCGGAAGGGGATGGGTGTGGCCGTAAGGAGTCGCCTCCGTTACGGGGATGTTTCGATCACTGGAGAGTATGCCCAGCCCCTGATGGACGGTCAATGAGTTGCGTTTCCGAAAGTTCATCGAAATTCACCGGTGATCAACCAAACAGGGTCTCGAAAGATTTCGATTCTTCTCACCGATCAAGCCCCTGGCGCGTCGAAGTGTCGAACAGGCCTCCTTGCCGTCACCCCAACCCGACAGAGGGGACATGGGGCCGCTCGCAATCTCTGCGAAAGTTTCGAGACGGTACGCGCACATGCCGGACCTTGTGCGGACGGGAGCGCGCTGCGGCGGAACAGCCCTCGCGCCCGCGGCGGCGTCGCCGCGGACCCAGTCGCCCGGCTTCGGCTCGGCAGCCGGCCGCGGGGCCGCCGACAGCCGGGGTCGAGCGCCCGTACGCCCCGGGTCCACGACGGCACGGCAGCGGCGCAGAACAGCAGCAGTGGAGGGAGTCAACAAGAACCTCGAGCTGAGGGAGTCACGCCGACGGCCGCGCTCCCCCACGCCGCACGCCCACCCGCCCGTGGTCCCTCACGCTCTCGGCCGCTCCGCCGGGTGCGACGGCCGAACGGGGACGTCCCGCAGCAGGCAGACCGTACGTCAGCCCCGGCCCGCCGGCCGCCCGCAATGCCCGGCCACCCCGCAGACCCCCGTCGTGAAGAGAGAGGGCGAGGTCCGGCGCCCCGGATCAGCGCGACGGACCGCTCAGGCCCCGCCCGGGGCCCGCTTCCGGCGGCAGAAGCCCGGCCTGCCCGTGCCGACGGCCCTCCGGACCATCACCCTCCTGCACCGCCCCGACCATCTCGTACGAGGCCTCCATCGCAGCCGGGCTCACCGGGTAGTACTCCCCCAGGACGCCTCGGACCACCCAGTGCCCGACCGGGCAGTCCACCCAGCAGCCCTCCTCCCTGGCCCACACCTGCGCCACCTGGCGGCGGACCGCGAAGGTCGGTTCGCCACCGGGCCCGTCTCCGGCGAACGTGCAGAGCTGGTCCGCGTTGTCGCCGGTCCAGCGGATGGCCTCGATCTCTATCGGCCGTTTGCGGAAGTAGGGCATCGGACTCCTCGGGACGGACTCCCTGCCGCGCTCGACTCGGCGACGGCCGGGAGGGCGGGTGGACGGGCCGGTGGACGGGGTGGTCGACAGGGCGGTCAGTGGGTCGGCGGGTTGAGGCCGTAGCGCCGGACGACGTCGTCGAGCCAGTCGGGGTGCCCGTAGGTCAGCCCGTACTTCTCGGCCAGTTCACCGAAGGCGCCCCGGTCGGTCACGCTCGACGCCATCAGCTCGCCGAGTTCGCGGAAGTAGTGCTCGAATCCGCCGGGGATGATCACCTCGATCATCCGGCCGGGCACGCGACCGGCGTTCCACATGGCGTGCATCTGGCCGCGCGGCTTGACGATGTACCCGCCGGGGCCCAGGACGGTCTCGGCGTCGTCGGAGCGGAAGCCGATCTCGCCCTCGAGGACGACGGAGTACTCGTCCTCCCTGGTGTGCAGGTGCGGGGCGGTGATCACACCGACGTCGAACGGGTGCTCCACCATGGACACCGCGCCACCCGTGGTGTCACTCCAGAGTTTGAAGTCCGCTCCGAAGCCGGGGATGTGCACGCTCTGGCCCTCTCCGGGCCGGACGATGGTGAGCGGTGGCACGCCGATGTGGTCCATGGTCCCCGTTCCTCTCGCGGGCCGCGTCGGCCCGGCCGTGCGGCCGCACGCCGACGGCCCTGACTTCCCATGGATGGACAGATACCTCCGCGCTCCAGGGGGTCAAACCACGGCCGGACGGGCTGCGGGAGGCTCCCGGCCCTCCCTCGCGGCGGCTGGACGCCTCCGCCCCGGGCTGTCACCACCACCGCCCCTGGCGGCCCCCCGCTCGGGGGCGCACCACCCGGCTTGCACCCCGGCGTGAGCGCACCGCCGCCGCGCGCTGTCTCGCAAGCCCGGCGCGCACCGCCCGTTCGGCTGCGCGGGTCCGGACGCGGCCGCTCACCGACGCCTCCGTACCCCGGCGTGGGAGGCGTCGGTGAGCGGCCG
>NZ_LIQR01000626.1 GCF_001418575.1 Peterkaempfera griseoplana
GCCCTGGCCACGCTCCGCGCCCACCTCGCCACCACCGCCGCCGGCCACGACTCCGCCGGGACCTGGAGACCGGGCTGGGTGTCCGCGCGGTGAACCGCGCTGCCTCGCCGGCGACCTGGACGCGGCCGCCTGTGCTCGGCCGGACCCCGCCGCAGGGCTGGATGTGCCCCCCGTGGAGTGGGGCCCGGATCGTCGAGCAGTAGGCTCCTTCCGCAACACGACACGAAGGGGAGACCGGTGGCGCGGGTTGCGGTGATCGGTGCGGGTATCAGCGGGCTGGCAACGGCGCTCATGCTCGGCCGGCGGGGT
Source organism: Peterkaempfera griseoplana (assembly GCF_001418575.1). Lineage (GTDB taxonomy): Bacteria > Actinomycetota > Actinomycetes > Streptomycetales > Streptomycetaceae > Peterkaempfera > Peterkaempfera griseoplana. The sequence continues at coordinate 310 of NZ_LIQR01000626.1, forward strand.
CACACGGTCACGTGTTTCGAACAGGACACGCGGCACGCCGGAGCGGACCTGAACCAGGACTTCTTCCACTGGGACCGGCCTCGGGTCCCGCAGGCCAACCATCCCCACTCGTTCCTGGCGCCCGTCCGCACCGTGTTGCGCGCCGAGACCCCCGACGTCTACGCGGACCTGCTGGCACGAGGAGCCCGGGAGTACCACGACTTCGACTGGTTCGGAGAGCATCCGCCGCACCGGGCGGGCGACGAGGACCTGGTGACCCTGCGTACCCGCCGCATCGTGCTGGAGGCCGCCCTGACCGCGGCCGTGCGGCGGGAGTCCAGCGTCGCAGTGCGGCAGGGTCGCCGGGTGCGAGCCCTCACCTTCGGGGAGGGCCGCCCTGCCCGGGTCACCGGCGTGCGCGTGGGCGCGGAAACGCACCAGGCGGACCTCGTGGTCGACGCGTCCGGGCGCCGCTCCCCGGTCCCCGGGTGGCTGACCGCGGCCGGCTGTCGCCCGCCCGTGGTCGACAGCCACCGCACCGGAATCGCCTACCTGTGCCGCTGGTACCGCCTGCGCGCCGACGGCCCGCGTGACCCCGGACGAGTGAGGACGGGCTCGGCGGCACCGTTCGCGCTCGCCGGCGTCTTCCCCTCCGACAACGACACCTTCGCGGTGAACCTGGTGCTCTCCACGGGTGACCCGACCCGCGGCGCGCTCACCGACCCCGCCCTGTTCGAGGCCGTCGCCCGGCGCTTTCCCGCCACCGCCGCCTGGCTCGACCTGGCCCCCGAACCACAGACAGCCGTCCTGGCGATGGCCGGCCTGGACAACCGCTGGACTTCCCTCGTCGACGACGAGGGACCTGTCGTCACGGGCCTGGTCAACGCCGGGGACAGTCTCGTCCACACCAACCCGACCCTGGGCCATGGCGTGGCCCTCGGTCTGCGTGCCGCCCAGTACCTCGCCGCCCATGCCGACCGGATCGCCGCGGACCCCGTCGGCTACCACACGTGGACGGCACAGGCCCTCCGCCCGTGGTTCGACGCCCAGGTGACGGCCGACCGCGGCAACGAGCAGCGGCTCACCGAGCGCGCACCGTCCCAGGATCGGCGGGCTGCCGCCCTGGCCGCATGCGCCTTCGACGATCCCGTCGTCATGCGAGCCCGAGCCCGGGTGCGCCATCTCCTGCAGTCGGCCGACGACGCCTACGGCACCGACGAAGTGGACCGCGCCGTCACCGACTGGCTGGCCACCCACCCGGACTTCTCGCCGGCGCACGACGGCCCGACCCGCGACCAGTGGGATGCGCTCATCCCGGCCTGAGCGGCTGCCGGGCGCCTCACCCGCTGACGCCGGTCGGCGGACGAACGTCTGCCGGCAGTCACCCCCGCGGCCCGTGGGAGACGTCGAGGATTGCGCCGTGGTTCCGACCTGCGGACACCGGTGAGCCGTGTTGCCGGGATCCGGACGGATACGACAGGGCGAAGGCCGATGGCACCGCCGTCGCGAACGGGGCCCGGGGGCCAGGTGCACCCGTCCGGGGGGTGCGCGGCCCGTCGCTGCTCGCTCCGCACCCTTCGGGGGCGGCCGTGCGGGGTGGCCCAGGTCACAGTGCCGGGACGGTGGCGGGGGTCTGGGCGTGAAGCGCCTCACACGGCCTGAGGGGTGTACGGCGTCCGGTAGTAGGCGTGACCCCGGGCAGCCGATGGAGATCAACTCGGAAAATCACCACATCATCATGTTTATCGCCATCAAT
>NZ_LIQR01000627.1 GCF_001418575.1 Peterkaempfera griseoplana
ACGGCTGGTACGGCCAGGGCAACGTCTACGCCGACGACCTGACGCTCGGGTAACGGACCGTCACGGCGCAGGCTCCGGGCCGTCCCGGCGGGGCCGAAAGCGCGGTGTCCGGCAGGGAGCACATCCCGTGCGCCGGAGATCCGCCCGGCGGCAGGCCGGACACCGCGCAGGCATCCGTACGCCCCCTGCTCGTCCTGGACGGACCCGTCGACGAGCCGCCCCCGCGTGGCCGCGAGATGCGCGACGTGCCGGCCCGCTGCGGCTGCGCTCGGAGCCGGCCGACACAAGGCCGCCGCCCGCCACGTCGGGACGCCTGCCGTGTGGCATGTATCACTCAACGCTTCGTGATCTTTGATCCCCGTTGGGCACGATGCCCCATTACGTTCATCTGGACCTGTACATGACCCTCCTCCTACTGTCATGTCCGCGATCTTCGTGGATCGTTCACGCGCGTTACGGGCCCGGTCGTTCTGCCGGGCGGTGGACCCCGGCTGAGGGTCCCTGCCGTCACGTTCGTGAGTGCGAGGCAGCGGGAGGGTGTCATGACCGGCGGGGTCACGCGCGTACGCCCCGAGGGCCGGCAACCGGGCCGCGACGGCACCGGCACCTCGACCCGGGACGAGCACCGGCGACGACATGGGGACCTTCACCGGAGTCGCCTCCGGCACCCGGATCGCCACGCCCCCGGCAGCCGATCCGGACACCCTCGCAGGCCCCTGACCCGGCAACAGGTCCTGCGGCGGCGCGTCGGTCACCGCGCGCCGCCGTACCGGGAGAGCTGGACCAGGTGACGGCGAGTGTCTGTGCGAGCCGCAGTCGAGCTGCGGCAGCGGTTCAGTGGTTGCAGAGGGATGGGGACGGAACGATCGTGAAACAAGGGTGGAAGGCGCCAGGCGGGGCACGGAGCAAGATCACCTTGCTTGTGTGCGGTCTGCTGGTCGCCAGCGTGTTGCAGGCGGCTGCTGCGCCGGTGGCTCAGGCGGACGACATGCCGGGTACGCCGTCCGCAGGCAAGCCGGTTGCCAGTCATGCGGTCACCACGACGGTGCCGCGCAAGCATGACGACCTGCCCCACCGTCCCTCCCAGGCGCCCAGGCACACCTGGGCCGAGCCTGGCAGCGCCACCGTCACCCTGCCCGCGGCGTCGGGCAAGACGGTCGCCGTGCGGGCCGGAGCACTGCCGGTGTCCCTGGCGGTCCCGGCGAGGAAGTCCACGGTTTCCGCGAGCACCGCGGCCGGCACGGCTGCTCCGCTGGCGGGCGCCGCGAAGGTTCAGGTACTCGATCAGAAGACCGCGCAGGCAGCCGGAGTCGACGGGCTGCTGTTCACCGTCACCCCGCAGCAGGGCTCCGACGGCAGCGCCGTGGGTGTACGGGTCGACGACTCCGGCTATGCGCAG
>NZ_LIQR01000628.1 GCF_001418575.1 Peterkaempfera griseoplana
GCGGCTGCTGCTGACGGTCGACAGCTCGGAGTGGGACGGCGGCAGCATCAGCTGGAGGCCACTGGAGGACCGGAGCCGGCCGACACACCGTTGCGCCACCCCCACGGAGGTGGTCGTGGGCCGTTGGGGTGAGCTCAACATCTTCGCCTGCCCCGACGATCCCGGTCACCCGCACCGCTGGGGCCTCCAGTGACCCGTACGACGCGCGCCCGGGCGGGCCACCGGCGATTCGCGACCTCGAAACCCGCCGTGATCGCCGTTCCGGCCCGTGGGTGCGGACGCGAGGACTCGGCGGCGCCGCCGGGATATCCCGTTGTAGGACCGCTGGGACGGCCATAAGGTCACGGCATGTCCCTACGTGTCCGTATGCGGCAAGCCCTCCCGGCAGCTATGCGCGCCCGTGACAAGGCCGCTGTGAGCGCCCTGCGCTCGACGCTCGCCGCGCTGGACAACGCGGAGGCGGTGCCTGCCCACGGAACCGAACTGCGCGGCTCGGCGCTCGAACAGTCACCGGTCGGTGCCGGGGCCACCGAGGTGGCACGGCTCGAGCTGAGCGAGAGCGCGGTGGCGGAGATCGTACGAGCCGAGGCGGCCGAGAGACTAGAAGCCGCAGCGCAGTTGACCTCGCCCGTCCACGCCGACCGGGTCGCGCGGCTCCACGCGGAGGCTGCCGTGCTGTTTAGCCTCCTCGATGGCCCCAGCACGCCGTAGAACCCGGTTGCGTCCACCCGCCCCTGACCCGGAATCGACAGGGGGGAGGACGCGGTCAGCAGCCCCCTCCGACGGCCCCGACGGCCACCGGAAAGATCACCGGTGGCCGACCGGACCTCTGACGATCGGACACGACCAGGCCGGCCACCGGAATCCTCTACTGGACGACCCCGGCAGCCTCTGGTCTGACGTCTCCTTAGACGGCGAGTGTGTCCCAGTCGGCGAGCAGACGGGCCTCCTTCTCGGGGTCGATGCCCAGGGGAGTCCCGCCCTGCGTGTAGGGCCTTGCCGCGGGACCCCGGGAACGCACCCACTCCCAGGTGTCTCTCACCGAGTCGGCGACCGGGCGGCAGGTCATGCCGTGCGCCAGTGCCTTGGCGGAGGACGGAAGCCATACGCCGTCGAACACCGGCCCGCTCGGTGCCCACAACGGCAACTCCGTCCAGACGCCGATCCCCCGCTCGACCAGGAAGGCATCGTCCACCCACACCGGCTCAGCATCGGCCCCGGTCACCGCGATGCACTCACGCAGCAGGGCACCCCAGGTGGTGTTGGAACGCACCCCGGTCGCCAGAAAGCGCCCGGACCCTCCGGCTGACAGCTGATGCAGCATGAAGGCGGCGATGTCACGGGCATCGACCAACTGCATCGGCCGGTTCGGGTCGCCGGGAGCCACCAGG
>NZ_LIQR01000629.1 GCF_001418575.1 Peterkaempfera griseoplana
GCGTGCTCTCCAACGCGCCGTGCAACGCCGCATTCAGGTTCTCCGCCACCCTCATGACAGCCCCCTGGCGGTCACGTCCGCGGCCACCGCGTCCACCCGGGCCCGCGCCTGCTCCTCCAGCCGCCGCAACCGCTCGGGGAACCGCGCCGCACAGCGCGCATACCAGCCGGCCTCCCGCAGTCCTGCCACCTCTTCGGCGGGGCGGGTGTCATCACCCTTGCTGTGCGGACCCAGGCGCTGCGTGGCGAACTCCGCCACCAGCGGAGCCCCCTCGCGCACCGCCTCCACCGCGGGCGCGAGCAGCGTACGGATCTCGTCGACGTCCACCGAGTCGGTGTGCCGGTAGGGCACGTCGAAGGCCGCCGCCCGCCCGGCGATGCTGCCCGCCAGATGCGCGCTGGTGGGAGTGGACTGCGCGATGCCGTTGTTCTCCACCACCACCAGCAGCGGCAGCCCCCACAGCGACGCGAGGTTGAGCGCCTCGTAGACCGCGCCCTCGCCGAAGGTGCCGTCGCCGATGTAGACGCAGGCCAGGGCGCCCGGCTCGGCCCGCTTCAGATGCAGCGCCACTCCGCAGGCCACCGGCAGGCTCTCCCCCTGCACGCCGGTGGACAGATAGCGTTCCCGGCGGATGTGCTGGCTGCCGCCGACCCCGCCGCACACCGCGCCCGCCCGGCCCATGATCTCCGCGAGCAGGCCCTCCGGGTCCCGGTGCCGGGCCAGGTAGTGACCGTGCCCCCGATGGTTGCTGAAGACATGGTCCCCCGGCCGCAGCAACCCCTCCATCGCCACCGGGATGTACTCCTGCCCCAGGCAGGTGTGCGTGGTCCCGTTGAGCATCCCCCTGCCGAACAGCTCCAGCAGCTTCAGCTCGAACGCCCTGATGGTGAGCATCAGCGACAGGTCCTCGTCGGCCGGCTCCGTGAGCGGGAGGTGGTCCTCCGGCGCCGCGGTGGTGCTCATCGTCTGACCACGGCGACGACGCCGGCAATGGTGGGGTTGTCGAAGAAGTCGTCCAGTCCGATCTCCAGCCCCAGCTGCTGCTGCATCCGCGCGATGATCTGAGTGATCGTCAGCGAGTGGCCGCCAAGGTCGAAGATGTCGTCGTGGGGCTCGATGGGCGCCAGGTCCAGCACCTGCTCCCAGATCGTACGGATCTGTGCGACCAGGGCTTCGTCCGCGGCCGGGACATCGGCGGCAGATGCCGCGGTCAGCGGTGCGGGGTCGGGGGGACCGTCCGGTGCGACCGGGGCGGGCGCGAACCGTACCAGCCCACCCAGCGGCCGGCCGGGTTCCTTGCCCACCGCGGCCAGCAGCCCGACCAGGTCGTCGGCGAAGTGCGCCGGGTCGGGGAGCTCGCGCGGGTCGTGGCGGAGGCTGGCGAGGGCGCCGTGCGGCCCGTGGGCGATCTGCAGCTGCAGGGCACCCCGGACGCTGTGGTTGAAGGCGAGCCACTGCACATCGCCCAGCGGGCTCGCCACGTCCGGCAGGCGCCGATAGCTGATCGACACCGGGGCGAGCGCGGCATGCGGCCGGATCCCGCGGACCGCCCGGGCGAGCGGCACCTCACGGTGGCGGTAGAGCTCGCGCAGTTCGGTGCGCAGCCGGGCGGCGAATCCGCTGAACGGCTCGTCGGGTGACGGCCGGGAGAAGAGCGGCAGCTCATTGACGTGGCAGCCGATCAGTCCGGCTTCGGCCGCCGTGCGGGTGGAGAGGTCCAGGGCGGTGACCACCTCGGCGTTGCCGTAGGAGGCGAGCACGGTGTGCAGCGCCGCCACCAGCACCTCGAACCGGGTCACCCCGTCGAGGCCGGGTATCTCCAGCGGGAACTCCAGCGCCGCGCCGGGGGCCGCGGCGCGGGAGCGCAGCTCGCCGCCGGGTACCCGGGTCGCCGGCGGCTCGTGCCAGCGTGGTGCCCAGAACCGGGCGGCCTCCTCGGTGGCGGAGTCGATGTTGCGCTGCCGGGCGGTCTCGGAGTCTGCGGGCGCGTCCCGCCCGGGTCTGTCGCCGCCGTCCGCCAGGGACGCGGCGGCCACCGGGGACGCGGCGGTCACCGGAGGCGCGTCCGCCGTCGCCGTGGTCGCCGCCATCGCCGCGGAGAGCTCGGCGACCAGCAGGTCCTTGGAGTGCCCGTCGAAGACCAGGTGGTGGGCGACGACGACCAGGGTCCGCCCGCCCACCAGCGCGAAGCGCACCAGGGGGCCTGCGCCGAGGTCGAAGGGACGGGTGACGACCTCTTCGATCGAGTCCGCCGACTCCAGCACGGGCGGCTCCGCCGCGGGCTCCAGCACGGGTACGCCGTCGCGCTCCCGTACGGCGGCGGCGAGCTGCGGATGCCGGGTGACGACGGCACGGCAGGCGGCGGCGAGTGCGTCGCGGTCGGGTGGCGCGCCCAGGGTTATCACCACCGGCATGTGGTACGCGGTTGCGGCGCCCGTCCGTGCGGCTGTCCACATTCCGTGCTGGGCGTTGGAGAGTCGGTTCAAAGGACGACCTCTCTGAGTGCGCGTTTGTCGACCTTGCCACCGTGGTTGCGGGGCAGTGCGTCGAGCGTGAGGAGGTGGTGCGGCATTTCATGGGGTGCCAGGCGGTCCCGGAGAAAGGTCCGCAGGGCGGCGTGGTCGACCGGACCCACCACGGCGACGGCGACCGCCTTGCCCAGCGCGGCATGCGGCACCCCGAACGCCGCCGCCTCCACCACCCCCGGACACCCGTAGACCGCCTCCTCCACATGCAGCGTGGAGACCTTGTGCGCACCGGACTTGATGACGTCGCTCTCCCGGTCGACCAGATGCAGATAACCCTCGTCGTCCAGATAACCCAGGTCACCCATCCGCACCCAGCCGTCCCGGAAGACCGTGTCCGTCCCGGCGCTGTCGCCGTAGTAGCTGCGGCTCGCCGTCGGGGACCGCATCCACACCTCACCGGTGGTGTGCGCGGGCAGCGGCTCACCCTCCGCGGTGGCGACCCGCACGGCCCCACCCGACGCCGGCCTGCCGACACTGGACGGGCGCGCCGGGTCGTACAGCATCACCGTCTGCGCCGGAGCGGCCTCGGTGGAGGTGTAGTAGTTGGCGATCGTCGCCCGGGGAAAGGCCGCGGTCAGCTGCGCGGCGACCGTGCCCGGCAGCGGCGCCGCCGCCGAACCCAGCAGCAGCACACTCGACAGGTCCGCCCTGGTGTGCGCACCCGCCGCCAGCAACTCGATCGCCATCGTGGGCACCAGGAACACCGTCCCGGCCCGGTACTGCTCGATCATCCTGGCGAAACGGCCCGGGGTGAACCGCCCCAGCGTCACCACCGCCGGGTGCGCCCCCACGGCGTTGGCCAGCATCCACTGCCCCGCGTTGGTCCCGATCGGGAACGCGTGCGCCAGATACCGCGAGTGCGCGAACGGCCGGCGCCGCCCACCCCAGCCGTACGCCAGATTGCCATGG